>JAICWH010000223.1 GCA_025934895.1 Nocardioidaceae bacterium | reverse complement strand
GGTCAGCGTGCGCATCCGGGCCTCCTCACGCGTCCTGGGTCTGCCGGCCCATCGTCACGGCGTGCGGCTCGAAGCTGCTCCACTCCGAGTCGACACCGCGCTTGAAGCCGACAGCTTCCATGGCGGGGTCCAGGATCTGGTTCCGGGAGTCGTCAATGGGCCTGAGCACGAGCCTGCCTCCTCCATGAGCACGGTCGTGGTCGGATAGTAAAGGTGCTCCTGACCTGCGAAGATGCATCTTCCGGCTCCCGATCACGCGGGGTTGAGAAGGCACTTTCTAGGCGGCCAGCCCGGGTTCTGTCCCCGGCTTGCAGGTCAACGTGGCCGGGTCGTCTACGGTCGCCCAGTTATGGGTAGCCGGAGACGATTCGAGTCAGTGGTGTGGACGCTCGGTCTCACCTTGGGCATCGGCGAGGACTGCCCGGCTGACGCGCGCGAGCAACCCCCGAGCAAGAACCCGACCACTCGCTGCGGACGGCGTACAGAACGACTGCGAGGCCGACGACGAGCCACACCGCGGGCAACTGCGTCAGCCCGGCCTCAACAAGCCCCTCGATGTTGCGGCCCAGACTGAGGCCGGTCGCCAACCCGAGGACAGCTAGCAGCCAGGCGGCGCCGCGGACGAGACGACGAGGGCCGAAGCGGGTGAGAGCATCCACCAGCGCGGGTCCGACCACACGGCGAGCCGAATGTCGGCGGGCGCCGCCAGCAGTCCACCGCCGATCGCCAGGATCGCGCCCTTGAGCAGGGCGGTTCACATGTACCGCGGACTCTGGCGGTGCTCTCGACGGGCTGCTCAATTACGTCCAAGGGTCCGACTCACGCTCCCGGGGTGGCGACGACGACCGCTGTGCCGGACGGAGGCTGCCGAGCGAGCTTCAGCCGGAGTGTCACGGGCGCCGGCGAAGGCCCGGACCGGCCCCAGGGAGGAAATGTGTGACCCGAACGTGATGGCGTAGCGCAGATTCCCCGCACAGCCGGACTTCGGGCCGGTCCCGCTCCGCCACTGCCGTCTCCTCACACCGCGACCGACCACTGCTCGGGTCCGGTCTCAGCGACGAGCGCCTTCAGCGTCCTGGAAGGACCGGTGACCGTGACGCCGACAGCCGCGCCCGATGTAGCAGGGCTGCTCCTCGGGGTTGCTCCGCCCGGGGACGGTTGGTGGTCCGCGCATCGAAGTTGCGCAGCGATCCGCACTGGAGAGCGAACCGGCCGCAGGGTCGGTCCCTCGCTACTTGTCACCTCGCTCGGCCCGTGCCCGTGCCCGTGCCTTGATGCCCTCAATGACTTCGCTCTTGGCCTCGGCGTAGGCATTCATGTCGGACCAGTCGCGTTGCACGAGGTCCCGCTTGGTGCGTTCGTAGTCAGCCCTGTCCTGTGCGTCGGTGCGGAGGCGGTCTCGAAGCAGTAGGTAGTCGAAGGCGGCCGAATCGTTCACCTCAAGCACGTGGACGTGCGCGTCGCGCTCCGGGTTGCGGACCATGCGGTGTCCAGGCTCGCGAACCCGTAGTTGGTAGCCGGCGGCCAACAGCGGGTCGAGGTAGTCCTCTTCGGCGGTGATGTCCGGCACGGTGACCAGCACGTCGATGATCGGCTTGGCTGCCAGGCCTGGCACGGAGGTGGAGCCGATGTGCTCCACGGCGGCGGCATACTCGCCCAACGCGTTGATGATGCGCTCCAGGTGCGCCGCGTACTCCTCCTGCCACGTCGGGTTGTAATCCTCGATAACGAGGTCGCGCTTCTCGACGCCACCGATCAGCTCGGCCTCCGTCACGTCCGCGCGACGGCGGCTGGTCTTTGGTGAAGTGGGCATCAGGTGAGCCTATGCAGGCTAGGCCTGACAGGCGCGGCACAGCGTCCGATCTGGCACAGGCAGCACGTGCCAGTGACAGGTCCGCTTGCGTGAGCAAATGGACCAGAGCGTCCGGCCAACGCCTGACAGTCATACGGTGGAATGACTCGGACCCGCTCCCGGAGTCTGCCCCATCCCCTTAAATGCCTTGGTGCGTCGTCCGGCTGCGATGTCAGGCGGGTGGGGGAGCCTCGGTAACGTTCGTCGCGGCGACTGCCTGCCAGCCGTCGGGGCCGCGACGGGCGACGAAGACAAGGACCGAGGCGCCGTCCGGGAGCCCTGCGACGGGCGAGTCCGGAAGGCGCCTGCGGACGCAATGCGCGTGCAACAAGCTGACGTCGTCGGTGACATGCAGCTCGTCGACAGCGTCGAAGTCGATGACGCGCCCCTGCAGAGGTCCAGCGAAAGCCCAGGCATGCCCGGCCACGATGCCTTCACGCTCACGCATTCGCATGCCAAGGATGTTGACGAACTCGGCGTCGTCGCTGAAGAGCTCGCCGAGCGCCTCAGCATCCTTCGCGTTCAACGCAGCAGCGAAAGCATCGACGATCTCACGCGCCTCACCGAATGTCGTCATTCAACAACCCCTGACTAGGAACAAACCTGTACGCCGAAACAATAGACGGCGCCGCCCTTTCCGAGCGCGCAGAATCACACTGCGGGGCCGGAATTTGCCTGAGGGTCGGCGTCATCGACCCGCGCCCCCGCCCAGACAGGGACGACGCTCACCGAGTCCTTGGAGTTCCTGCCCGGCGGGATCGCCATGTTCGAGGAGAAGTACGGCGACCAGGCGCCCGTTGAGATCGCCGACCGCACGCAGCAGGCCCTCGACGGCATCCCGAAGACGCTCGCCGCGATCAAGCAGATCGCCGAGTCGTCCACCGGCGCGGGAGAGCCGGCCCGGCCTTGACTGGGCCACTCGGGGGTGTCGATCCGCCGGCGCAGGTCGGCGAGCGGTCGTGCTGCGAGAGGCTCAGGTCCGCCCGGGTGCACGGAGAATGTCGACCGCGGCCTCGAGGTGGGCCCAGGTGGTCGGGAAGTCGGGAACAGGGCGGTCAGCCGGCCACGATACGGAAGCCACGACGTCGCGCTGAGGTCCGGGACAGCCGCTCCGATAGCGGATCGCTTACGGTCCGCGCCGGGTGGGCGGGTCTTCCTGTCAGTGGCAAAGCCCGGCACGCCGTAGCCTCACTTTGCGCGAGGAACCAGCGTCGGTGAGGTACTCACAGTCTGTGTTCCGTACCACCAGAGGACGGGCACCCCGGGAGGGCGGCCGCCGACCTTCCGGTCCACGGACCGAGCCACAGCCCGTTCACCCGACCCCGCGGACTACCAGGAACACCCCCGCTGCGATGCACGCCAGTGCCACGATCCGCCGCAGCCCCTGGGCGGGGATGCGGGTGGCCACCAGCGCGCCGGCCGCGACCGCGACCGCGGCGAGGCAGCCCAGCGTGGTGCCCAGGCGTACGTCGATGAGGCCCGTCTGCAGGTAACCGACTGAGCCGGCGACGACCACGGGCAGCTGCACCGCCTGGCTCGCCGCGACCGCCCGCAACGGCGCTACCCCCAGCGTCAGCAGGACCGGCACGAGCAGTACCGGCCCTCCGGTCCCGGTGAGCGCGGATCCGAACCCGACGAAGGCGCCGACCGCGACCAGCGCCGCCGTGCCCAGCCCGTCCCGCGTCTCTCTGACGGTCCGCGGCCGCAGCTGCTGCACGCCGACGAACAGCGTGAGAGCCGCCAACCCGAGCAGTACGACGGACGCGGGCAGCCTCGCGTTGACGAGGGCACCCAGGAACGCTGCGGGCACGACCCCGACGGTCAGCCGAGCGAGCATGCCCCACGGCACGAGCCCGCGCCACGC
>JAICWH010000158.1 GCA_025934895.1 Nocardioidaceae bacterium | reverse complement strand
CTGGGTCGCCTCCACGTGGTCGTCGAGCACCAGCCGGCGCTCCTCGAACGCGTCCAAGCCCTCACCCGGCACGTTGCCCTGCACGGCGGCCACCCGCACCTGCGGGTCCGAGGGCCGGGTCGCCTGCCAGGGAACCAGCGACGCGAGGCTCGCGGCGGCGAGGGCGGCGGCGAGCGCCAGCACCGCCCGCACCGGCTGCCGCCGGCCGCGGGAGAGCACCCAGGCCAGCGTGGTGCCCGTCAGGGCCACCAGGAACGTCACGCCCGCGGCCCCGACGTAGGCCAGCGCCGGCGCGACCGGGGTGTCCTCGACCGCGAACGACAGCCGTCCCCACGGGAAGCCGCCGAACGGCACGCTGGCCCGCAACGCCTCGAGGAGCACCCACGAGCAGGCGGCCCACACCGGCCACAGGCGCAGGCGTACGGCGGGGCCGGCCACCGCACCGGTGACCAAGCCGGCGATGCCGTAGAAGAACCCCTCCAGGACCGCCAGCGGGATCCAGGCGTAGACGCCGATCACTCGCAGCCAGGGCAGCAGGACCAGCATGAAGGCCGTGCCGAAGACGAACCCCAGACAGAACCCGGAGCGCAGCGTGCGGCCCACGCACAGCAGGGTCAGCGCGGCCACCGCCACCGGCAGCAGGCAGGCCCAGTGGTAGGGCTCGAACGCCAGGCCGGCGCCGACGCCGGCCAGCGCCGCGGCCACCGTCCGCGCGAACCGCCTCACCGGTGTCCCCCTTCGGTTGCGTCGCGGGCCCGCGACCGCAGCAAACCTACCGAGTGAACCTACGTGGCGGTACGCGACAAGAGCCCGCTACCCTTCGGACCGACCTCTCCCCCGCTGGATGCGGGAGCCGAGACCGTTGTCTACTGGGCATCGGGCTCTCGTGCGCGTCCACCCCGTCGGAGCAGCGCCGGACCTCCGGGAACCGCATCGCACCGGGTTCGTGGTACCCGACCCGGTCACGCGGCCACGTGGACGTCAGCACCGTGCGCCGACCTGCTCGGTGGAACTTCCGCAGAGCCTGTCGGCGCCGGGGGGTAGGTGTCAACCCGCCGCTGACCAGCGCTTTCTCGACATCGGCGCAGGTCAGCCCGGTGCCCTGGACACCCGTCGAAGACCCGTTATTCTCCGGTCGTCGGCGTGTCGCACCAGACACGCCGACCGGTCTACTCGTCGCCCGGCCCGGGTTCGAGCGACCCCCGGGAGGGCACGACCACGACCCCCGTCGCGGTGGTGGCCAGCAGCGGCTCGTCGAGGAGCCGGGCCGCCGACGGCGACACGTCGGGCCGACCGCGGCCCACCACCACCGCCCGGAAGACCAGGGTCCGCGACCGGTTGCCGACCGCCACCACCTCCGCGGTCACCTCGAGCAGGTCCCCCGCCCGGACCGGAGAGACGAACTGCACGTCGGAGTAGGAGGCGAACAGCCCCTCGTCCCCGTCGGCGCGGATGCACACCTCGGTGGCGACGTCCCCGAACAGGCCCAGCGAGTAGGCGCCGTCGACGAGGTGCCCCGCGTAGTGCGCGTGCGAGAAGGGCACGTAGCGGCGGTGCGTCACCACCAGCCCCACGTGTGCGTCGGGGGAGTCGGTGCTCATCGTGCCCTCCTGGTGACCAGCTGGTGGGTGAGGTAGGACGCGACCTCGCCGGGCGTCGTACCCCGCACGAAGACCCGGTCCACCCCGAGCTCGTCGGCCATCGACTCGTCGAAGCGCGGGCCCCCGACGATCAGCAGGGGCCGGCGGTGGCTCGGGTAGGCCTCGCGGAACGCCGCCGACATCTGCTTGGTGTTGCTCACGTGCGCGTCGCGTTGGGTGACGACCTGGGAGACCAGGACCGCGTCCGCCTTCTCGGCCTGCGCCCGCTCGACGAGACGGGGGACGGACACCTGGGCGCCGAGGTTGACGACCTTGAGCTCGCGGTAGTACTCCAGGCCCTTCTCGCCTGCGAACCCCTTGATGTTGAGGATCGCGTCGATGCCGACCGTGTGCGCATCGGTGCCGATGCAGGCGCCCACCACGACCAGCCGCCGGCGCAGCCCCGTGCGGATCGCCAGGTTGACCTCCTTGGCTGCCAGCAGCGGGTAGTCGCGCTCGACGACCTGCACCGCGGAGACGTCCACCAGGTGGTTGACGCGACCGTAGACCACGAAGAACGTGAACCCGGGGCCCATCGGCTTCGCGTGCACGACGAGCGCGGGCTCGATGCCCATCTTCGCGGCCAGCTGGGCCGCGGCGCCCTCGGCGACCTTGGAGTGCGGGATCGGCAGCGTGAACGACACCTGGACCATGCCGTCACCCGTGGTGTCGCCGTAGGGCCGCACGATGGGGCCGGGGCTCACGACGGTGTCGTTCACGGTGCCTCCAGGAGGTCAGTGGCGGGGTTGACGTAGCCGGGCGCCTTGCGGGCGACCCCCTCCAGGCCGCGGCCGGAGTCGGCGGGCCGCTTCATCAGGCCGAAGGTGCCGTCGGCGATCGCGTCCAGCAGGCCGGCGTTCGAGGAGTGCGCGAGGATCCGCTCGAGGAGGTCGATGCTCTCGGCCAGCACCTGGCGGGCGCGCTGGGCGATGAACCCGTCCGGGGCCGGGCGGAAGTCCTCGTGCAGGCTGCCGGCGGCGTTCATCACGTAGCGGACGTTCTGCAGCGCCAGGTCCCGGTCGGACAGCCACGGTGTGACGACCGCCTCGGTCATCATGCCGACCAGCAGGATGCTCTGCCCGGTGAGCACTCCGGCGAGGTTGAAGAACGCGTCGAGGAGGTAGCCACGGAAGACGTCGCCGGTCATGTGCCGGGTCGGCGGCATCCATTTCAGCGGTGCCTTCGGGAACAGGTCGCGGGCCAGCATCGCGTGCGCCAGCTCCATCCGGAAGCTGTCGGGCAGGTCCGGGTCGATCTCGAACGCGTGTCCCAGGCCGAGCTGCCAGTCCTCGAGCCCGGCCTCCTTCGCGAAGTACTCGTTGAGCAGCTGGCTCACCGTGACCGTGTGCGCCGCCTCCACGGCGTCGGCGGTGGTGAGGTAGTTGTCCTCACCGGTGTTGATGATGATCCCCGCGCGGGCGTGCACCTGGCGGCTGAACCGCTGGTCGACGAAGGTGCGGACCGGGTTGATGTCGCGGAACAGGATGCCGTACATCGAGTCGTTGAGCATCATGTCCAGCCGCTCGAGGCCGGCGAGGGCGGCGATCTCCGGCATGCACAGGCCCGAGGCGTAGTTGGTCAGCCGCACGTAGCGCCTCAGCCGCTTGCTCGACTCGTCGAGGGCGGCCCGCATCAGCCGGAAGTTGTCCTGGGTGGCGTAGGTGCCGGCGAACCCCTCCCGGGTCGGCCCCTCGGGCACGTAGTCCAGCAGGGACTGGCCGGTGGACCGGATCACCGCGATCACGTCGGCGCCCTCCCGGGCGGCCTGCTGCGCCTGCGGCATGTCCTCGTAGATGTCCCCGGTGGCCACGATCAGGTAGATCCACGGCTGGTGCTGCGGGTCGCCGTAGCGCCGGACCAGCCGCTCGCGCTCGCGGCGGCGGGCGTCCATGCGACGGATCCCGGCGCCGACCTGCCGGGTGGCTGCGGACCTCGCGCGGGTCAGGTCGCGGCCCTCGGGCAGCCGGAACCGGACCGAGCCGGCCGACGCCTTCTGCGCCAGGGTCTCCAGGTCCTCCGCCTCACCGCGGACGAGTGCATCCCAGACGGGCAGCGCGACGCCGTGCTCGATCCCGACGTCACCGCGTACGGCGTCCAGCAGCCGGTTCACCCACGGGGTGCCGTCCGGGTCCGCGCCGGACAGCCCCGCCAGCCGCAGCGTCGCGCGCTCGACCGAGACGGTGGTGTGCTTCTGGGCCAGGTCGACGATCGGGCGCCCCGCCTGCCGGGCCAGGCTGCGGGCCTTCCGGACGGTGACCGGGTCCAGGTCGAGCTTGCTCCGTCGGGCGGGCGGTCGGGGGGTGCTCATGTCAAGGCTCCGCTCTCTTCGAAGGCGACCTCCCCACCGACCAGCGTCAGCACGCAGGTCGGCAGGTCGACGTCGGGGTGCAGGTCGGGCAGCTGCGGCACGCCGGCGCGGGGGTCGGTGGACCACGCCGCGACCCGGGCGTCGGGGGTCTGGACGACCAGGTCCCCGGGCACGTCCCACACGGCGATGCTTCCGGGCGCGCCGAGAGCGATCACCCCGCCGTCGTCACGGCGGGCGGCCCGCCACCCGCCCCGGGTGTGGGCGTTGAAGGCGGCGCGGGCGGTGATGCGCTCGGTCTCGGTGTGGTGCCAGGCGGCGGCGCGCACCCCGGCCCATGGCGCGAACGGGGTCACCGGAGTGTCGGAGCCAAACGCCAACGGCACGCCGACCTTGCTCATCGAGGCCCACGCGTTCATGGACCTGGCCCGGTCCACCCCCAGTCGTTGGGCGTAGACGCCGTCCTCGCCGCCCCAGAGGGCGTCGAACATCGGTTGCATGCTGGCCGTGACACCGAGGCTGCCCAGCACGGTCATCTCCTCGGTGGTGGCGATCTCGACGTGCTCGAGCCGGTGCCGACCCTGCACGACGGCCGCAGCGCCGAGCACCTCGGCCGCGGCGCGGAACCCGGCGACCACCTCGGACACGGCCCGGTCGCCGATCACGTGGAAGCCAGCCTGGATCTGCGCGTCGGTGCACGCGATGACGTGCGCGGTGACCTGAGCGGCGTCGAGATACAGGTGGCCGCTGGTCTGCGCGTCCGCGAAGGGCTTGTGAAGCGCGGAGGTGTGCGAGCCGATCGAGCCGTCCATGCAGAGGTCGCCGGCGGCCCCCGTGCACCCCAGCGCCTGCGCCTGCGCGACGTCCAGGGACCCCCAGTAGCGCTCGACCTCCGGCAGTGCGGGCCGCTTCCCGATGGCGACGGCCTCGCTGAGGGCTGCGAGTGTCTCGAGGTCCCGCGGCGGGCAGATGTGCGGCGCACCCATCTCGTGCACCATGCCGATGCCGGCCCCGGCGGCGGCGCGCAGCGCGTGCAGGATCGCCTCCTCGCGGTCGGCCTGCGGCTGGAGCGCGAACAGGCCGGTGCGCGCGACGTGGTGCGCGTCGCGCAGGACCCGGCCGCTGGCGTCGTACCCCTCGGCGCGCGTGACCTGGGGACACGCGTCCAGGAAGGCGGTGGAGAGCACGGCGGAGTGCACGTCGACGCGGGAGAGGAACGCGGGGCGCCCGTCGGTGGCGCGGTCCAGCTCCTCGCGGGTGAAGGCGCGATGCTCGGGCCACATCGTCTCGTCCCACCCGAACCCGAGCAGCACGGCAGCGGTGGTGGCGCGCGCGTGAGCGGAGACCCGGTCGAGCGCGTCGTGCAGGCTCGCCGCGCCGTTGAGGTCGACCCCGGTCGCGGCGAAGCCCGTCTGGGCGAGATGGGCGTGCGCGTCGACGAATGCGGGAGTGACCAGGCGGCCGCCGAGGTCGACGACCCGGTCCGCGTTGTCGGCGAAGTGCACGGCGGCGTCGTCGTCGCCGGTCCACACGATGACACCGCTGTCGATGCAGAGCGCGGAGGCGTGCGGGTCGGTCGGTGCGTGCACGTAGCCACCGTGAAGCAGGATCCTGGTCACGGCTTCAGTTTCGCAGCATCCGCCGACATCAGCCGGCGCTCGAACAGCCGGCGCACGCCCGGGTGGCCGCGGAGCACCGACAGCGCATAGTCGGCATGTCCCGGCAGGTAGCCGTTGCCGACCAGCATCGTCACGTCGGCCGCCAGCCCCTCGGCGCCGAGCGCGGCGGCGCTGAAGGAGGTCGCCATCGAGAAGAAGATGACGGTGCCGCCGTCGCTGGTGCTGAGGATCGCGCCGCCTTCGCAGCCGGGTACGTCGACGCAGACGACCGTGACGTCGGCGGGGCCACCGGCGCGGGTGACGGCCTCGGACAGGGCCACCGGGTCGCGCGCGTCGGCGACCACCACCGTGTCGGCGACCCGGGCCCCGACGAGCAGGTCGGCCTCCGCCGGCTGTGGGACGACGCCGATGGTGCGTGACGCGCCGGCGCTCTTCGCGGCGGCCAGGGAGAGGGAGCCCGACTTGCCGGCGCCCCCGACCACGGCGACGACGGGGTCGACGTACCGGCCGACGACGCGCGCGGTCAGCGCCGGTGCCCCGCAGACGTCCAGCACCGAGAGGGACAGCTCCGGAGGGAGGTCCTCGGGCAGCACCGCGGCGATGGACCGGCCGAAGAGGATGGCGTAGCCGTCGGCCGGGACCTGCTCGGAGCGGCCGTCCCACCGCCCGAGGCCGTCCTCGATGACCAGCGGGGTGAGCGTCAGGGAGACGAGGGTGGCGACCCGGTCCCCGACCCGGAGGCCGAGCGGGGACTCTCGCCCGACCTCCTCCACGGTGCCGACCAGCATCCCGCCCGAGCCGGTCTCGGGGTTCTGCATCTTCCCTCGGCGCGCGACGATGTCGAGCACCGCGGCCCGCAGCCGGTCGCCGTCTCCGTCGTAGGTCTCGTCGAGCTGGCGGAAGGACGCAGCGTCCAGGTTCAGCCGCTCGACCCGGACCCGCGTCTCGTCGGGCCACACCTCGCGGCGGGTGTCCAGGCGCTCCGCGGCCTGCGGCAGCACCCCGACCGGGGCGACGACGCGGTGCAGCCCGACCGGGCTGAAGGGGACACGCACGGTCAGGCTCCTCTTCCGTCCGGAGATCCTCCGGTGATTCATTCGACAGACCGAAGATCCTTTGCGTATCGTGACATGTGCAGGACGGAACTGTCCAAACGCACGGCCGAGAACGTGAGAGGTGATCCCCGATGAGCATCGACACCACGATCGCCTCCTCGGGCGCCTGGGAGGGCTCGGGCCAGCCCTACCCCTACCGTCGCGAGGAGCTCGTCGAGCCGGACTGGACCCGGTTCCCTGGCTGGCGCGACGTGACCGCGGCCGAGTGGGAGTCGGTGCAGTGGCAACGCGCCCACTGTGTCAAGAACCTCCGCCAGCTGCGGCTGCTGTGGGGCGACCTGGTGGACGAGGCCTTCTACGCCGACCTCGAGCGCGACCAGCGGGAGCGGGCCACCATGTCGATGCTGGTGCCGCCGCAGATGATGAACACGATGGCGCCGCGCGCCGTGCCCGGTGCGCCGGGGTCGCTCACCGAGGCGGTCCACGCCGACCCGGTGCGCCGCTACATGCTGCCGGTGTTCTCCGACCGGCGCACCGACTGGCCCTCGCACCCGCACTCCACCCGGGACTCGCTGCACGAGCACGACATGTGGGTCGCCGAGGGGCTGACCCACCGCTACCCCACCAAGGTGCTCGCCGAGCTGCTGCCGACGTGCCCGCAGTACTGCGGCCACTGCACGCGGATGGACCTCGTGGGCAACTCCACCGCCACCATCGACAAGCTCAAGTTCCTCGGCAAGCCGATCGACCGGCACGCGTCGATGCTGGACTACCTGCGTCGTACGCCGGCCGTGCGCGACGTCGTGGTCTCCGGCGGCGACGTCGCGAACATGCCGTGGCCGCGGCTCGAGGAGTTCCTGACCGCCCTGCTCGAGATCGACAACATCCGCGACATCCGGCTGGCCACCAAGGCGCTCGCCGGCCTGCCGCAGCACTGGCTGCAGGACGACGTACGCGCCGGTGTGGAACGCGTCGCT
>JAICWH010000199.1 GCA_025934895.1 Nocardioidaceae bacterium | reverse complement strand
GGTGGGTAGCGTCGTGCGTGTGGACCCCATCCCTCGTGGCAACCTCGACGCGACGGCCGCGCGCAAGACGGCGATGCGCGACCGGCTCGTGACGGCCCGCAACCGCCGCTCGCTGTGGGACGTGGCCCAGTCGGCACGCTCGATCGCAGACCACCTGCTCGGCACTGCGGAGGTACGACGGGCGGCCACCGTCGCGGCCTACGTCTCGGTCAGCAACGAGCCGGGCACCGGACCCCTGCTGGAGCAGCTGCTGGACCTGGGCCGCCGGGTCATCGTCCCCGTGGTGCTGCCCGACCTGGACCTCGACTGGGCGGTGTACGACGGACCGACCGGCCTGGTCCGCGCCCGACGCGGGCTGCTCGAGCCGGAGGGACCCCGGCTCGGGCTCGACGCGGTCGCGACGGCCGACGTGGTCCTCACGCCGGGGCAGGCCGTGGACCGCACGGGGATGCGGCTCGGCCAGGGTGGTGGCTGCTACGACCGGGCGCTCGGCCGGGTGCCGGTGGGGACGCTCACCTGCACCCTGCTCTACGACGACGAGCTGGTCGACGAGGTCCCGGCGGGCCCGCACGACCGGCCGGTGACCGCCGTCGTCACCCCGTCGGGCGTCACCCGTCTGCGGCGGGTGTGAGGGTCAGCGTCCTGCGGGTCGCGGCCGAGACGGCGCTGTGGGTGAACGGCCAGGCGAGCGTGCGACCGTCGGCCCACAGGCGGGTCTGGTCGACGTAGTGGGGGTCGAACGCGTGCCCTGAGGCGCCGGTGAGGTTGACCCACCTCGAGTCGTCGAGGTCGGCGAGCGAGACCACCATCCGCATGGACGGGGCCGCGGTGACGTGGTAGCTGTCCCAGCCCGTCGCCGCGGCGTTCCAGTGCGTGGCGTCGACGACCTCGCCGCCGCCGCCGACCTGGTAGCCGCCCCGGTTGAAGAGCCAGCGCACCAGCCGTTGGTGGGACTGGCCGAGGGTCTGGTTGCGCAGGTCCAGCTGGTGCTGGTGACCCCAGGTCCAGTCCACGGCGCGTCTCGCCTGCCGGCGGACCAGCTCGTCGCGGGCCTCCTTCATCGCCTTGCTGAGGATGTCGTCGCGCTCCTCGATGACGCCGTCGGTCCTCGAGTCGTCCCACCAGGAGTTGTCCGGGTGCGCCAGCAGCGTGCGCATCACCTCGAACCAGCGGCCGTCCCCGTCCGGCCACACTGGCCGCTCGAGGTCGTCGTGGAAGGTCAGTGCGAGCGTGTTCCTCCAGACCGCGTTGTAGTAGGCGGCTGCCGCGGAGTCGGCGCCCTGCTCGAAGTTCCAGCCCTGGAGGAGCCGCTGACCGCCGGAGAGGTACTGCGAGGGCATGAAGATCTTGAGCAGGTAGGGCACCAGGGTCGGTGCGAAGCCGTTGCGAGTGTCCAGCTGGATCCGGGACATGTCCGCGACGCTGAGCCTCGGCTTGCGGGTCAGCAGGTCGAAGATCCGCTGGCTGCGGTAGCCGTAGGCCCACGAGTCGCCCAGGTAGTAGGGGTAGTCCTTGGCTACGACGGCCTGGTTGGCGGTCGCCACGAGCCCGTTGGAGGGGTTCAGGACGCTGGGCAGCGCGGCGTACGGCACGTAGGTCCCGGTCCAGTCGTCGGCCCGCAGCCAGCCCCGGGCCGGGAGGTCGCCGGTGACGCCGGACTTGCGGATCGGGATGCGGCCGGGTGCCTGGTAGCCGATGTTGCCGGCCCGGTCCGCGTACACGAGGTTCTGCGACGGCACGGCGAAGTCCTGCGCCGCGTGGCGGAACTGCCGCCAGGTGGTTGCCCGGTCGAACCCGAAGAGGGCGTCGGCGGTGCGGCCGGGGGTCAGGGCGGTCCACTCGAGCGACACCGCGTAGCCGTTGCCCCTCGGCGGGGCGTGGGCCCCGGCGGGCGAGTTCGCGCCGACGGTGCTCAGGGTGCTGTCCACGTCGGAGAGCAGCGGTCCGTGGCGGGTCGCGCGGACCGTGAACCGGAACGGCTTGTCGCGGCCGTGCACCCTGATCGCCTCGTCGCGCATCCGCAGGGGGCGTTGTCGCCCGTCGTACAGGTAGGTCCGGCCGGTGACCTTCTCCAGGTAGAGGTCCTGCACGTCGGCGCCCAGGTTGCTGAACCCCCAGGCGATCTGCTGGTTGTGGCCGATCACCACCCCGGGCAGGCCGGCGAACGTGAAGCCGGTGACGTCGAACGGGCACCGCGGGGTCAGCCGGGTGCAGTGCAGGCCCATCTGGTACCAGATGCCGGGCACCGACACGCCGAGGTGCGGGTCGTTGGCGAGGATCGGCTTGCCGGTCGTCGAGTGCTCCCCGTCGACCACCCACGCGTTGGAGCCGAGCCCGTCGCCGGACCGGAGCGTCTGCGGCATCGCGTCCAGCACGCGGCCCACGCGCCGCAGGGCCTGCCGCGCGCCGTGTCCCAGCGGCGGGCGGGCGGGCTTGCGGGTCCCGGGAGCGGTCGCGTCCTGCTCGAAGACGTTGTCCACGACGGCACCCTGATCGACGATCGGGCGGTGCCGGGCATAGGGGTACGGCGGGTAGAGGCTGGCGATCTCCGCGGGCGTGCGGGTCCCCGACAGCAGGCCCCGCTGGACCTCGTCCCGCATGTTTCCGCTGAGGTTCCACGCCATCGCCTTGAGCCAGGAGACGGAGTCCACGGGGGTCCAGTCCGCGACCTGGTAGTGGAGGCCGGACAGGCCAAGCAGGGTGTACTCCAGGGACATCTGGGCGGGGGTGTGCTGGTGGATGTAGGCGTTGACGCCGTCGCTGAAGGCCTGCAGGTAGCTCTCGGTCTCCGGGCTCAACCGGGACAGCTCCTGCTGGGCGACCCGCCGCCAGCCCATCGTCCGGACCGTCTCGTCGATGCCAAGGGTCGTGGCGCCGAACATCTCCGAGAGTCGGCCGGCGGTGGTGTGCCGCCGCACGTCCATCTCGAAGAAGCGGTCCTGGGCCTGGGTGAACCCCTGGGCGTAGAACAGGTCGTGGCCGGTGCTGGCGTACACCTGCGGGATCCCGTGGTCGTCCCGGAGCACCCTCACCTCGCTGTTCAGACCGGGCACGGCGATCTCCCCGTCGGTCTGCGGGAACGACCACCGGACCACCTCCACGACCGCGACGAGACCGGCCACCAGAGCCAGGACGAGCACGGTCGCGGCGTACGTCGACCAGCGGCCCCAGCGCGGCCAGGCCCGGAACCCGCGCGTCGGTCCGGGTGGCGAGGTCTCCGGCTCCCGGCGTCGCGAGGGCTCTACGGACGCGGGCACGGCCGCCATTGTGCCTTCTGCCCCGTCGAGTCGGCCCATCCGCAGGGTTCGGGAAGTTTGCGAAACGCGGCCGTGTTGAGATACTTAGCAGTCGACGCCTCAGAGTGCCAACTCACCAACCGGGCGCCGCATGAGCTCCATGGAGGACCAGTGCCCACCTACCAGTACGCCTGCACCGAGTGTGACCACTCGTTCGAGCAGTTCCAGAGCTTCGATGACGACGCTCTCACGGTGTGCCCGCAGTGCCAGGGCCGGTTGCGGAAGGTCTTCAACGCGGTGGGTGTCGTGTTCAAGGGCTCGGGCTTCTACCGCACCGACAGCCGCTCGACCGAGACCAACGGCAAGGCCGACGGCAAGCCCGTGAAGGCCGCCGACTCCACGTCCGACTCCAAGCCCGGCTCCTCCAGCGGCGAGTCGTCGGGCAGCGACTCCTCGAGCGCCGACAAGCCCGCCGCCAAGAGCTATGCCAAGGCCGCCAGCACGAAGGACTCACCCAGCGCCGCCTGACCCGTGGCGGCTGCCTGTGGATGACGGACGACGCCGATCCCTCGAAGTTCCTAGCCTTCAGGGATGAGCCGTCTCCTCCTCTCCCTGCGCCGTCTGCGTCGTGTCGTCCTGGCGCGGCGGCGCCCCCTGGCCGCGCTGTGCGCCGCCGTCGCCGTCGTGGTCGCTCTGCAGGCCAACGCCGCACCCGCACCCCCGCGGACCATGGTGTGGACGGCGGCCCACGAGCTTCCCGGCGGGATCGTCGTCCGAACGAGCGACCTGCACCGCACCGCTTTCGACAGCGACAGTGTCCCGTCCGGGACAATCGGCACGGCGTCCGACGCTGTCGGGCGTACGACGGCCGGGCCGGTCCGGGCGGGTGAGCCGCTGACCGACGCACGACTGGTCACGGGCACCTTGCTCGACGGCTATCCGGGTCTGGTGGCACTACCGGTCCGGATCGCCGACGCCGCGGCGGTTCGACTCCTGCGGGTCGGTGACCGGATCGACGTACTCGCCGCAGACCCGCAGGGCGAGCCGACCGCAGCCGTGGTCGGTCATGCGGTGCCCGTGCTCGCGATTCCCCGGTCGAGCGAAGCCACCCCGGAGGTCGGCAACGGAGCACTGGTCGTCCTCGGCGTGAGCCAGACCTCAGCACGGACGATCGCGCAATCCGGTGTCTCGTCAGTCCTCTCGGTGGTCCTCACGCGCTAACGTGGCAGCCCAACGAACCGGCCGAGGGGTCTCCAATGCTCAAAGGCTTCAAGGACTTCATCATGCGCGGCAACCTCATCGAGCTCGCCGTCGCGTTCATCGTGGGAGGCGCCTTCGCCAGCGTGGTGACGACGTTCACCAACGTGCTGATGAGCTTCATCAGCAAGATCGGTGGCCAACCCGACTTCGGCAGCGTCTCCATCGCCGACGTCAACGTGGGGAGGTTCCTCAACGCCGTGATCGCGTTCCTCATCGTGTCGGCCGTCATCTACTTCTTCGTGGTGACGCCCTACAACAAGCTGCAGGCGCGGATGGCGCGGGGTGAGGAGCCGGCGTCGCCGGCTCCGGACATCGCCCTGCTCACCGAGATCCGCGACCTGCTTGCTGGTCGGCCCGGCACCTCCAACGTACGTGGAGGCGGCGGCCTCACCTGACGTCTCGGCCTCCTTCCTGCGGATGCGCCGACTCGGCACCGTTTCGGCCAGCGGATGCGCCGACTCGGCACCGTTTCGGCCAGCGGATGCGCCGACTCGGCAGGGGGTGGGGCATGGTCAGCCGTGGTGGGGCGGCACCTGGCTGCGCAGCCACTCATCGGCCGCGGCATCCGAGCCCGCTGGGTCACCGGAGCCCGCTGGGTCACCGGAGCCCGCTGGGTCACCGGAGCCCGCTGCGATGCCCGAGCCGGCCAGGTCAGCGAGGTCAGCCGGGTCGGTGGCCTCGTCGGACGGGATGCACTGACCGAAGACGGCAGCCCGGCGGCGGCGGTGCTCGGCCT
>JAICWH010000100.1 GCA_025934895.1 Nocardioidaceae bacterium | reverse complement strand
CGCCAGGACGACGCTGGACCTGGTGCCCCAACCCCACCAGGTGGCGAGCACCATACCCAGCACCTCGCCGATCGCACATCCGGTCAGGCAGTGCAACGTCGCAGCGGTCGCTGCTGCCCAGGACGTGGCGGCGTTTCGGTGATCGTGGATGCGCCGTGCCATGAAAACACTATACCCCCGGGGGGTACCTTCTTCCACCTCGCCGCATCCCGACCCTGCAGGCAGGGGGATGAGTCGCTTCGTCACCCCGCGTGCCTGCAGACGCGCCGACTCGACCCCCACCAGCCCTGCGGACAAGCCGACTCGGCATGGTTCAGGCCTGGATGGCAGCCCCGGACTCGATGAGCGCGTCCACGTTCGTGATCCCCCAAGCGGTCAGCGCCTCCCGCGTCTGCGCTCCAGGAACCGAGGGCCCGGTGGTCAGGGTCGCCTCGGTCCGGGAGAACCGGGGAGCCGGAGCCGGTTGCAGGACGCCGTCGCGGTCGACGTACGTCCCGCGCGCCTGGAGGTGCGGGTGCCGTGCGGCCTCGCTCAGCTGGAGCACCGGTGTGCAGCAGGCATCCGTGCCGTCGAACACTGCGGTCCACTCGGCCTGGGTGCGCTCCCGGAACCGGCCGGCGATCAGCGCCCTGAGCCTCGGCCACTGCGACTGGTCGTCGCGGTCCGGAGTGTCGGTGAGACCGAGCCCATCGAGCAGAGCCGGATAGAACTGCGGCTCGAGCGGCCCCACCGACATGTGCCGCCCGTCGGCGGTCTCGTAGAGGTCGTACCACGGCGCGCCGCCGTCGAGCAGGTTGGCCGCCCGCTCCTCACGGGCGAACCCGCTGGCCAGCATGCTGGCGAACATCGCCGACAGGTGCGCCGTACCGTCGATGATCGCCGCGTCCACCACCTGCCCCCGGCCGCTGACCCTCGACTCGAGCAGCGCGGCGAGCACCCCGATCACGAGGTACGTCGACCCGCCACCGAAGTCGCCGAGCAGGTTCGTGGGGAAGTGCGGGCGCGAAGGGTCCTGGCCCAGGCCGTGCAACGCTCCCGCAAGGGAGATGTAGTTGATGTCGTGCCCGGCGGCGCGGGCCAGCGGACCGTCCTGGCCCCACCCGGTCATCCGGCCGTAGACCAACCGCGGGTTGCGGGCCAGGCAGTCCTCGGGCCCGAGGCCGAGCCGCTCGGTCACGCCGGGCCGCATCCCCTCCAGCAGCACGTCGGCGTCCGCAACCAGGGCGAGCACGGTCGCCACCGCGTCGGGCTTCTTCAGGTCCAGCGCCACGCTCGGGCGACCCCGGGTGAGCAGGTCGGTGGATCGGTCGCCGGGGTTCGCGCCGCCCACCGGCCGCTCCACCCGGATCACGTCGGCACCGAGGTCGGCGAGCAGCGTGGCGGCGTGCGGACCGGGTCCGATGCCGGCGATCTCGACGACGCGTACGCCGCGCAACGGTCCGGTGCCGAGTCCTCGCTGGTAGATCATGACGTGATTGTCACAGCCCGCTGCCCACGTGGATGAGGCGCGTGGCTGGCGGACCTGGCGGGTGAAGGCGACCACGTTCGCCTGGTAGCAGCCGTGCTCCTTGTCGTAGTCACCGCCGCAGGTGACCAGGTTCAGTCCCGGGTAGCCGTGCGAGCCGCAGATCTTCTGCGCCGGAAAGTCCCGGTTGCGGTACGTCGCCACCTCCCGCACCTCGAACTGGGCCACGCCACCGCCCTCGAGGCGTACGTCGACCGGGTCGCCCCGGGCCAGCAGCCTCAGCTCGCAGAACACCGCCGGGCCCGTGAGCGAGTCGACGTGTCCCAGGACCACCGCGGAGCCGACCTGTGCCCATGGGTGCTGCCGTGGTGTCCCGGTACCTCCCACGACTCGGCAGGGTTCCGGCCTGCGGACGCGCCGACTCGGCAGGGTTCCGGCCTGCGGACGCGCCGACTCGGCAGGGGCGGTAGGAATGGTGAGGATGGTAGGAATGGTCAGGCGTGCGCCTCGCCGAGGTGCTCGTGGGCGCGATGGCTGACCGGCTCGATCTGGAAGGTCACGTGGTCGACGGAGAAGTGCGCGGCCACGCAGCCGCTGAACTCGTCGAGCAGGGGTCCCACGCCGCGCCTGTCCAGGCACCCGTCGGTGACCGTGACGTGCGCGGACAGCGACGGCATGCCGCTGGTGATGGTCCAGGCGTGCAGGTCGTGCACGTCGACGACGCCGGGCACCTCGAGCAGGTGGTCACGCACGTCGTCGAGGTCGAGGTGAGCCGGCGTCGTCTCCAGCAGCACGGCGACCGCGTCGCGGAGCAGGCCGACGCACCGCGGCAGGATCAGCACCGCGATCAGCAACGAGGCCACCGGGTCCGCCCGGGTGGCGCCGGTGGTCATGATGACCGCTGCCGCGAGCACGACCAGGCCCGAGCCGACCAGGTCGCCGAGGACCTCCAGGTAGGCGCCCCGCATGTTCAGCGACTCGTCCTTGCGCGTGGTGAGCAGCATCAGCGACACGGCGTTCGCCACCAGGCCGACCAGCGCGAACACCAGCATCGGGCCGGCCTGCACGGTGGCCGGGTGGACCAGCCGGCGTACTCCCTCGACGGCGAGGTAGCCGCACACCCCGAGCAGCACGACGGCGTTGACCAGCGCGGCCAGGATCTCCACGCGGTGCAGCCCGAAGGTGCGACGCGACGTGGGGGGCAGGGTGGCGACGTAGGACGCCGAGAGCGCGACCGCCACCGACGCCGCGTCGGTCACCAGGTGGCCGGCGTCCGCAAGCAGGGCCAGCGAGCCGCTGACCCAGGCGCCGACCAGCTCGACGCCCACGACCGCGAGGGTGATCGCGAGCACCATCGCGAGACGGGAGCGGTCGACGGCGCGGCCCTCCGCATGGCCGTGCGCGTGTCCCGTGCCCATGCGTCCAGCGTAGGTGTCGAGGGCCCCCGGGTCGGTCAGCCCTGCGAGCCGCGCACCCCGAGGTAGGCAAGTGCGACGCCGAGCCCGGCGACGATCGGACCCACCACCGCCCACACCTCGACACCGGTCATCGGGCTGCCCTTGACGTAGCCCAGGCCCTGGAAGGTCCAGACGGCGCCGACCACGACCATCACCACCCCCAGGGTGATCGGCAGCGTCCTTCGCATGCCTCGAATCCTAGTCGCTGGCTCAGAAGCCGTCCGTGCGACGCAGCGGCCGAGGCCGGCCGTCGGGGTCGTGCAGGAGGAGGTACGGCGCGAGCGCGAGCGTCCTGGTGACGGGCCCGAGCTGTGGGGGCTGCATCCGGCGCAGCCGGCCCGGGGGCCGCGGGCCGACACGACCTCCGGCGTGCCACTCATCGAGCCGCGCGGCGCTCTGCGCGAAGGCGTCGAACATGCCGGCCGGGTCGACGCAGTCGGCCACCGTGTCGAGCGGGGAGCCCCCAGGTGGCACCGGGCGGTCGAGGTGCTCGGCGGCGAGCGCCAGCCGCAGCCTGCGGGCGTACCGGGTCTCCGGATCGGGATCCTCGTCCAGGACGACGGCTGAGAGCTCGGAGTCGTGGGTCCAGGACCGGCGGTTGAAGTTGTCTGACCCGATCGTCGCCCAGGTGTCATCGACGATGCAGACCTTGGCGTGCACGTAGACGGGTGTGCCTGCGGTGTTCTCGATGCCGTAGACCGCGACCTGGTCCGGTGCCGCACGCATCATCTCGACCATCGCCCGGCGCCGCCCGAGCAGCTGGGGCGGCCGCGACAGCCGCCCGTCCAGGTCGGTGTGCAGCGGCACGACCGCCACCAGGCGCAGGTCCGGCTGCTCGCGCAGCGGCTCGGTGAACACGTTGCCGATGTGGTGCCCCCACAGGTACTGGTCCTCGATGTAGATCAGGTGACGGGCCCGTCGTACCGCCTTCGAGTAACCGCGCGCGACGCTCCGCTCCCCACCGCGCGCGAAGGGATAGTCGCGGCCGTGTCGCAGGTCGGGGTAGGTCCGCAGCAGCTGGACGACATGAGTGCCGCCGTCCACGGGCGGCGGCGGCGGCTGCTGCGCAGGCAGCGGGTCGGGTCGAACATCCAGGCCCAGCAGCCGGTCCTGGGTGTAGTAGATCGGGCTGCGGCTCAGCCGGGTCGGGTCCTCCCACCGCTCGCGGAACACCGTCTCCACGTCGTGCACGGCCGGCCCGCTGATGGCCGCCTGGATGTCGTGCCACGGTGGCCTGGGGCCGTACTCCTTGGCCAGTTTCAGCGCCTGCGGATCGCCGTGGTGCTCCCGGTCGTCGCGGCGCGAGTGGCACAGGTCGATGCCGCCCACGTAGGCGACGTCGCGGGTCGGGTCGTCCCGGTGCCGGATCACCACCATCTTCTGGTGGTGCGAGCCACCGGTGCGCACCCGCATGTCCAGCAGCGCCTCGGCACCACGGCTCTGCAACTCCTCCCCGAGCCGCCGGTTCTCCTCCGAGGAGAACCCGAACGCCTCGCGGTGCGAGCGCCACACCAGCCCGCGTACGTCGACCCCGCGCCCGTCCGCTCGGGCCAGCACCTCGACCACCTCACTGCCGGGCTCGCCGGTCAGCCGCTCGTCCGCGTCGCCCTGCCAGTCGGTGAAGAACAGCAGGTCACCGGCCCGGGTGGCCTCGATCCGCTCGAACAGCTCGGCGAAGTAGGTCGCCCCGTGCACGAGTGGTCGGACCAGGTTCCCTCGGGACCAGGCCTGCCGGCCCGGGTGCTGGGCATCCAGCCGGGTGCGGTCGTTGCCACGCTCGTCCTTGGTGAGCAGCCAGGTCTCCGGGTCGACCGACATCAGGCGGCGCTCCGGAACCGGCTGCTGGGGGGGCTGGTCTCCTGGGGGCGGGTGCTCACGGTGTCTCTCCCTCGTCTCTCCCTCGCATGACGTGCAGCGTGGCCCAGCCATCCCCGCAGCCATCCCCGCAGCCATCCCCGCAGCCACCCCCGCGGCCGACCAGGGGACGACCGCCAGCGCCAGCGCGCCGAGCCCGGTCACCGGGCCGGAGACGATCACGAAGACCCTGCGCCGCCGGAGCCGGTCCGACCACTGGCCGCCGACCACACCGCGCTCGCGGACCGGGACCCGACCGGGGACGGTCGCGCTGAGGTCCAATGCCCGCTCGGGTCTCCGTCATGGGGCCACCCTGTCAGACCTGGCACCGGTTCAGGCGTCGTCTGCCGGTCCGCGAGGATGGTCCCGTGATCGACGTACGACGGGCAGCCGGGCGGTTCACGACGAGCACCGAGGGAATCACGTCACGGCACTCGTTCTCGTTCGGAGCCCACTACGACCCGGGCAACGTGGGCCTGGCCGTCCTCGTCGCGCACAACGAGGACGTGCTGGCGCCGGGCCACGGCTACGACACGCACCCGCACACGGACCTGGAGATCGTCACCTGGGTCCTCGAGGGGACCCTCCAGCACCGCGACTCCCGGGGGCATGCCGGCGTGCTGCGGCGGGGGGTCGTGCAGCGGCTCAGCGCCGGCAGCGGCGTGCTCCACTCCGAGCGCAACGACGGCGGCACCGGCGGGCGGACGCGCTTCGTGCAGATGTGGCTGCGGCCCGACGAGTCGGGACTCGAGCCCTCCTACGCGCAGCAGGAGGTCGCACCGGACAGGCTGGTGCCGCTCGTCTCCGGCATCCCCGCCCTCGACGCGGCGGTGCGCCTCCACACCTCGGGCGCCGCGCTGCACGTCGCCCGGCTCGCCCCCGGGGAGTCGGTGGGACTGCCGGACGCCCCGCGCCTGCACCTGTTCGTGGCCCGTGGTTCGGTGCGGCTCGAGAGCGTGGGCCGGCTCGAGGAGGGCGACGCCGTCCGGCTGGGCGGCGACGCGTCGGCGGGCGGCCCCTCGGTCACCGGGTCCGGGGCCGCCGAGGTGCTGGTCTGGCAGCTTCCCTGAGACCGTGCACAGGCGACCCTCCATCGGGCGATCCGCACGGGCCGAGGCCGGTCACCGGCCGAGCCCGCCGAGCACCTCCGCGCCGGGCAGGTCGGCGAGCCGGTGACCGGGGAGCAGCAGCTTGGAGCGGCGCACGCCGCTGCCGACGATCACCATCTCGATCTCCAGGCAGGCCGTGTCCACGAACAGCCGCCAGCCCTCCGGCAGCCCGACCGGCGTGATCCCGCCGTACTCCATCCCGGACTCGGCCACGGCCCGCTCCATCGCGTGGAACGACGCCTTGCGAACGCCCAGGCTCTTCCGGACCAGGGTGTTGACGTCGGCGCGAGTGTCGGCGCGGACCACGCAGGCCGCGACCCGCTCCACACCGTCGCGTCGGCCCGAGACGACGACACAGTTGGCGCTCGCGCGCAGCGGCACGTCGTAGGCCTGCGTCATCGCCGCCGTGTCCGCGAGCTCCGGGTCGATCCCGACGACGCCGACCTCGCCGGCGTACGCCCAGTCAGCCAGCGCCCGGGCCACCGGTCCGGCGAGGAGGTCCGGGCTCTCGAGGGCCGGTACGGCGGTCAGCGAGCCGATGCGCGGGGCGTCCACCGGGCCACCGTAGCCAGCCCCGGCCACCCGCGAGCCGGCACCTGGGGGACGCCAGCCTGTGACAACGCTTCACGTTTTCACTAGCGTCGTTCCCGGAGGTTGGCTCGGCCTTCCTGCGGGCCTGCGAGCCCAGACCCGGACGAGACCGCCCACACGAGAGACGAGGAACGATGAGCGACACCCCATCCACCCCACCACCCGACGACACCTCGTCGTCACCATCACCGGGTGGCCCGCAGCACCCCGGCGCATCGGGCGGGTCCAGCGCGGCCGGCGGCACCGACGGCGGGCCGGGAGTGCCACCGGGGATGCCCGGATCCCCACCCGGCGGATCCCCGCCTCCCTGGTACCCACCCGCTGGCCCACCCGGCGGCTACGCGCCGGCACCCGGGGTCGGCTACGGCCTGCCGCCGACCGGCGGGGTCGGCCAGCCGGCCGACCTGCTGCCCCGGTTCCTGGCCCGGCTCGTCGACTTCATTCTGGTCGGCGTCGTGAACTTCATCATCAGCCTGGTCACCGTGGTGGGAGCGCTGGGGCTGGGCAGCGCCGGCTACGGCGGTATGAGCATGGGCGGCAGCTATGCGACAGGTGCCGTCAGCGGCCTGCTCGAGGCGGCCGTCAGCCTGGCCTACTTCGTCCTGATGGAGTCCCGCACCGGGCAGACGGTCGGCAAGATGCTGCTCAGGCTGCGCACCGAGGGACCCGACGGGCGCCCGCCCAGTCTCGAGGTCGCGGTGCGGCGCAACTTCTGGGTGGCCCTCGGCGCGCTGGGCGTGGTTCCCGTGGTCGGTGGCCTGATCGGTGGTGTCGCCCAGCTGGTGATCTCCATCCTGATCATGGTGACGATCAGCCAGTCCCCGACGCGGCAGGGCTGGCACGACACGTTCGCGGGCGGGACACGGGTGGTCAGGGTCGGCTGACGCGGTCGGCTGCTGACCCGGGCCCGCTCAACCAGCGGCGCGCAGGAACCTCTCGAGGATCGGCCCGGCGGTCCCGGACCCGGAGCTGCCGATGTCGACGAAGACGGCCACGGCGAGGTCACCGTGGTCGGCGATCATCCACGCGTGGGTCTTCAGCGGCGCCGCGGAGCCGAACTCCGCCGTGCCGGTCTTCGCGAGCACCGGCGGGCCGGGCAGCGAGGCCAGGAACGAGGCGCTGCCCCGGGTCACCACCCCGCGCATCAGCGCCCGCAGCGACGCCGCCTCGGCGGCGGTCACCGGGTGCGGTGGCCTGACGCCGCCGGACCGCTGCTGCGGCAGCAGCCGGGGGACGACCGTGCCGCCCCTCGCGACGGACGCCGCCACCGCGGCCATCGCCATCGGCGAGGCGAGCACCTTGCCCTGCCCGATCATCGAGGCGGCGTGGCCGGTCTCCGAGCCCGCCTCGGCCTGGGTGCGCGGCACCGACCCGAAGTACGCCGGGAAGCCCAGGTCGTGGTCGACTCCGAGCCCCAGGGACGCCGCCGCGTCCGCCAGGTCAGCCTGCGAGACGGTCCGGCGCTCGTTGACGAACGCGGTGTTGCAGGAGTTCGCCACCGCGGTGCTCAGCGGGATGCCGCCCAGCCCGTCGGCGGGGTAGTCGCTGTAGTTCTTGAACGTCTTGCCGTCCACCACGGTGGTCGCGGGGCAGCTCAGGATGCTGGGGGGCCGGACCCCGGCACGCAGCAGGGCCAGGCTGCTGACCACCTTGAAGGTCGAGCCCGGCGCGTAGTGCCCGAGGGTCGCGGTCGAGTAGCCGTTCGACCCCGGTCCGCTGGCCACCGCCAGCAGGGCGCCGGTCGAGGGCCGGATGGCGACCAGCGCGCTGGCCGGGCGTACGCCGGACAGGGTGCTCTCCGCGACCCGCTGCAGCCGGGTGTCGAGGGTGGTCGCGAGGGGCCGGCCCGCCACCGGGGCGACCCGGAACAGCTCCCGGCGGACGCCCCGGGGATCTTCGGCCTGCACCGTCACGCCGGGCGTGCCGCGCAGCTGCTCGTCGTACCTCGCCTCGAGGCCGGAGAGCCCCGCCACGTCGCCAGGACCGTAGGCGCCCTCGGACTGCTTGACGATCTCGGCGGTGACCGGCCCCACGGTGCCGAGGACCGCGCGGGCGAACTCCCGGGTCGGGGCCAGGGGCAGGGTCCCTCGCACGATGGCGAACCCGTCGACCGCAGCGACCCCGCTGCGCAGCGCGGCGCGAGCGTCGGCCGCCCGCAGCACCAGCGCGTCGACGAACGCCCGCGGGCCGGCGGCTCTCACCCGGGCGGCGAAGGGACCGGGCTCGATGCCGAGCTTGGCAGCCAGCGCGCGTGCCGCTGCCGGCGCCCCGGCCGCGGAGACCGTGCTCTTGTCGATGCCCAGCTGCTGGACCGGCCGCTCGGTGACCAGCCTGGCCCCTCCCGCGCCCAGGATGTCGCCCCGGTTCGCCGGCGTGACGACCCGCTCGAGGCGGTCCCCGGCCCCCAGGTCTGGGTGCACCAGGCTGGGTGCGAACCTGACCTCCCAGGCATTGTTCGACGCCTTCGTCAGCGCCGCCTGGGTGCGGTAGGTCCAGGGCTGGTCCGTGCCCGCCAGCTTCCAGGTGTAGCTCAGCTGCGCGTCGGCGGTCGTGTCGTGCTCGCTCACCGTGCCCACCGTGACCGTCGGCCTCGTCGTGCCGAGACCGGCCACCGTCCTGGTCCACAGGGCCTGCACCCGGGTCGGCGAGGCTCCGTCGTACGACAGGCTGCCGGGCTTGCCCGCGCTCAGCGCCGAGGCCAGGCTGCCGGCTTCGTCCTTCGCGCTGGGACCGCCTCCCACCAGGCTGCACCCGGCTGTGGCGAGCAGCCCGGCCAGGGCCGCGACAAGCCAGGTCACGGTGAGCCGGGTGCTGCCGGACGGGGTCCCGCCGTGCCGGGTCCTGAGGTGCCTGATGTCCACGCCCCCGATCGCACCACGGGCCACACGACCGGTCAAAACCGGACTCGACAGGGCGGGAACCGATGAGTCCTTGTGGTCCGGCAGGTCGGTACCCAGGACGCGCGAACCACCCTAGGGTGGAGCGACGAGGAGGAGGATGCGGATGGCCACGCAGACCCACGAGCGGCACACGGCGCTGGCGACGAACCCCGAGGCGCCGGAGGTCGGCGACTTCCCGCAGGTCACCGACCCCTACCGGCGCGAGCTGCTCGCCCACTGCTACCGGATGACCGGCTCGGTGCACGACGCCGAGGACCTGGTGCAGGAGACCTATCTGCGGGCCTGGCGCGCCTACCACGGCTTCGAGGGGCGCTCGTCGGTGCGCACCTGGCTCTACCGGATCGCCACCAACGTCTGCCTGACCGCCCTCGAGGGCCGCGGGCGTCGGCCGATGCCGGTCGGGCTCGGGGCACCCGCGAGCGACGCCACCGGGCCCGTGGAGCAGAACGGCGAGATCCCCTGGCTCGAGCCGGTGCCGGACGCGATGGTCGACAGCGCCGACCCGGCGACAGTGGTGACCGACCGGGACACGATCCGGCTGGCCTTCGTCGCGGCGCTTCAGCACCTGCCCGCCCGGCAGCGCGCCGTGCTGATCCTGCGCGACGTGCTCCGGTGGCGGGCCGCCGAGGTTGCCGGGGCCCTCGAGACCACGACCGCCTCCGTCAACAGCGCTCTGCAGCGCGCACACGCGACGATGGAGAAGGCGAACCTCAGCGCGGACACCGTCTCGGAGCCGACGCCCGAGCAGAAGGAGATGCTGGACCGCTACGTGCAGGCATTCTGGGACAAGGACATCGGGGCCATCGTCTCGATGCTCACCGAGGACGCGATCTGGGAGATGCCGCCCTACACCGGCTGGTACCAGGGCGCCGAGACCATCGGCCTACTGATCGGGACCCAGTGCCCGGGCGGCGCCCACGACATGCGGATGGTCCCGACCCGGGCCAACGGGCAGCCGGCGTTCGGCCTCTACATGCGCGGTCCCGACGACGCGTTCCACCCGTTCCACCTGCAGGTCCTGACCATCGGGCCGGGCGGCGTCGAGCACGTCGGCGCGTTCTTCGGCGAGGAGGTCTTCGCGACCTTCGGCCTGCCGGACCGGCTGCCGTCCGACTACGTCCCCGCCTGAGGACCGCCATGTCCTCGCCCCAGGAGCGGGCGGAGCGGCCGGGTCCTCCGCCGCTGGCCGGACCGGCGCTGCTGGAGCGCGCGGTCGGCTACACGCGTACGTCGTTGCAGCTCCTCGAGTTCGCCGACCTCACCGCCTCGACGCCGTGCGCGGAGTGGGACCTGCTGACGCTGCTGCGACACATGGACGACTCCCTTGCCGCCTTCACCGAGGCCGCCGAGATCGGGTACGTCGACCTGCTGCCGGTGCGCACCGGTGAGACCGCCGCTGATGCGGCCCAGCAGGTCGTCGACCGGCTCAGGCGACGCGCGTCTGCGGTGCTGGGCGCCTGGGCGCACCGTCCCGGGACGCGCGCCGTCCGCGTTTCGGACCGGCAGATGCGCTCGGACCTCATCGCGGCCGCCGGGGCCCTGGAGATCGCCGTGCACGGCTGGGACGTTGCTCGGGCCTGCGGCGTCGACCGTCCGCTGCCCGCGGCCCTCGCCCTCGAGCTGCTCGACGTGGTGCCGTTCCTGGTCAGCGACGCGGACCGACCCCGCCGGTTCGCCGACCCGGTCGACGTACCCCAGCATGCGCGGCCGGGCATCCGGCTGCTTGCCGCCGTCGGCCGCCGGAGCCTGGCCTGACACGCCCGGCAGCCGGCGACGAGCGCTGCCGCCGGCGCCAGGGCGTCATCCGCGGCCGAGACGGGGAGGATCACCCAGGTCACGAGGGCAGCGCCGGCTTCGGCGACCCCCCTCGGAACCGCTGATGGGAGATGTCTTTGCCAGCGTCGTGAGTCGCCTCGGCGACCCGGCACAGGAACTCCGCGACCAGCTCCAGCTGATCCTCGTGGTAGTCCGCTAGCACCGGGGCGTAGTGCTGAGCCAGCCCGCCGAACATCGCGCCCCCGACGGCGCGCGCGTGCTCGGTGACCTCCACGACAACCGAGCGTCGGTCGGTGGCGTGCGGCGAACGGTGCACGTGCCCGAGCCGTTCCAACCGGTCGAGCAGCGCGGAGGTGGCCGGAGCGCTCAGCTGCAGCGCAGCACTGAGCCGCCCCGGCGTCACCGGGTGGCCCTCGGCCTCCTCGTCCATCGCCACCGTGAGGCCGGTCAGGTCGGTGCGTCCCATCTCGTGCTCGCGGCCGGCGGCGGCGACGTACATCTCCAGCTCGTTGTTCTGCCCTGCGGACGCGCCGACTCAACCGGCTCTGCCCCTGCGGACGCGCCGACTCGACGCCCCACAGCCCTGCGGACGCGCCGACTCGACGCCCCACCAGCGCGCCAGACACGCCGGGTCGACGTGCTGCCGGGGACGAGGCCAGGGGGCGCTACGCGTTCGGCTACGGCGACTTCCGGCGGCCGTAGTCGCGGTGGACCACGGCCACCCGGACCCGGTAGTCGGAGTACCACGCCTCCCGGCCACGCCGCTGGGCGACGAGGTGCTCGGCCACCTGCTTCCAGGCCTTCGCGGCGTCCTCGTCGACCCAGTAGGACACCGTGATCCCCAGGCCGTCCCGAGCGGCCTCCATGCCGAGGTACCCCGGTTGCTCCGCCGCGAGCCGGTCCATCCGCGCCGACATCACGGCGTACCCGTGGTCCCCGTCAGTGCGCAGCGACGTGAAGATCACCGCGACGTACGGCGGCTCGGGCGTCGCGGCGATCACCTCGACGACCTGAGGCCGGCGGGCGGCTCCGCGGGATCATGGCCAGCGACACCCGGACGAGCACCGGCACGGATGCCCGCAGCGCCGGATCCTCGACCCCGGGGCGTCGGCCCGTCGGCGAGTCGCGCGGGCCGTTCGGACGCAACCGCGACGGGGCTGGAGCGGCAGCCGGAGGGACCGGGGCGGAGTCGGACCGGACCCTCGGACAGGGCCAGGTCCCACCTGCCACCGAGGTCCGCATGCTCCACGGTCGCGAGCCTAGCCAACCGGGATCCGCCGTCGACCGGGTTCACCCGACACGCCCGCGGGCCAGCCCGACCAACCGGTCCAGGACCCGCCCCCCGTCGGCCCGCAGCCCGTTGTGCTGGTACTCGTTGGTCACCCACGGTCGCATTGCCGGAAGCATGGCGGCAGTCTCCTCCGAGAACTGGCGGGGCACATACGCGTCCTCGGCGTAGATCGCCGCCGCGCACGGCACGTCGACCGAGGCCAGCATGTCGGGGTCGTACAGCCGTGGCCACTCCTGCTCGGCGAGCAGGTCCGCCGCCGAGCGCAGCGGAGCCAGCTCGGAGTCCTCGTCGAGCACGGTAGCGAAGAGGTGCTCGCCGGTGAACAGCGTGACGTCGTCGGCGATCTCTTCGAGCAGAGTGCGCTGCGCCGACCACCGGGTGGCGCCGCCGTCGCAGTAGCAGGCCTCGTGCAGCACGACGTAGAGCGGGTTGCGCCCGTTGAAGGGCAACGTCTGAGCGAGGTCGTGCCGGAACGCCGGCGAGTCGGGGTCGCGCTCGAGGAGGTAGTGCAGCCCCTCCGCCCCGGCACTCATGCCCAGCCCGCTGCCGACCGAGCGCAGCCGCGTCGAGGACACCCGGTCGCCGTTCGGCAGCACGATGTCCCCTGCAGCCGCCCGCTCGTGGAGGGCGCGGACCCGGTCGCGATCCTGCGGGTATCGCTCGTAGTAGCGCCGGCCGCGACCCAGCATGGTGGCGTACGTCGCTCGGTAGACGTCGTCCACCGACCTGCCGACCGGCGGCAGCCCTCCGGTGAACAGGACCTCACGGAGCGCGCCGGGAGCGGCGGAGAGGTAGCGCAGGGCGCAGAAGCCGCCGAACGACTGCCCCAGCACGCTCCACCGGTCGACGCCGAGCCTCTCGCGCAGGAGCTCGGCGTCCGCGACGATCGAGTCCGCCCGGAAGTGCGTGAGGCGCTCGGCCTGCCGCTCCGGGGTCAGCCCGGGCAGCCTGCCAACCGGTGAGGAGCGACCGGTGCCGCGCTGGTCGAGCATCAGCACCCGGAACTCGACCAACGCGCGGTCCAACCAGCCCGGATCGGTCGGGCCACGGGAGGGCCGGTCCGCCTCCTGGCCCGGGCCGCCCTGCAGGAAGAGCAGGAACGGCCGGTCCCGTCCGTCGGGATCGGCGACCTCGCGGGCGAAGACGCTGAGCTGCTCCCCGTCCGGCTCGGTGTGGTCCAGAGGCACCGCGATCTCGTGCTCGGTGAGGACCAGGCCGGGCACGACCACCGTCCGCGCCGTGTGGTGGGACTGCCCGGTGAGTCTCCCCTCGGTCACGTCATCGCTCATCCGACGATGATGGCAGCCGGCTCCGACAGCCGGATCAGCCATATCAGCCGTGGAGGCGCCGGGTCGAGCGCCCCGTGAGCGACCCGACCGTGGGCCCGGGTCAGTCGCTCGGGTGGCCCAGGACGACCAGCAGCTCGTCCAGCTTCTGGTAGCCCTCGACGACCCCGCTCTCCATGCCGCTGGCGACGAACGCGTCCCGGGCCTCGAAGGAGTCGACCAGGGAGGTCGAGGTGACCCGGCACCGGTCTCCGCCGAGGTCCTCGAAGATCGCCGTCTCCAGCGCGACGCTGTCCGGGAAGCCCTCGAAGGTGAACGTCTGCACGATCCGCTCGTCGGGGCGCACCTCGTGGAACGACCCGAAGAACCGGGCCTGGGACCCGTTGTCGAGCCCGGTCCGGTAGCGCCACGCGCCTCCGGTGCGGCACTCGAACACGTCGAGCTCGAAGGTCCGGTCTCGAGGTCCGATCCACTGCCGGAACAGCTCGGGCTCGACGTACGCCCGGAAGACACGCTGCACCGGGGCGTCGAACTCCCGGGTGATGGTGACCATCGGGACCTCGCTGCTCACGTCGATGCGGGTCCGGTTCCGGGCATCTGTCGCTGTGCTCATGACTTCGCTCCTGTCTGGTTGCCTGTCTGGTTGCCTG
>JAICWH010000044.1 GCA_025934895.1 Nocardioidaceae bacterium | reverse complement strand
GGGCGAGGTCGATGTGTGTCGCGGCCGGGCCGAGAGGGTCACCTGGGATGGCGAGGTCGAGCCCGGCGTCGTGGACCTGGCCGCCCTTCTTGGCCGCTGACTTCTTCGCGACGCTCTTTCTCACGGCCTTCTTGGCGGGCGCCCTCGTGGCGGCCTTCTTCGCCGTCCTGCGAGCCGGCGCACCCGAGACCGGGCCGCCCTCGTCCTCGCCGGAGAGCTGGGCGGTGGCCGGCTCGGCACCCTGCTCGGCGACCTCGTGGGCCGGGTCGGAGACCAGATGGGCCGGCTCGTCGGACGAGGTGACGGCCTTCCGGCTGGTGCGAGCGCCGACCTTCCGGGTGGCCTTGCGGACGGTCTTGCGGGGGGGTGCCGTCGTGGTGTCGACGTCGGTCGTCTCCGCGACGGGTGGGGCGGGGGCGTCCGATGGCGCGGGGACGTCGGCTGGGGCCGAAGCATCGGGTGGGGCCGGAGCGTCCGGTGGGGCCGGGAGCCCCGAACGCTCGTCCGACGGTGCCGGCAGCGGGGCGGTGTGGTCGTCCGGCACCCGCGGTTCTGCGGGGGACAACGTCTCGGTGTCGGGCTCCCCCAGCGGGGCCGACGTGCCGGAGGAGTCCTGGTCTGTCATCGGGGTGGTAGGGCTGTCGTTCTCGTCGAGCATCGCTCTCCTTGCCCCCGGGACGCCGTGTGACCAGCGTCCGCGCGGGGGCGTGTCGGTCGCCTGACCGGACGAGCCGGTCGGACGCAAGCCTGCGGAAGCACTTCGCACCAGTGCGCGGTGCGGAGCGGCGGCGACGTTCTCCGGCCAAGCGTCACATGGAGGACCCGTCGGACCGTCCGCGGTCAGCGGGTCCGACCGTTCCTGTCACCAACGGTCAGGCCGTGTCGCGGTTGAGTGCCAACGGGTCGCCCACCGTGCCGGTCACCGTGTCCAGCGGTCCCTGGGCGAGTCGCTCGTGAAAAGGAGCGGCAACCGCCTCGAGCCCGGAGGTGGTACGGAGTCCGGCGAGGACGTCGTCGGGTCTCACGGTCGGGGTTCCGTGCCGCAAGACCATCTCGAGTATCGCACACTCCCTGGCGCGCACCTCGGCATTCGACTCCGGACCGGTGGGCAGGCCGCGCCCGGGGACCCGGTGGGCGACCTCGTCGACCACGGTGAGCCTGACGACAGCCGCCCGGGAGTCGAAGCTGCGCAGGCCCTTCTTCGTCATCCGCTCGACGAGTACCTCATCGCTCGCCAGGAACGCCCGCACCGCTCGCTCGGCCTGGTCCGCTGTCAGGTCGGGCACCCGGGTTCGCCATACGCTCGCCTCCAGCAGGTCGGCCAGCGAGCCACCTGCCGACACGACGACCTTGAGCACGTCGAGGCCGGGTGGAAGCGCCTCGTCGAGCGCTGCCAGGACCGTCGCCGGCTCGGTCTCGCGGGCCAGTCCGATCTCGAGGTACTCCGCCTCGCTCGCGGCCCCCGTCGGGGAGGCCCCGGCGTAGGAGATCCGCGGGTGCGGGTTGAACCCGGAGGAGTAGGCCATCGGCACCCGCGCCCGCACGATCGCGCGCTCGAACGCGCGGGAGAAGTCGCGGTGGCTGGTGAAGCGGAGCCGGCCGCGTTTGGCGTAGCGCACCCGCAGCCGCTGCACCGGCGGTGCCTGCTGCTCGGGCTGGTCGCGCACGGGCCGCACCCTACCCGGGCCCTGAGCCCCCTGCCCGCCGGTGACCCCTGCCGCTCGGAGGGGCCGTCGCCATGGGTGAGGATGTCGTGGTGAGCAGGGAAGCCGTGGCGGCGGGGCCCGATGACACCGCGACCGAGAGCCGTGCCCAGCGAGCGCTGGTCGTGGTCGGCATCGTGGTCCTCGGTTTCAACCTCCGCCCGGCGGCGGTCAGCGTCGGACCGGTCCTCGACGAGATAACGAACGGCCTCTCGATGTCGCCGACCACGGCGGGCGTCCTCACCACGTTGCCGGTGATCGCGTTCGCCGGCTTCGGTGCCGCCGCTGCCTGGCTGGCCCGCGCCGCCGGACTGCACCGGGTCACGTTCGTCGCCCTGCTGGCGGTCGTCCTCGGGTTGGGGCTGCGCTCGCGCACCTCCGACGTACCGGTGTTCCTGCTGCTGTCCCTGCTCGCGCTCGGCGGGATGGCGACCGCCAACGTCCTGCTCCCCTCCCTGGTCAAGCTCCACTTCCCCGACCGGGTCGGCCTGATGACGTCGGTCTACACGACGGCGCTCGCGGTTGGGCTGACGCTGGCGTCGGTGCTGACCGTGCCGATCTCGGACCACTACCGGTCCTGGCGCTGGGGGCTGTTCGCGTGGGCCGTCACCGCCGCGGTCGCCGCTCTCCCCTGGGTCGCGCTGGTCCGTCACGACCGAGGACCGGACCCGGAGAGCCGTCGCGTCTCGTTGGGTGCGGTGGCCCGCACCCGCCTCGGCTGGGGAATGGCGTTGTTCTTCGGCTTCCAGTCGCTGCAGGCCTACTCGGTGTTCGGCTGGTTCGCGAAGGTCTACCGCGATGCCGGCTTCTCCGCGGGCACGGCGGGTCTGCTGCTCGGCGTGATCACCGCCATGAGCATCCCGCTGTCGTTCTGGCTGCCCGCCTGGGCCGCGAGGATGACGAACCAGACCTGGCTGGTCGTCGCACTCGTCGTCTGCTACCCGGTCGGGTACGTCGGGATGATCCTCGCGCCGGTCCGAGGCGCCTGGGTGTGGGCGGTGGTGATAGGCACCGGTGCCGCCGTGTTCCCGGTGGTGCTCACCCTGATCGGGCTCCGGGCGCGCACCAGCGAGGGCACCGCCGCCCTATCGGGGTTCACCCAGTCCGTGGGCTACCTGATCGCAGCGGTGGGCCCGTTCGGGATGGGGCTGCTCTACGGCCTGACCGGCGGGTGGACGGTCCCTCTGGTGGCACTGATCATCCTGGTAGTGCCCCAGCTGGCGGCCGGGCTGATGGTGGCGCGTCCGTCCTACATCGAGGATCAGCTGGGGCCCCACTGACCCGCCGCCGAGGCGGTCCCTCGTGCGCGCCTGGACGGCGGCAGCGGGCACCCGGCGGGCGCGGTCAGACGACGCTGAGCGGGAGCAGCTGCTTGCCGGTGGGACCGATCTGGATCTCGGTGTCCAGCTGCGGGCACACGCCGCAGTCGTAGCACGGGGTCCAGCGGCAGTCCTCGACCTCCACCGCGGACCCCGGGTCGACCGCGTCCTGCCAGTCCTCCCACAGCCAGTCCTTGTCGAGGCCCGAGTCGAGGTGGTCCCACGGGAGCACCTCGGCGTAGTCGCGCTCCCGGGTGGTGTACCAGTCGAGGTCGACGCCGGTGCCGGCGAGTCCGTCGGCGGCCGCGGCCTCCCAGCGGTCGTAGGAGAAGTGCTCGGACCAGCCGTCGAAACGGGCACCGGCGAGCCACGCGGACTCGATGACGCGGCCGACGCGACGGTCGCCGCGTGACAGCAGCCCTTCGATGATGCCCGGGCGTCCGTCGTGGTAGCGGAAGCCGATCGCACGGGCGAACGTCCGGTCCGCCCGCACGTCGTCGCGCAGCTTCTTCAGCCGCAGGTCCGTGGTCTCGTGGTCGAGCTGCCCCGCCCACTGGAACGGCGTGTGCGGCTTGGGCACGAACCCACCGATCGAGACGGTGCACCGGATGTCGTTGTGACCCGACACCTCCCGGCCCTTGGCGATCACCTTCCTAGCCAGGTCGGCGATCTCGAGCACGTCCTCGTCGGTCTCGGTCGGCAGGCCGCACATGAAGTAGAGCTTCACCTGCCGCCAGCCGTGGGAGTACGCCGTGGCGACCGTGCGGATCAGGTCCTGCTCGGTGACCATCTTGTTGATCACCTTGCGCAGCCGCTCCGACCCGCCCTCCGGCGCGAAGGTCAGCCCGGAGCGCCGTCCGTTGCGGGACAGCTCGTTGGCCAGCGTGACGTTGAAGGCGTCGACCCGGGTCGAGGGAAGCGACAAGGACACGTTGCTGCCGTCGTACCGGTCGGCGAGGCCGGTGGCCACCTCGCCGATCTCGCTGTGGTCGGCCGACGAGAGGGAGAGGAGGCCGACCTCGTCGAAGCCGGTGGCGCGGATGCCGCTCTCCACCATGTCGCCGATCGTGGTGATCGAGCGCTCCCGGACCGGCCGGGTGATCATCCCGGCCTGGCAGAACCGGCAGCCTCGGGTGCAGCCCCGGAAGATCTCCACCGAGTAGCGCTCGTGCACCGTCTCGGCGAGGGGCACGAGCGGTTTCTTCGGATAGGGCCACGCGTCGAGGTCCATCAGCGTGTGCTTCTGCACCCGCCACGGCACCCCGGAGGTGTTCGGCGCGACCCGCTTGACGCGGCCGTCGGGGAGGTAGTCGACGTCGTAGAACCTCGGGACGTAGACAGACCCGGACACGGCCAGCCGGTAGAGCAGCTCGTCGCGAGGGGTCCGCCCGTCCAGACCCGGGCGGCCCTCGTCCTTCCACTCGCGCACCACCTCGGAGATCGCCAGCACGATCTCCTCACCGTCGCCGAGCACCGCGGCGTCGAGGAAGTCCGCCACGGGCTCGGGATTGAAGGCCGCATGCCCGCCGGCGAGCACCACCGGGTCGTCCGCCCCGCGATCCACCGCGTGGATCGGGGTGCCCGCGAGGTCCAGCGCCGTGAGCAGGTTGGTGTAGCCGAGCTCGGTCGAGAAGGAGACACCGAAGATGTCGAAGCCGCGCACCGGGCGGTGGCTGTCCACGGTGAACTGTGGGATCGGCCCCAGCGCGTCGCCCGCCCGCATCACGGCCTCCATGTCGGGCCACACCGAGTAGGTCCGCTCGGCGAGGATCCAGTCCCGCTCGTTGAGCACCTCGTAGAGGATCTGCACCCCCTGGTTGGGCAGCCCGACCTCGTAGGCGTCGGGGTACATCAGCGCCCAGCGGACCGTCGACCCCTCGGGCGCGGCGTCCCAGGGCTTGAGCGTCGAGTTGAGCTCCCCACCGACGTACTGGATCGGCTTCTGCACCGAGGGCAGCAGCGGCTCCAGCCGGGGGAACACCGACTCGGGCCGGACGGGGGTGGTCGATGGCACGGGGCAGACACTCCAGGTCGCGAAGGGACGGAACACCCCAGGGTACGACGACCTGCCGGACGCGACGCCTCCCTGTCGCGGACGCCTCCGCGGTCAGAACCGCGAGCGGTGCAGCCGCGACCTCGTGACCCCGATGCCCTCGTCGCTGCGTAGGTGGATGTTCTGCAGCAGGCCGATCGCCATCAGGCTCGCGAACATCGAGCTGCCGCCGTACGACACGAGCGGAAGGGGTACACCGGTCACGGGCATGATCCCCAGGCACATCCCGATGTTCTGGAACGCCTGGAAGCCGAACCAGCACGCGATACCAGCGGCCGCCAGCCGCCCGAAGAGGTCGTCGGCCCGCATCGCGATCCGCAGTGCCCGCCAGAGCACCACGCCGAGCAGCGCGATCAGGACCGCGGACCCGACCAGGCCGAGCTCCTCGCCGGCGACGGTGAAGATGAAGTCGGTGTGCTGCTCGGGGACGAAGCCGGACCGGGTCTGCGAGCCGCGGAACAGCCCTTGCCCGAAGATGCCGCCGTTGCCGATCGCGATCCGGGCCTGGGTGGTGTTGTAGCCGGCGCCGCGCGGGTCCAGGCCGGGGTCCGTGAACGCCATGAACCTGTCGAGCTGGTAGGCCTTGAGCACATGCAGCCGCACCGCGAGGGTCGCGACGGCCACGGCGCCGGCGAAGAGCGTGAGCAGCCACGTCCAGCGGGCTCCGGACACCGCGATCACGCCGAACACCGTCGCCGCGAGCACCAGCATCGTGCCGAGGTCCGGCTGCAGCATGATCAGGGCCGCGGGGACCGCCGCTAGCACGAGCATGCCGGCGACCTCGACGGTGCCGACCTCCCAGCGTGAGGTCGTGCTCAGCGCCCCCTCGGTGCGCTCGGCGACCAGCAACGCCATCCCGATCACCACCGCCAGCTTCGCGAACTCCGCCGGCTGCACGGACATCCCACCGAGCTGGATCCAGGACCGCGACCCGTTGATCGTGGAGCCCATGAACAGCACCAGCACCAGCCCGAGAACGGACCCGGCGTAGACCAGCGGAGCGAGGATCCGCACCCACCGGTGGTCGGTGGCGGCCACCATCACCCCGAGGACCACGCCGATCGCGATGTTCACCAGCTGGCGCTTGAAGTAGGACGCGGGGTCGCCCGCTGTCAGGTCGTCGCGCGCCGAGGTCGCCGACCAGACCAGGACGGCACCGAGGCCCAGCAGCACCGCGGTGGCCGACATGAGGACCCAGTCCAGGCGTGCCGCGCGGACCCGGGTGGTCGTCTCGGTGCGGCTGCTGCGGGCGCGCACCGCCACCACGGTCATCGGGTGCCTCCGGTGCCGGCCGTGGCGGGTGGGAGGATCTGGCCGTCCCGGGCGAACACCGGCAGCCGGCTCGGCGGCCTGGCGTCGGGCAGCGCCGCCTTCGAGGGATGTACGTCGCTCCCGTGGACGCCGTACAGCGCCTCCCAGATCTTGCGCACCGCGGGGCCGGAGGTCCCGGAGCCGGTGCCGCCTTGGGTGACCATCATCAGCACGACGTACCGCTTGTCGTAGGAGGCGACCCACGAGGTGCTCTGCTTGCCGTGCACCTCCGCGGAGCCGGTCTTGGAGCGGATGTGGACCTTGTCGAGCGGGAAGCCGATGAACTTCCACGCGGTGGTCCCGGTCTTGGCCGTGCCGAGAAGCGCCTGGTCGACATAGTCCAGCGAGCTCTGCGACACCTTGACGTGGCCGATCCTCGCCGGCGGGATCCGCTTGACCACCCTCCCGTCGGGAGCGACGACCGCCTTCGCCACCCGCGGCTCGTAGAGCGTCCCGCCGTTCGCGAAGGCAGCGTAGGCGCGGGCCGACTGCAGGGGAGTGACCAGGGTGTCCCCCTGCCCGATCACGAAGTTGACGGCGTCCCCGGCTCGGTACCGGTAGCCCTCCGCGCAGAACTCGCGGGCGAACAGGTGCAGGTAGTCGTAGCCGCCCTTCTTCGCGATCGTGCAGTAGTAGCCCTTGTTGGCCTTCCAGTACTCCCGCTTCCAGGTCCGGTCCGCGATCCGGCCCGAGGCCTCGCCGGGGATGTCGATGCCGGTCGGCCTGCCGAACCCGAACAGCTTCGCCGTCCTCACCAGCGGGTCCTCGGCGTGCACGTCGGACGTGTCGCTGCCGTACTTCTGCCAGAAGTGGTATCCGACCCGGTAGAAGAAGGTGTCACAGGAGATCTGCAGGGCCTTGTCGAAGCCGATGTAGCCGTAGGACGCTGACTCGTAGTTCTTGAACAGGCGGTTGCCGACCTGGAACCCCGAGGAGCAGTCCAGCCGGGTGCTGGTGCTCAGGTCGTCGTCGAGGGCGCCGGTCGTCATAATCGGCTTCCAGGTCGAGCCGGGTGCGAACTGGCCCTGCGTGGCCCGGAACAGCAGCGGGTTGTGCGCCTTGGCCGAGTACAGCCGGGCGAGCTGGCGGGTGGAGATGCCGCCCACCCACTCCTGCGGGTCGTAGGTCGGTGAGCCGGCCATGGCGACGACCCGTCCGTCCTGCGCGTCCAGCACCACCACCGCGCCGGAGTCGGCCGCGTAGTTCCTGCCGGTCACCTTGTCGAAGGTGCCGCGGGCGATGTTGATGGTATGGGCCAGCTGCCGCTCGACGACAGCCTGCACCCGAGCGTCGATGGAGGTGACCACGGTGTCGCCGGCCCGGGCCCGGACCTGGCCGGAGTCACCGAGCACCCGCCCCATGGAGTCCACCGCCACTCGCTTGTAGCCGGGCCGGCCGCGCAGGTAGCGGTCGTAGGACTTCTCCAGCCCGGCCCGCCCGACCACGGACGCACCGTGCAGCGAGGTGTCGTGCCGGGCCTTCGCCGCGTCGAGCTCGTCGGACGTGATCGGGCTGAGGTAGCCGAGCAGGTGCGCCGCGTTGACGCCGTACGGCGCGGGGTAGGACCGGACGCTCTGCGCGTCGACGAGCACCGACGGGAAGTCCTCGCCGCGCTCCATGATCGAGATCGCGGTCTCCTGCTTGACGTCCTCGGCGACCGGCACCGGCTGGTAGGGCGACCCGTTCCAGCAGGTGCCCACCGCCGAGCCCGGCTCCCCGCACAGCAGCGTGCGGGACCGGATCGTGCGAGCCTTGACGTGCACCGCCCGGGCGAGCCGCTTCAGCAGCGTCGACCGGACCCGGGTGCTCATCTTGAGCAGCAGCGTCCGGTCGATGCTGACCACCCAGGAGGTGCGGTCGGCGACCAGTGGACGGCCCAGGTCGTCGACGATCAGGCCCCGGGCCGGCTGCACGACGAGCTCGCGGACCGACTGCTCCGCGGCCTGCGCCTGGTAGGCCGGCCCACCGAGCACCTGGAGGTACCACAGCCGAGCGAACAGGGTCACGAACAGTGAGAGCACGAGCGCCTGCACGACGAACAGCCGCAGCCGTCCCTTGGTGGCGCTGGAGGCCCGCGGCTTCTGGGTGGAGGGGCCACCGCTGCCGACCGACACCATCAGTACGCGACCTGGTGCGGCTGCAGCCGCCGGAACAGCCGCAGCGCGAGCGGGAGCACGAACGGCGTCACCAGGACGTCGTACAGGACGGCGACGGGGATCACGTGGAGGGCCTCACCGACCGGGATCGCGGGGTCGTGCAGGAGCATGCCGGACAGCGCGAAGACCGACGTGCCGACGAACGAGCAGGCCGCGACCGCGACGAGCGCCCCGGCCGCGGACGTGCCGGCATCGTTGCGGACCCGGCCGGCGAGGTAGCCGACGACGACCAGGGCGAGCGCCCAGCGTCCCGCGACGTGGTCGGCCGGCGGGACGAGGTCGAGGGCCAGGCCGGCGGCGAAGCCCAGCACGGCGGCGAACTGCGGCCCACGCACCAGGGCCGCCCCGACCACGACCACCAGCGCGAGGTTCGGCACCACGCCCTCGAAGGACAGCATCGAGAACACCGCCACCTGGAGCACGACGGCCACCAGCACGACGCAGCTGAGCACCCCGGCCCGGACGAGGGACGTCACCGCGGCCCTCCCGCCGACGCGTCGGCCTTGATGACCGTCCGGTCGCTCCTGGTGTGCCGGTTGACGACGACCCCGACCAGGTCGAGCGTGCTGAAGTCGACGTACGGCTCGATGACGGCGTGGGTGGACTGCTGGCGTGGCGAGGCGTAGACCGACGCGACGCGGCCGACCGGGATGCCGGCGACGTAGGGCGCGCCGTGCCGGCTGCCCCAGGTCACGAGCGCGTCTCCCGCCGTGGCGGTGGCGGAGGGGTCGACGAGCTCCAGGTCGAGGCGGGCGTCCCCTCCGACCTGGCCGCGTCCCCGCAGGAAGCCGACCTCCATGCTCGAGGACAGCCGGCCGCCGACCACCGACTCCTGGTCGACGATCAGCAGCACCGTGGCGGTCGACCGGTCCACCCGTAGCACCCGCCCGACCAGCCCGTCGTTGTTCAGCACGGTCTGGTCCGGCCGGACGCCGGCGCCCCGGCCCGCGTCGATCGTGACGGTGCGGGAGAAGGACTGAGCGGGCCCCATCGCGACCACCCGTGCCGGCACCAGCGCGTAGCCGGTGCTCCGCGAGCTGGCCAGCAGCCCGTCCAGCTCGGCGGCCCGGTTGCGGTCCAGGGCACTGCCGGCGAGTTCGCTGCGGAGCTGGGAGTTCTTCGCCTGCAGGTCGACGATGTCACGGCGCATCGCGGCCGTCGTCCGGAAGTGCTCAGGGACGGCGGCGAACGGGCGTACGACGGCCGCGGTGCCCGTCTCGACCGGGCCGAACACGTCCCCGGCGGCGGAGCGGACCGGGTCCACCGGTGAGTGCACGCCGGCCCGGGCGTCCAGGGTGATCACGGTGAAGCAGGCCACCAGCAGCAGCACGAGAACGAGCCGGGAGGGACGGTTCTCCTCCGACGTCCGTCGCGCGTCGCTGCGTCCTCGCATCTCGCCACCTATCGCCGGGGCTCGGAGACGAGCACCTGCTGGAGGGCCTCGAACTCCTCGACGCACTTGCCGGCGCCCATGGCCACCGACTGGAGAGGCTCGTCGGCGACGTGCACCGGCATCCCCGTCTCGTGCCGGATCCGCTCGTCGAGTCCGCGCAGCAGGGCGCCGCCGCCGGTGAGCACCAGGCCGCGGTCCATGATGTCGCCTGCGAGCTCCGGCGGGGTCTGGTCGAGCGTGGTGCGCACCGCGTCGACGATCGCGTGCAGCGGCTCCTCGAGGGCCATCCGCACCTCCGCCGAGGAGACGACCACGGTGGTGGGCAGGCCGCCGACCATGTCCCGGCCGCGCACCTCGGCCTCCGGCTCCTGGGACCTCGGGAACGCCGAACCGAGGGTCATCTTGATCTCCTCGGCGGTGCGCTCCCCGAGCATCAGGGAGTACTCCTTCTTCATCCAGGCGATGATCGCCTGGTCGAGGTCGTCGCCCGCGGTTCGCACCGACAGGCTGGTGACGATGCCGCCGAGGGAGATCACGGCCACCTCGGTGGTGCCGCCACCGACGTCGACGACCATGTTGCCGGTGGCCTCATGCACCGGCAGGCCGGCGCCGATCGCTGCGGCCATCGGCTCCTCGATGATGTAGACCCGCCGGGCACCGGCCTGGAAGCCGGCCTCCTTGACCGCACGCTGCTCCACCGCGGTGATCCCGCTGGGCACGCAGATCACCAGACGTGGCTTGGCGAAGTAGCGCCTGCGGTGCACCTGCTGGATGAAGAACCGCAGCATCTGCTCGCATGCCTCGAAGTCTGCGATCACCCCGTCCTGGAGCGGCCTGATGGCCGTGATGTTGTCCGGGGTGCGGCCGATCATCCGCTTGGCCTCGTGGCCCACGGCGACGATCTCCCCGGTCGACGTGTTCAGGGCGACCACGGACGGCTCGTCGAGCAGCACCCCCCTGCCGCGCACGTAGACGAGCGTGTTGGCGGTGCCGAGGTCAACGGCCATGTCGCGGCCGATGATGCTGTTCGCCATACGTGCGGTCCCTAGCGTCGGGCGTGCTCCGGTGGGCTCAGTGAGCCGGTGCAGACGCGTGCGCGGACGCCTCCACCGTGTCCACAGCGTACGATCGCGACGTCTCTCCAGCCTCCTGCGACACGCTGGCCGCAGCCGTCACAGGGCCCCGAGGCCAGAGCCGGTCAGGCCAGCTCCGCGGCTCGACGCAGAACGTGCTCGGGGACTGGTAAGTCGACCACGTCGGCCGACGTCACCGGGTCTGCGGCCCTGATCCGCAGCGGCACCACGCCGGCCCACACCCCCCCGGCCTCGACGTCGAAGTCCTCGTCCTGCGGGTCGCCGGTGCGACGCTTGACCGAGGCCTCCTCCAGCGGCAGCGCGAGGACGGTGGTGGCGGCCAGCTCCTTGCGGGTCGGTCGGCGCAGCGCGGCGGAGCGGCCCGGTGTCACGTGGTCGACGAGCACGTCGAGGGCGTGCGAGCGCTCGCGCTCCTCGCCGACCACCCGCGGCCGGCCGACCACCACCGCGGATCGGTAGTTCATCGAGTGCATGAAGCCGGACCGGGCCAGCACGATCCCGTCCAGCACCGTCATGGTCACGCTGACCTCCTGGTCCGGAGCCTGCAGCAGGCTGCGCGAGGCGACCGAGCCGTGCAGGTAGATCGTCCCGCCCGGGTCGGGTCCGGCGAGGTCGACCCCGAACACCGTCGGCAGGGCCAGCGGCACCCCGTCCACCACGACGGCGAGGTGGCAGACCAGGGAGGCGTCCAGGACGTCGTACAGGGCCCGGCGGTCGGTCTGGGCCCGCTCCTTCTCGCGGCGGGGCGTGCTGCGCTCGGTGGGCGAGAGCGGGGTGCTGCTGGAGGCTGGAACGGGATGGGGCATGTCGCCATGGTCGCAGGCGGCGCCGGCGGGGTCACCGCAGCATCGCCCGACGCCGGCCCCTCCCGCCTGACGATTACCAGGGGATGCAGGATGTTTGGCGCTCCCCACGGGCCATCACCCATGGGGAGCACCAGTTGTCCGTGGGAGGACGCCATGACCGGCCCTGAGGATGCCGCCGAGCACCCACCGGGCGCAGCGGGGCCCGGCTGTGCACGCCGGTCCCCGGGCCCAGCTCACAGCTTGGGGAACCAGATCGCGATCTCGCGCTCCGCGGACTCCGGCGAGTCCGAGCCGTGCACGAGGTTCTCGCGGTTCGACAGCGACAGGTCGCCGCGGATGGTCCCCGGTGCGGCCGCGCGGCCGTCGGTGGCACCGTTGAGGGCGCGGACGACGTCCACGGCCTCGTCGCCCTCCAGGATGGCGGCCACCATCGGGCCGGAGGTCACGAAGTCCCGCAGGGGCGGGTAGAACGCCTTGTCGACGTGCTCCGCGTAGTGCCGGTCCGCCAGCTCACGGTCGACCGTGCGCATCTGCAAGGTGACGATGGACAGGCCCTTGGCCTCGAACCGGGACAGCACGTTGCCGACCAGGCCGCGGCGTACGGCGTCGGGCTTGAGCAGGACGAGGGTGCGCTGGGACATGCGGGTCAGCCTAAAGAACGGGGTCGACGCGGCTCACACCGGTCGCGGCTGCTGCCTCAGGCGTCGGTGCCCGAGGTCTGCTGGGCCCGCCACTGCTCCTCGAACACCAGGCGCTCGGCGCGCTCCCGGTCGATCTTGACGCCGAGGACGTACGCCGCGGCCCACAGGACGCCGAACAGGCAGCCCACGACGAACATCGGCGGGACGATCACACCGAGCGCGACCGCGACCACCTGGACCAGCCAGCCGAGCGGATAGCCGCCGCGCCGGCCCAGCATGCCGGCGGCGAGCACGCACAGCACCGCCAGCCCGGCCCCGAGCAGCAGGGACCTGCCGACTCCCAGGTCGGTCATCCCGATCGTCACCACCCCGGTCAGGAACAGCAGGACAGCCTCGAGGACCAGGATCGCCGCGCACATCGAGCGACGTGCCGACCGGCTCATGCCCGGTTCCGGCGCTTGAGCATCGTGCGGGCCTCACCGACGGTCACCACGGAGCCGGTGATCAGGACGCCGCCGGAGCCGATCGCCTCACCGAAGACCCCGCCCTCCTCGGCCAGGGTCGCCGCCTGCTCGATGGCGTCGTCGAGGCGCGGCGCGACGTAGACGCGGTCGGTGCCGAAGATGCCCCGCGCCACGTCGGCGAGCCGGTCCGCCGGGAGCGCCCGAGGTGTCCCGTTCTGTGTGCACACGATGGCCGCCATGGCGGGCTCGAACGCGGCCAGCAGGCCCTGGTAGTCCTTGTCCGCCATCACCGCGACCACCCCGATCAGCGGGTCGAAGCTGAACGAGTCGTCGAGGGCGTGCACGACGGCGGCTGCGCCGTGCGGGTTGTGCGCCGCGTCCAGCACGATCGCGGGACTGCGGCGGATGATCTCGAGCCGCCCGGGCGAGGTGACCTCCTCGAACGCGGCTCGGACCAGGCCTGCGTCCAGCGGGTCCTCCCCTACGAAGGCCTCGACTGCCGCGAGCGCGACGGCGGCGTTCTGACCCTGGTGGGCGCCGTACAGCGGGAGGAAGACCTCGTCGTACTCGGCGCGCAGGCCCTGGAGCCGCAGCATCTGGCCACCGACCGCCGGAACCCGTTGGATGACTCCGAAGTCCCGGCCCTCCAGGTAGAGGGTGGCGCCGACCTCCGCGACTCGGTCGGCGACCACTGCGGCCACGTCGTCGCCCTGTGCCGCGCACACGACCCGGGAGCCCGGCTTGATGATGCCGACCTTCTCCCGAGCGATGTCGACGGGTCGGGAGCCCAGATAGGCGCTGTGGTCCACGGCTACCGGGAGGATCACCGCCACGCTCGCGTCCGCGACGTTGGTGGCGTCCCAGGCTCCACCCATGCCCACCTCGACCACCGCCACGTCGACGGGCGCGGTGGCGAAGGCCGAGTAGGCCATCCCCACGACCATCTCGAAGAACGACAGCGGATGGGCGCTGTCCTCGTCCGCGAGCGCGGCGATCGACGCGACGTCGTTGTAGGCCTCGAGGAACTGCTCCTCGGTCAGCGGCTCCCCGTCCAGGCAGATCCGCTCGGTCATCGACTCCACGTGAGGGCTGGTGAACCGGCCGGCCCGCAGGTCCAGGGCGCGGACCAGGGTGTCCACCATCCGCGAGGTCGACGTCTTGCCGTTCGTGCCCGTCAGGTGGATGACGGGGTAGGTCCGCTGCGGCTCCCCGAGCAGTTCGGTGAGAGCCGCGATCCGGTCCAGGGACGGCTCGAGCCGGGTCTCTGGCCAGCGGGCCAGCAGGGCGCGCTCCGCCTCGGCGTACCTCGTGACGGACTGACTCACCGGAGGGCTCTCGGACATCGTGCTCCGAGTCTACGGTTCGGGGCCTGCCCGTTAGGATCGGCGACTGTGACCACCGAGCGGCTGAGCCCCGACCCGTCCACGACGACGACCGCCCCGGCCGTCGTCGTACCGGACAAACCGGCGCTCGAGGGCCTCGAAGCGACCTGGTCGGCGCGCTGGCGGGCCGAGGAGACCTACGCCTTCGACCGGACGAAGCCCCGCGAGCAGGTCTACTCCATCGACACCCCTCCCCCGACCGTGTCCGGGTCGCTGCACGTCGGGCACGTCTTCTCCTACACCCATCCCGACCTCATCGCGCGCTTCCAGCGGATGCGCGGCAAGGAGGTCTTCTACCCGATGGGGTGGGACGACAACGGCCTGCCCACCGAGCGACGGGTGCAGAACTACTTCGGCGTGCGCTGCGACCCGTCCCTGCCCTACGACCCGGGCTTCACTCCGCCGGCCAAGCCCGACGCCAAGCGGCAGGTCGCGGTCAGCCGGCCGAACTTCGTCGAGCTGTGCGAGCGGCTCGTGGTGGAGGATGAGAAGGTCTTCGAGTCGCTGTGGCGGACCCTGGGTCTCTCGGTCGACTGGAGGCAGACCTATACGACCATCGGCCCGGTCGCGCAGACCGCCTCGCAGCGCGCCTTCCTCCGCAACTTCGCCCGCGGAGAGGCGTACCTGCAGGAGTCGCCGACCCTGTGGGACGTCACCTTCCAGACAGCGGTCGCCCAGGCCGAGCTCGAAGCGCGGGAGTACCCCGGCGCCTACCACCGGGTCGCCTTCCACGCCCCGTCCGGCCCGGTCTACATCGAGACCACGCGTCCCGAGCTGATCCCCGCCGTCGTGGCCCTCATCGCCCACCCGGACGACGAGCGCTACCGGCCGCTGTTCGGGACGACCGTGACCTCGCCGGTGTTCGGGGTCGAGATCCCGGTCCTCGCGCACCCGGCCGCGGAGCCCGACAAGGGCGCCGGAATCGCGATGTGCTGCACGTTCGGCGACCTGACCGACGTGACCTGGTGGCGCGAGCTCCAGCTGCCGGTGCGCACCGTGATCGGTCGCGACGGCCGGCTGCACCGCGAGACCCCCGACTGGCTGGCGCACGCGCCTGCTGCCGCGTCGTACGCCGAGCTGGCGGGGAAGACGACGTACACCGCTCGTGAGGCGATGGTCACGGCGCTCCGCGCGTCCGGCGACCTGGACGGGGAGCCGCAGCCGACACAGCGGATGACCAACTTCTATGAGAAGGGCGACAAGCCGCTGGAGATCGTCTCCACCCGGCAGTGGTACATCAGGAATGGCGGCCGGGACGCCGGGCTGCGCCACGAGCTGCTGCGCAGTGGCTCGGAGATCACCTGGGTGCCTGCGCACATGAGGCACCGCTACGACAACTGGGTGGGCGGCCTCAACGGGGACTGGCTGATCTCGCGCCAGCGGTTCTTCGGCATCCCGTTCCCGGTGTGGTACCCGTTGTCCGACGAAGGGGAGCCCGACTACGCCCACCCGTTGATGCCGCGGGAGGACCAGCTGCCGGTCGACCCGTCCACCCGTGCCCCGGACGGCTACGACGAGCAGCAGCGCGGGAAGCCGGGGGGCTTCGTCGGCGACCCGGACGTGATGGACACCTGGGCGACCTCGTCGCTGACGCCGCACATCGCCGGCGGCTGGGGGTCCGATGGCGACTTGTTCGCCCGGGTTTTCCCGATGGACCTCTGCACGAACGCGCACGACATCATCCGCACCTGGCTGTTCTCGCGGGTGGTCCGTGCGCACTACGAGAACCATGCCGTCCCCTGGACACACGCCCTGATCTCGGGGTTCATCGTGGACCCGGACCGCAAGAAGATGAGCAAGTCCAAGGGCAACGTGGTCGTCCCCGCCGACGTCCTGGAGAAGTTCGGCGCCGACGCGGTCCGCTGGCGGGCCGCCATGTCGCGCCCCGGCCTCGACTCCCCCTTCGACGAGACCCAGATGAAGGTGGGTCGCCGGCTGGCGATGAAGGTGCTGAACGCCTCCAAGTTCGTCCTCGGCAGCGTCGGCGCGACCGGGCTCGAGCAGTCCGCGGTCGTCGAGCCGGTGGATCGCGCGATGCTCGCCGGGCTCACGGACACGGTCGCGCGGGCCACCGACGCCTTCTCCGCCTACGACTACACCACGGCCCTGGAGGTCTCGGAGAAGTTCTTCTGGGAGTTCTGCGACGACTACCTCGAGCTGGTCAAGGAGCGGGCGTACGGCGCTCGCGGGCCCGACCCGGCGGCCTCGGCGAAGGCAGCTCTGGCGATCGCGCTGCACGTCCAGCTGCGGTTGCTCGCGCCGTTCCTGCCCTATGTCACCGAGGAGGTCTGGTCCTGGTGGCAGAAGGGCTCGATCCACCGGTCGTCGTGGCCCACCCCCTCCGATCTCGCCGCTGGAGCGCCCACAGCGGCTGGCCGCCCGACGGAAGGATCGGCGAACGGATCAGTGGAGGAGTCGGCTACCGGGGTAGCCACCGGAGCCGACCCCGCGATGCTCGCCGCGGTCGCCGCCACCCTGCGCGGCATCCGGGGCGCCAAGTCGACCGCGAAGGTCTCGATGCGCAGCGAGCTCTCCCGGGCCACCGTGACCGGGCCCGCCCGGGCCGTCGCACTCGCCGAGCGGGCTGCCGACGACCTCCGCGCCGCCGGCAAGGTCAGCGGGGACCTGGTGTTCTCCGCCACCGACGCCCCGGAGATCACCGTGGACGCCGACGTCGTTCCGTCGCCCGCCTGACCGTCCCCCTGCCGACCCGGCGCGTCTGGCGGGGTGACCCCTGCCGAGTCGGCGCATCCGCAGGCGTGACCCCTGCCGAGTCGGCGCGTCTAGCGGCGAGCACCCTGCCGAGTCGGCGCGTTCGCCGGGGTGGTCGGGTCATGGGGATGGCGATTCGCCATATTCACGGGCGTGGAGGAGCACCGCCGACATCGGTCACCATGACCGGTGGATCCCGTCAAGGCGGTACAGGTGGGGCCATATCGACCGGTCACCGCGACGGATCCTGGCGGGACCCGACGGTCCACGACCGGACGGCATCCGCCGGAGGTGATCTCCCAACGAGCATCCAGTGGCCGGTTCGCCGAGATCGAGCTGTGAGAACCCTCTCCTGTCAAGGTATCGGTGTCCGTGACAGCCGCACGTGTCGCCGCTTGCTGTCGACCCGGTTGGGGCCGGCCCTTGACAGGCGGTCGCTTTTCGCTCCCGCGGACGCGCCGGTCGACGGGACCTGCCCGCCAGACGCGCCGGGTCGACAACGGCCTGCCCGCCAGACGCGCCGGGTCGACAACGGCCTGCCCGCCAGACGCGCCGGGTCGACGGGGCTTGCCCGCCACACGCGCCGGGTCGACGACGGCCTGCCCGCCAGACGCGCCGGGTCGGCGGGAGTCGGGTCACGCCGGCGGGAGGACCACGGTCCAGGCGACGGCCTTGGCCGACCTGACGTCGGCCGTCGCGGTCGTGCTCGGCCAGGTGCCGGTGGCGACGCCGGACGCGTCACCCGAGACCGAGGTCAGGAACCCGGTGCCGGAGCCGGACGTGGCCGCCCGGGCGGTGAGCGCCGGGGGAAGGGCCCACCCGTGCACGGTGGACGACTTGTCCACCCAGTAGCCGACGATCGTCGACCCGGCTGTCGGGACGGTGGCGGCCGGGGCCCGGTGGGCGGCCGTCGTGCCCGGCTCAGCCAGCCCGGCAGCGGTAGGCGGCCCGGCACCCGCGTAGGCATAGAGCACCGCAGTGCACTTGGAGCTGGCATCCAGGCCGACCTGCACCACGGACCCGGCACTGCCCGTCACCGCCTGGCGCGAGAACACCCACGATCTCAGGTCGGTCCCGTCGGCCACCGTCTGAAGCAGGGTCCAGCCCGCCGGCAAGGTGGCGGTCGCGTTGCGGGCCGTGGACAGGAACAGGAGCAGCCGGTCCCCGGTCGCCGCCTGGCCGGGTACGGCGACCGCCGGCCGGCTGGTGGTGCCGACGAAGGTCGTCACACCGTCTCGAACCACTGCCGGCGGCGTGGCGGCCACGACGACCTGGGTGGTTGCCTGTCCCGAGGCGCCGGCCTCGTCGGTGACACTCAGCGTCACCGGGTAGCTCCCGGCTCCGGCGTAGGTGTGGGTGATACGTGCCCCGGTCGCCGGGCCGGACCCGTCGCCGAAGCCCCACGAGTAGCCGGTCACGGTGCCGTCCGCGTCGCTGGACGTCGTCCCGTCGAAGGCGCACACGAGCTGGGTGCAGGACACGGTGATCCTGGCCGTAGGTGCCTGGTTCGCAGCGGGGCCGGCCAGCACCACGGAGTACTCCTCCCCCCCGCCCGCCGCCTCGGTCGCACCGCTGACCCCGGCCACGGTCACTGCTCGGCTCCGGTTGATGGTCGTCCCGTCCCCGAGCTGGCCACCGGCGTTGTAGCCCCAGGTCCTCACCGAGCCGTCGGCCAGAACGGCGACCCCGTGGTCGCGGCCGGCGCCGACCGACACCACGCCGGTGACGGGACCGGAGCTCCCGAGCACCGCCACGGGTGATGACCTGGCGGTGGTGGTGCCGTCACCGAGCTCGGCGCGGTAGTTGCGACCCCAGGACAGCACCTGGCCGGCACGCAGCGCGTAGGAGTGGTGAGCCCCTGCCACCACCTCGGTGACGCCCGAGGACAGCCCCGAGACCAGCACCGGGCTCGAGCGGTCCGTCAAGGTGCCGTCACCCAGCTGGCCGTAGGCGTTCCAGCCGAACGCGTAGACCGAGCCGTCCGAGCGCAGAGCCAGCCCGTGGTCGCGTCCGCCGGCGATGCCCACCACGTTGCTGAGCGCTCCGATCCGGACCAGTGACACCCTGTCCGTCGTGGAGCCGTCACCCAGCTCGCCGTACTGGTTGTCGCCCCATCCCCAGGCCGTCCCATCGCTCTTGATCGCGTAGCTCATGTCCCGGCCAGCGGCGATCGCGACCGCGCCGGTGAGCCCGGCGACCCGCACCGGCGCCCGCCTCGTCGTCCTCGTCCCGTCACCGAGCTGGCCTTCGGTGTTGAGGCCCCAGGCCCACACGGTGCCGTTGCCGCAGAGCGCCAGCGTGCTGTTGTGTCCCGTTGCGACGGCGGTCACCCTCGCAACGCCCGCCTCGTCCGGCCCGCACGGCACGCTCACGTGCGTCGGCAGGGACCGGTCGGCAGAGTCGCCGAGCCCGAGCTGGCCCTCCCCGTTGCTGCCCCAGGTGTAGACGTCGCCGGTCGAGGTGAGGGCGGCGACGTGCTCGCGACCGCCGTGCAGGTCGACCACGCCGTCGAGCCCGGCGACCGGGGCCGGTGCGGCCGGGGATGTCGAGATGGTCCCGTTGCCGAGCTGCCCGAAGCTGTTCGAGCCCCAGGTGTACGGCGTCCCTGGCGCGACCTGTGCCGCGGTGGCGTGGGTCGTGATCACCAGTGGCGCGGCGGCCAACACGAACGCCAGGCCCCCCGCCGTACGACGCATGCCAGACGTGCGACCGATCCTCATGCGTGTCCCCGTCCCCTTGTCCGGCAACCTACCGGTTCCGTGCCCGACTCCCCAGACTCACCAGGGGCTCATCGCCGTGGCCCGGATGGAACGATGAGCCGACCGCGGCTACCGTGTCGAAGTCTCAGGTCCCACTGGGGGCCAGCACGAGGGTCCACATGGCCGCCTTGCCGCTGGACGCGTCCGCCGTCGCGGTCAGCCCGGCGCGGGTGCCGGCTGCCACCTGGGCCCCGGAGTCGGTGACCAGGGTGTCGATGTGCGCCGTCGTCCCGGCCGCACCGAAGCTGCGGTTGCGCCCCTGCTCCCCTGCCGGCGGTGCCCACGCGCTCGTGGCGGACGAGCGGTCCGCCCACATGCTGACCACGAAGCACCCGGCAGGGATGCCGCTGGCGGACGGAGCGCTGTGCGCGGGGCGGTCGACCGTCTCTGCGGCCGACCAGCTGGCGGCCACCGGGGCGGTCGCCGACGTGCCCCGGTAGGCGACCAGCGTCGCCGCAGCGCGCGCGTTGCCCGACAGGGTGACCGTCACGCTGCTGCCGGGATCGGTGTCGACGGCGAGCCGCTGCCACACGGTGCTGCTGCCGCTGAGCCCGTCGCTGGCCAGGGGCCGGGTGCCGACCTGCTGCCACCCGCTGGGGGCGGTGGCGGTGGTCGCGTTGTTGTTCGTCAGGGTCAGCAGGAGCTCGTCACCCGGCTGTACGCCGGCGGGCATCGGCACGGCGAAGGTCGTCGCGCTCTTGTTGACCGAGGTGCTGGCGACGTAGGAGATCGGCGACTGCATGCTCGCCACGGTCGCCGACTGGGTGGTGGTCGCCGCGCCCCCACTGTTGTCGGTCACGGTCAGCGTGATGTCGTAGGTGCCCGGACCGGCGTAGGCATGGACGGCCGTCGCGCCGGTCTCGGTGCCTCCGTCGCCGAAGGTCCAGGAATAGGTCGCGATGCTGCCGTCCGGGTCTGTCGAGGAGCTTCCGTCGACGCTGCAGCTGAGGTCGGGACAGGAGACGGTGAAGCGTGCGGTCGGCAGCGCGCTCGCGCTCGTGACCGTCTTCGTGGTGGCGGCCACTGCTCCGTCGCTGTCCGTCACGGTCAGGCTCAGCTGGCGGGCGCCGTTCGTGCTGTAGGTGTGGGTGGCGGTGGCCCCGGTGCCCGTCGTACCGTCGCCGAAGTCCCAGGCGTAGCCGGCGATCGGGCCCTCCGCATCTTTCGAGGAGCGCGCGTCGAGGCTGCAGGTCAGACCGGTGCAGGTGGAGGTGAACGCGGCCACCGGTGCCGTGTCGGGGGAGAACTCGGCGTAGGCCCGCTGATGGGTGAAGTTGCCGATCGAGGTGAACTCGCCCGCCACCTGGAGGCTGTTGCCGTCACTGCTGAACGCGAAGACACCGAGAGGGCTGTTGGCGCCCGGGTTCCAGGGATCGACACGGTAGCCGAGCGGCACAGTGGCGTCCGGCACGATGGCCGCGAGCTTGTGCCGCGTCGCGCCGACGAGTCCGGCGGGGCAGAGGAAGCCGGTGGTGGGTCCGTCGCTGTCACCGGTGCAGACGTTGTCGAAGTGACCCCCGACGTAGAGGACGCCTCCCAGGAGGTACACGGCCTGCACCCCGCCGTCGGTCTGGAACTTCCAGAGCTGGGTGCCCCCGGAGGTGAAGGAGGAGGCGTGTCCACCGGCGCCGTTGCCGCCTACGTAGACGGTGCTCGCGGTGGCGACCACCGACCACAGGGGGTAGCCGGGGTGCGTCGTCCAGGGCTGGAAGGCCGCGGTCGAGGGGGACAGCTTGGTGAGGTACTTCTCGCGGGTCAGACCGTTGACGGAGGAGAACTCCCCGCCCACGTAGACCGAGCTGCCGTCGGGTGACAGGGTGATCGACCGCACGGAGTCGTTGGGCTGCGCGGTCCAGGCGAGCAGTGCGCCGCTGGTCCCCACCGCGGCGAGTCGGGTGCGGGCAGCCGAGTTCACGGTCGTGAACGTGCCACCGAGGTAGACGGTCGACCCGCTGACGGCGATCGCGTAGACCTTGCCGTCGGCGCTGGGGTTGAACGAGGACACGGCGGAGCCGGTGCTCGCGGAGACGGCCCCCAGGCGCTTGTGGGTGGCGCCGCCGAGCACGCTGAAGATCCCGCCGACGTAGACGCTCGACCCGTCGACCGCAGCCGCGAGCGCGTAGACCGACCCGTTGGCCCCGGGGTTCCAGGGCAGCAGTGCCCCGGTCTGGTTGTCGACCGCCGCGAGGTGCGAGCGGGGCACCTCGTCGGTGCCGGCGGCGGCGCCCGAGGGCCGCATGGAGGTGAACTCGCCACCGATGTAGGTGGTGGCGCCGATGGTCAGTACGACGTTCACGTCCGCGTTCGCCTGGTAGGTCGAGTCGATGTGCTGGGTCAGGGACGCGCTGACCGCCTGCGCCGGCAGCGCGCCGAGCGCCTGGGTGGCGACCAGCAGCCCGGCCACCACCACGAGTCCCAGGACCGATCTCAGCCGACGAGTGCAGGTGTGCGCGACAGCAGTCACGATGGGGCCCCCCTCAGAGCGTCCGACAGCCCGTGAGCAGGCCGCCGTCCAGGTGGACGAAGACTCTCTTGCCGGAAAGGTGACCATACAGCATCGCGGCGCTGATCGCGACAGAACCGACAAACCGGTCACACTGGGCGACAGTCGGTGCCGAACGACGCCTCGGCCTAGGCGGACTTCTTCTTCTTCGCCTCCGGCTCGCGCGGCACGAGGGTCGGGTTGACGTTGTCGTTGACCACCTCGGCGTTCACCACGACCTTGGCGATGTCCTCGCGGGAGGGCACGTCGTACATCACGTGGAGGAGGACCTCCTCGATGATCGCGCGCAGCCCGCGGGCGCCGGTGCCGCGCATCATCGCCAGGTCCGCGACCGCCTCGATGGCGTCCTCGGTGAACTCCAGCTCGACGCCGTCGAGGTCGAAGAGCTTCTGGTACTGCTTGACCAGCGCGTTCCGCGGCTCGGTCAGGATCTGGACGAGTGCCTCCTGGTTGAGCTTGTCGACCGTGGCGATCACCGGCAGCCGCCCGATGAACTCCGGGATCAGGCCGAACTTGAGAAGGTCCTCGGGCATCACGTTGGAGAAGATCTTCTCGAGCTCCTTCTCCTCCTTGGTGGCGATGCTGGCCCCGAAGCCGAGGGTCTTCTTGCCGATCCGCTGCTCGACGATGTGCTCGAGACCGGAGAACGCCCCACCGACGATGAACAGGATGTTGGTGGTGTCGATCTGGATGAACTCCTGGTGCGGGTGCTTGCGGCCGCCCTGCGGTGGCACCGAGGCGGTCGTGCCCTCCAGGATCTTCAGCAGCGCCTGCTGGACACCCTCACCGGACACGTCGCGGGTGATCGAGGGGTTCTCCGCCTTGCGGGCCACCTTGTCGATCTCGTCGATGTAGATGATCCCCGTCTCGGCCTTCTTGACGTCGTAGTCCGCGGCCTGGATGAGCTTGAGCAGGATGTTCTCGACGTCCTCGCCGACATAGCCCGCCTCGGTGAGGGCGGTGGCGTCAGCGATCGCGAAGGGCACGTTGAGCATCCGGGCCATCGTCTGGGCGAGGTAGGTCTTGCCGCAGCCGGTCGGCCCGATCACCAGGATGTTGGACTTCGCCAGCTCGACGGCCTCCTCGGCCTTGTGCCGCTGGGCACCGGAGACCACCCCTGCCTGGACCCGCTTGTAGTGGTTGTAGACGGCCACTGCCAGCGCCTTCTTGGCGTTCTCCTGGCCGATGACGTAGGAGTTGAGGAACTCGAAGATCTCCCGCGGCTTGGGAAGCTCCTCGAGGCCCACCTCGGTGCCCTCGCTGAGCTCCTCCTCGATGATCTCGTTGCAGAGGTCGATGCACTCGTCGCAGATGTAGACGCCTGGGCCCGCGATCAGCTTCTTGACCTGCTTCTGGCTCTTTCCGCAGAACGAGCACTTGAGCAGGTCGCCTCCGTCACCGATGCGTGCCACAGGCGGGGCTCCTCACGACTCGGGCCGGCGGCCACCCCAGGCGACCCGGGTGCTGGCGACTCCCACCGGCGGTGTTCCGAACTGCACATCTACGACCTGAAGGTACCCCGTCGCACCCCCAAATGGGACAGGACACGGCCACTGCGTCGCTCAGGCGCCGACCGAGGCCGGGGTGCCCTTGAGCGACTCGAGGATCGCGTCGATCAGGCCGTACTGTACGGCGGCTTCGGAGGTGAGGATCTTGTCCCGCTCGATGTCGGAGTTGACCTCCTCCGGGGTCTTGCCCGTGTGGTCGGAGATCAGCTTCTCGAGCAGCTCGCGCATGCGCAGGATCTCGTTCGCCTGGATCTCGATGTCGGAGCTCTGACCGTAGGAGCCCTCGGTGTAGGGCTGGTGGATCAGGATGCGGCTGTTGGGCAGCGCGAGCCGCTTGCCGGGCGTGCCGGCGGCGAGGAGCACGGCCGCCGCGGAGGCCGCCTGTCCGAGGCAGACGGTCTGGATGTCCGGCTTGAGGAACTGCATCGTGTCGTAGATCGCGGTCATCGCGGTGAACGAGCCACCGGGTGAGTTGATGTAGATGCTGATGTCGCGGTCCGGGTCCATCGACTGCAGGCACAGCAGCTGGGCCATCACGGCGTTGGCGATGTCGTCGCTGATCGGCGTGCCGAGGAAGATGATGCGCTCCTCGAACAGCTTGCCGTAGGGGTCGATGCGGCGGAACCCGTAGGAGGTCCGCTCCTCCCACTGTGGGATGTAGTAGTTCATCGACGGCGAGATGTCGGGGGTCGCCGCAGCGGCGCTCAGGCCGGGGATCGTGGTGCTCGTCATGTCAGCGTCTCACTTGTTCCGGGCCGGACGGCCCTCGTCGGCAACCTGGCGGGTGCTGGTGATGACCTTGTCGATGAAGCCGTAGTCCTTGGCCTGCTCGGCGGTGAACCAGCGGTCGCGGTCCGCGTCGCGCTCCACCTGGGCGAGCTCCTGGCCGGTGTGCTGACTGATCAGCTCGAAGAGCACCTTCTTGATGTGCAGCGACTGCTGCGCCTGGATCTTGATGTCCGAGGCCGAGCCGCCCATGCCCCCGGAGGGCTGGTGCATCATGATCCGCGCGTGCGGGAGCGCGTAGCGCTTGCCCTTGGCGCCGGCGCAGAGCAGGAACTGGCCCATCGAGGCGGCCAGGCCCATGCCGACCGTCGCGACGTCGTTGGGGATGTAGTTCATCGTGTCGTAGATGGCCATCCCGGAGTCCACCGACCCACCCGGGCTGTTGATGTGCAGGAAGATGTCCGTCTCGGGGTCCTCGGCCGACAGCAGGAGCATCTGCGCGCAGATCGCGTTGGCGTTCTGGTCGCGGACCTCGGAGCCGAGGAAGATGATCCGCTCGCGGAGCAGCCGCTGGTAGATGTGGTCGTCGAGCCCGTAGGCCGAGCCGCCGCCGTTCATCTGGGTCTCTGTGTTCCTGGGGTTCATGGGCACGTCACGACCCTAGCCGCATGCACGGACACAACCACGGGCGATCCCGCTCTGTTCGCCCACAGCGCATCGCGAGCGCAGGATGGGACGCCTCAGCGCGCGTCGGTGCCCGGTGCCGCGTCGTCGGCCTCGCCGGGCTGGTCCCCAGACGGCTCATCGGCCACGTCACCAGGCGCCTCACCGGTCTCCGGGGAGTCCTCGGCCGGCTCGCCGATGGTGCCGTCGGGCTGCAGGTTCCTCAGCTCGACCCGGTTCCCGGAAGCGTCGGTGACCACCGCGGACTCGACGACCGAGGCCAGTGCCTTGCCGCGCACCACCTCGGAGACCATCTCGGGGATGTGGTTGTGCTCGAGCATGTGGGAGATGAACTCCTGCGGGTTCTGCCCGGACTGCTGGGCGCGACGCATGAGGTGAGCCTGGAGCTCTCCCTCGTCGACGCCGACCTTCTCAACCTTGGCGACCTGGTCGAGCAGGAACTGCGCGGCGACCGCGTCCCGCACCCGCTTCTCGAGGTCCGCCTCGAACTCGTCGACGGTCTGCTGCTCGTTGTCGAGATACTGCTCCATGCTCATCCCGGCGAAGCCGAGCTGCTCCTCGATCTGCTCCCGGCGAGCCGTCAGCTCGGACTCCACGATGCCGTCGGGCAGGGGTACGTCGGCGAGGTCGAGCAGCTTCTCCAGGACCGCGTCGCGGGCCTCCGCGGCCTGCTCGAGGCGCTTGCCTCGGAGCAGACGCGTCCGGATGTCGTCGGTCAGCTCGGCCACCGTGTCGAACTCCGAGGCCGTCTGCGCGAAGTCGTCGTCGAGCTCGGGGAGCTCCTGCTCCTTGACCGAGCTGACCCTCACCTCGACCTCGACGTCGTCGCCGGCCTGGTCACCGCCCACCAGCTGCGAGGTGAAGGTCCTGCCGGCGCCCGCGGCCAGTCCGGTCAGGGCCTCGTCGAGCCCGTCCAGCATCCCGCCCTTGCCGACCTGGTAGCTCATGCCGGTCACCTCGGCGCCCTCGATGACCTCCCCGTCCTTGCGGGCCACCAGGTCCATCACCACGAAGTCCCCGTCGGCGGCCTCGCGGTCGACCTCGGTGAGGCTGGCGAACCGCTCGCGCAGCGCCTGCACCTGCTCCTGGACCTCGTCGTCGGTGACCGTGAGGTCCTCGACCGACACCTCGATGCCGGCGTAGTCGGGCAGCTCGATCTCCGGGCGGACGTCCACCTCGGCGGTGAACTCCAGCGTCTGGTTGTCCTCGAACCTGGTGATGTCGATCTCCGGCTGCGCCAGCGGCTCGATGTCGTTGGCCTGCAGCGCCTCGACGTACAGCTTGGGCAGTGCCTCGTTGATCGCCTCGTCGAGCACGGCACCGCGCCCGACCTGGCGGTCGATCACCAGCGGCGGGACCTTGCCGCGCCGGAACCCGGGCACGTTGATCTGCTGGGCGATCTTCTTGTACGCCGCGTCGAGGCTCGGCTTGAGCTCCTCGAAGGGCACCTCGACGGTGAGCTTGGCCCGGGTCGGGGTCAACGTCTCGACGGCGCTCTTCACAGGTGGTCTCCTCAGTCAGGTGCACGTGGTCGGTCGGTCGGTCAACTGGTCAGTCGGGGGAGCATGCCGCAGCCGGCCCGGTGACCATGTCTGGCGGCTCGGGTCGGCTGGTCGGGGCGACAGGACTCGAACCTGCGGTCTCCTGCTCCCAAAGCAGGCGCGCTAGCCACTACGCTACGCCCCGGTGCACCCCGCACCGGTGGTCGGACCCGGTGAGGCAGCCCACGGGAGTCTACGGGAGAGGGACCCTCGAACCCCAATCCCGGGCGGCCACCACCCGAGGCCGGCGTCCCGGCGCCACCGGCCGCGAGTCTCGGTCGAGCGATTGGTGGACCGGATTCGTCCTGTGGCACCATGGGTGCCGCCCCGCGGCCACGTCCCGGCTGGGACCGCAGGCGCAGGTCGGCGGCACGCGGATGTAGCTCAATGGTAGAGCCCTAGTCTTCCAAACTAGCTACGCGGGTTCGATTCCCGTCATCCGCTCCACGGTCACCCGCTCAGCTCCACCTGGTCTCCACCTGGTCTCCACGGGATCTCCGGTGGGTGTCCACGGGGCGTGGTCTCGCATCGGCCGACCTGCCCGGAGCACCGGTCAGCGGCGGTGCAGCAGCAGCAGCGCGCGGTCGTCGTTG
>JAICWH010000161.1 GCA_025934895.1 Nocardioidaceae bacterium | reverse complement strand
TGGGCCGTCACCCATGGGAGCCGCCAGACATCCTGCATCCCCTGGTAATCAGCCCGCCCGGTTAGGCTCGGGGCCATGCGCGAGATCGAGATCGGCCAGGCCAAGAGCGGCCGGCACGCCTACGCCTTCGACGACGTCGCGATCGTGCCCTCGCGGCGCACCCGGGACCCCGAGGAGGTCTCCGTGCACTGGCAGATCGACGCCTACCGGTTCGAGCTGCCGATCCTGGCCGCCCCGATGGACTCGGTGATGTCCCCGCAGACGGCCGTCGCGTTCGGTCGCCACGGCGGCCTCGGGGTGCTGGACCTCGAGGGTCTGTGGACCCGGTACGACGATCCGAGCCACCTGCTCGCCGAGGTCGCGCAGCTCGGCGGCCGGGAGGCGACGGCACGGCTGCAGGAGATCTACGCCGAGCCGGTCAAGCCCGACCTGATCACGGCCCGGCTCAACGAGATGCGGGACTCCGGCGTCACGGTCGCCGGCTCCCTGTCCCCGCAGCGGACCCGGGAGTTCGCCAAGGTCGTCGTGGACGCCGGGTGCGACATGTTCGTCATCCGCGGCACGACCGTCTCCGCGGAGCACGTCTCCAGCCAGGCCGAGCCGCTGAACCTCAAGGAGTTCATCTACGAGCTCGACGTCCCGGTCATCGTCGGCGGCTGCGCCACCTACCAGGCGGCCCTGCACCTGATGCGGACCGGGGCCGCCGGCGTGCTCGTCGGCTTCGGTGGCGGAGCGGCGCACACCACCCGCACGGTGCTCGGCATCGCCGTCCCGATGGCCTCGGCCGTCGCCGACGTCGCGGCGGCCCGCCGCGACTACCTCGACGAGTCGGGTGGTCGCTACGTGCACGTGATCGCGGACGGCTCGATCGGCCGGTCCGGTGACGTGGCCAAGGCGGTCGCGTGCGGGGCCGACGCGGTGATGATCGGCTCACCGCTCGCCCGTGCCGAGGAGGCGCCGGGGAAGGGTCACCACTGGGGGTCCGAGGCCTGGCACCCCCAGCTCCCGCGCGGCGAGCGCATCGAGATCGGCACCGTGGGAACTCTCGAGGAGATCCTGTTCGGGCCCTCACGCACCGCCGACGGCACCATGAACCTGGTCGGGGCACTGCGCCGCGCGATGGCGATGACCGGCTACACCGAGCTCAAGGAGTTCCAGCGGGTCGAGGTCGTCGTCCAGTGAGGGCCAGGCCGGCCGGCGCCTGAGCCGCCGCGAGCTCAGTGGGCGCTCCGAGGGCGGACCGGGCGCCGAGAGCCCGGGCTGCGTCTGGTTCGTCGGTCATGGCAGGTCTCCTGGGGGGAGGGTGCTGGGTGGAGCCACACCGACCTGGTGGCGGTGCGTCGCAGGGTCGGGGTGTGCCACCACCGTCGACCGAGGCACTGGGGAGGGACCTGGCATCGACGGGGGGTCGCCTCAGCGGGTCGGCCGCGCCGCTAGACTGCGGCCTTGACCGCCACCCGGCCGACCGAGCCCGCCGACTCAGAAGGGTCCCGGTGACCACGCCGTGACTGAGCACGACCTGGTCCTCGTCGTGGACCTCGGGGCGCAGTACGCCCAGCTCATCGCCCGTCGGGTGCGGGAGGCGCGGGTCTACTCCGAGATCGTGCCGCACACGATGCCGGTGGCCGAGATCCTGGCGCGGGGGCCCAAGGCGATCATCCTGTCCGGCGGGCCGTCGTCGGTCTACGAGCCGGGGGCGCCGCGCGTGGACGCCGACGTCTTCGGGGCCGGGGTGCCGGTCTTCGGGATGTGCTACGGCTTCCAGGCGATGGCCCAGCACCTCGGCGGGGAGGTACGACGGACCGGCCGGTCGGAGTACGGCCGGACCCCCGTCGACGTCTCGGCCCCGGGAACGCTGCTCGCCGACATCCCGCGCCGGCACAAGGTCTGGATGAGCCACGGCGACTCGGTGGTCGCGGCACCGGCCGGGTTCGACGTACTCGCGTCCACCGCCGGCACCCCGGTCGCCGCCTTCGAGGACCTCGACCGTCGCCTGGCCGGCGTGCAGTGGCACCCCGAGGTGCTGCACACCGAGCACGGTCAGCAGGTCCTGCGCCACTTCCTTCTCGACATCGCCGGCTGCCGTCCCACCTGGACGATGGTGAACATCGTCGAGGAGCAGGTCGAGAGGATCCGCAGCCGGATCGGGGATCGGCGGGCGATCTGCGGCCTCTCCGGCGGCGTCGACTCGGCGGTCGCCGCGGCGCTGGTGCAGCGGGCGATCGGAGACCAGCTCACCTGCGTGTTCGTCGACCACGGCCTGCTCCGCAAGGGGGAGGCCGAGCAGGTCGAGCGGGACTACGTCGCCGCGACAGGCGTCTCGCTGCACGTGGTGGACGCCCAGCAGCGGTTCCTGCAAGCGCTGGCCGGCCTCGTCGACCCCGAGGCCAAGCGCAAGGCCATCGGCCGGGAGTTCATCCGGGTCTTCGAGGCCGCGGAGACCGAGGTGCTCGGCGACGCGGCGGCCGCGGGGGAGCGGGTCGCCTTCTTGGTGCAGGGCACGCTCTACCCCGACGTCGTGGAGTCCGGGGGCGGCGCGGGCACCTCGAACATCAAGTCCCATCACAACGTGGGCGGCCTGCCGGAGGACCTCGAGTTCGAGCTCGTCGAGCCGCTGCGCACGCTGTTCAAGGACGAGGTGCGACTGGTCGGGGAGCAGCTCGGCCTGCCCGCCGACATCGTCTGGCGGCAGCCGTTCCCGGGGCCCGGCCTGGCGATCCGGATCATCGGCGAGGTGACCCACGAGCGGCTGCAGATCCTGCGCCAGGCGGACGCCATCGCGCGGGAGGAGGTCACCCGCGCCGGGCTCGACCGCGACATCTGGCAGTTCCCGGTCGTGCTGCTCGCCGAGGTCCGCTCGGTCGGCGTCCAGGGCGACGGCCGCACCTATGGCCACCCGGTCGTGCTGCGGCCGGTGACCTCCGAGGACGCGATGACCGCCGACTGGTCGCGGCTGCCCTACGACCTGGTCGAGACCATCTCCACGCGGATCACCAACGAGGTGTGCGAGGTCAACCGGGTGGCGCTCGACGTCACCAGCAAGCCCCCGGGCACGATCGAATGGGAGTGAGCGGCGCACACCTCGCGGCCTGGAACAGCTAGCGGACCACCCGCAGCGCGAGGACGCGGGACCGGCCGGTCTTCGCCGAGGCGGTGGTGCGCACCAGGATCCGGAGCCGCCAGCTCCCGAGCAGCTCGGTCGGCACCAGGAGCCGGTAGAGCGGGCCCTGCAGCCGCGCTGAGGTGACGACCGTGTGCCAGCCGGGCGCGTCGGCCCGGTGCCGCTGCAGCTCCACCCTTCGGCCGAGGAAGTCCGGTCGCACCCCGCCGTACGCGAGGATCTGGTGCCGCAGGTGCGCCCGGACGTGGGTGAGCCGCATCGAGACCGTGGTGGTCCGCTTGAGCACCGGCGTCGCCGGCGGAGGCGGTGCCCCACCGCCGGCCGGGTAGGCGAGCAGGTTGAAGAACCTGACATAGCTCCGGTAGCCGGGCACGTCGTCGTCGATCTGGAGGACGTCGTCGTCGTTGGTGAAGGAGTCGTCCGCCCAGTTGTCCGAGCCGGTCCAGATCACCCGGTGGCTACGACCTGCCCGCCAGTACGACGCCAGCATCAGCTTGTCATGGATGCGCTTGCCGTGCGCGTACCTGCCGGAGTAGATCGGCACGCCCGCGACTCCCAGCACCGAGCGCACACCGGTGCTGACGGACTCACCCGCGACCACGCTGACGTCGGCGCCCGCCCGCTTCAGCGTCGCGAGGTCCCGGGCGAGCCACATCCCGCGGTAGCCGTACCACGCGAACTGCGCCACCCGGACCGTGGTGCTCGCATTGGCGGGCAGCGCCCGGATCCTGACGGCGGTGGGGTCGCTGTCCGAGGTGGACCCCGGGCGCGGGAAGAAGTAGGCAGCTCCCCGGGCGAAGGTGTCGCTCACGAACGGGTCGACGACGGGCCGGTCGAGCTTCTGGATCTCGAAGACCGAGCGGTAGACGCCGTACACGTCGGGACGCGCGGTGTAGACGTAGGTGTCCGACCACTGCACCTCGGTGCCGTAGCCGGTCAGGTTGGTGGACCCGACCATCACCACGTCGGGTGTCGCTCCGACCCGGCTGAAGGTCCAGGACTTCTGGTGGGTGACTCCGCCGGTGCCGCGCGCCGAGCCTCGGGTCAGGACGAAGAACGAGCCCTTCGTCGTGTCGGTGCCCAGGGCCGGGACCATCCGCCTGGCGGGTGACCAGATGCGCGAGTGGCCGTTCATCACCACCTGGACGTTCACGCCGCGGCCGTGGGCGGCCAGCAGCGCCGTGGCGACGCTGTTCATCGAGAACGAGTAGCCCACGATCTGGATCGTGGCGCCCGGGGGCGTGTGCGCGATGTTGTCGAACAGTCGGGTCATGATCGCGTTGTGCGCAGCGTTGGGGTCGCCGAAGACCGGCCCGGCGACCGGCACGAACGGTGCCGCGACCCGGGTGCTGACCGGCACGGCGCCCGCAGGAACGGCCGTGCCGCCGAGCACCAGGCCGGCCAGGGCACTGGCGGCCAGCACCGCGCCGAGCAGACGGATCAGGCGTCTCGGGCCGGGTCCACCCGGTCGGTGGACGGTGGGGCGGTCACGGGCCTCGAGCATGCGCCGAGGCTAGCCGCGACGCTATCGATACCTATACCGAACGGGGATATTGGCCACCGGCCGAACACCGCTGCGCGACAGCTGCGCCGGGGCAGGACCGAGACGGTCAGCCTGGTCGTGCCGGAGATCAGCTCGCCGTACTTCGCCGAGCTGGCCTCCTTGACGGTGCGGTTGGCCGTCGCCCCCGCCGAGCTGTCACGCCTGGCAGCCGGACCGCTCGTGCTGCTCGCCCTCGGGGCCCAGCCGCAGCTGCACGACGACACCGCGCGGCTGCGGCTCGAGGGCAACCGGGACGCGATGAGGCGGGCCGGTCTGGCCGCACCCCGCGGAGCTGGTCGCCCCGTCGACCGGCTGCATCGACCCGACGGTGCCGCCGCGATGACCCGGCTGCTGGACGGGTCGCACCCGGTCGCTACTCCGTCCCCTCGCTGACCACGATCTCGCCGACAAGGAGGAGATCGCCAGGCTGGCCCTGGAGTGCCTCGCGGCTCGGATCGCCGACCCGGACGCCCCGGACCGGGACCCGGTGGCATCGCACGATGAGGTGCTGGCTGCTGTTGAACGCGTCCGGGGCACACCTCGAAGGTGTACGTCGCGTCCGCCACCCGGCTCATCGACGTGCCACCAGACGCAGGCCCGGGGCCCGTCGGTCACGACCACGTCCGTCTCCCCTGATCGCCGATGGTGTTGGTCAGCATGGGCGGACGGCGGCCGCGGACCGGCGAGCCACGAGATAGCCTCGCCGGCGTGCTACCAGAGGGCTACCGGATCGAGGACCTGGCCGAGTCGGACGCGCCTCGGTTGGCACGGGCCTACCGTCGCAACCGTCAGCACCTGGCCCCCTGGGAGCCGGCCCGCCCGGACAGCTTCTTCACCGACGAGGGCCAGAGCCGTGCGGTAGCAGACCAGGTGGCGATGGCGAGCCAAGGCCTGGTGGCGGCGTGGGTGCTGCGGCACGGCGACGAGGTCGTCGGGCGGGTCAACCTCAACAACATCGTGATGGGGGTGCTGCGCAGCGCCTCTGTCGGCTACTGGGTGGACGCCGGGCACGTACGACGCGGGCTGGCATCCGGGGCCGTCGAGTTCGCCTGCTCGCAGGCCCAGGGCCGGGGCCTGCACCGGGTCGAGGCGGGCACCATGCTGCACAACACCGCCTCCCAGCGGGTCCTGGAGCGCTCGGGATTCGTGCTCTTCGGGATCGCCCCCCGCTACCTGTTCATCGGCGGCTGCTGGCAGGACCACCGCCTCTACCAGCGGATCCTGCACGACAACCCGATCTGAGCAGACCGAGCAGGTCAGTCCGGTGATGCGTCGGGTCGGACTCCGCCGAACCCGTCATACTTCGAGGTGGTACCCGTTCTCGCAGCACCGTCAGGAGCTCACCCGTGTCACGCCTCACGACGTACCTCAAAGCAAGGGTCCGCAAGCAGGTCCTGGCGCGGGTCGCCGGCAACGGGATCGACCTCACGCAGCTCGACAAGGTGCCCGAGAGCCTGTCCTGGCCGCTGCAGCGCACCGGCGTCGACCCCGTGGAGCGGCTCGGCGAGCTGCGCGCCCGGCAGCCGGTGAGCAAGCTCACCTCGTTCCTCGGGATGACGATCTGGCTCGTGACCGGAGACGCCGAGGCCCGTGAGGTGCTGGCCGACACGACCAGCTACAGCAACGACATCCGGCCGCTGATGGGGAAGCGGGGCTCCACCACCGATGGTGACATCGGCGGCCTCGGGTTCACCGACCCACCCGAGCACACGCGACTGCGGCGGCTGCTGACACCCGAGTTCACGATGCGACGCCTTGAGCGGCTCCGCCCCCTGGTCGCCGGGATCGTCGAGCGCCAGCTCGACGAGGTCGAGCGTCTCGCCGACCGCAGCGGCACCGTCGACCTGGTGCCGACCTTCGCGTTCCCCGTGCCGTTCCTGGTGATCTGCGAGCTGCTCGGGCTGCCCGACGAGGACCGTGAGACCTTCCGCCAGCTCGGCTCCGCGCGGTTCGACGTGTCGTACGGCGGCCAGGGTGCGTTCGGCGCGGTGTCCGGGTCGCGGAGGTTCCTCATGGAGGCCACCCACCGGCAGCGCAGCAACCCCGGAGACGGGCTGATCGGCCAGATCATCCGTGAGCACGGCGACGACATCAACGACTTCGACCTCGCGGGGCTCGCCGACGGGGTGTTCACGGGCGGCCTCGAGACGAGCGCCAGCATGCTCGCGCTCGGCACGGCTGTGCTGCTGGACCACCCCGGGGACTACCACCGGCTCGCCTCCGACACGGTGGCGGCCGAGCACACCGTCGAGGAGCTGCTGCGCTACCTCTCGGTGGTCCAGGTCGCCTTCGGCCGGTTCCCCAACCGGGACGTCGAGCTGGGCGGACAGGCGATCGCAGCGGGTGACGTGGTGATCGTCCACCTGCCCGGGGCCAACCGGGACGCCCGCACCGGTGCCGGGCTCGAGACGTTCGACGCGCTGCGGGCCCCCACCTCGCACCTCGCGTTCGGCCACGGCTTCCACCGGTGCGTGGGTGCCGAGCTGGCCCGGATGGAGCTGCGCACGGCGTTCCCCGCACTGGCCAGGCGCTACCCCGACCTGGCCGTGGCCACCGACGAGCTGACGTTCAGGGAGAACTCCCTGGTCTACGGCGTGGAGTCACTTCCGGTGCGGCTGCGCGCGGGTGCGTCGCTGCACTGACCGGAGGGCTACACCGTCTCGCGGGGAGCGGATCGCGCGACCCGGCGCGTCCGCAGGCGCGAGACCTGTCGACCCGGCGCGTCCGCAGGGACGAGACCTGTCGACCCGGCGCGTCCGCAGGGGCAAGACCTGTCGACCCGGCGCGTCCGCAGGGGCAACCTGCGGCGATGCCGGCCCCGACACCTGAGAAAGCCTGCGGATAGGCCGGGTCGGCACCGAAAGAGCCTGCGGATGGGCCGGGTCGGCACCGAGAGAGCCTGCGGATAGGCCG
>JAICWH010000163.1 GCA_025934895.1 Nocardioidaceae bacterium | reverse complement strand
CCACAGCTCCGAGCAGCACGTCGCTGTGCCCGGCGATGAACTTGGTCGCGGAGTGCACGACGAGGTCGGCGCCCGTCGACAACGGCTGCTGCAGCAGGGGAGTGGCGAAGGTGTTGTCGACCACGACGACGGCACCCGCCCCGTGCGCGGCGTTCGCGATGGTCGTGACGTCGGCGACCTCGAGAGCGGGATTGGTCGGCGACTCGAGCCAGACCAGAGCGGCGTCCTGGCAGGCCTTCACGACCGCGTCGGTGTCGGTGATGTCGACGAGGACCGCCGTGAGCCGGCCACGCGCCTCCAGGTCCGCCAGCTGCATCAGGCTGCCGTTGTAGGCGTGCCGGGGCGCGACGACGGTGCCACCGCTGCCGACCAGGTCGAGGATCGTCGCGACCGCGGCGAGCCCGGTGGAGAAGGCGAGGCACCGCCCGCCCTCGAGCTCGCCCAGCGCCTGCTCGAACGCGGACCAGGTGGGGTTGCCGTAGCGGCCGTACTCGACGTCGCCGCCTGCGACATAGGTCGACGCCATCGTCAGCGGCTCGTTCAGCGGGTTGTCCGGCAGGTGCGGTGGCCGGCCGGCGGTCACGGCGACGGTGGCCGGTCGGTACGGCGGCCGACCGGCGGACCCGGGCCGGGCCGGCCGGTCCGAAGGCCCCGGTGAAGGGTCGGACAACATGTGCCAAGACTAGGGCCGCGTCCGGGGCCACCGGCATCGGGACCGGTAGGGTCGCGTCACGATGAGCGAGCCCATGCGTGAGCCCATGAGCCGGCCCGGCACCGAGCCGGTCGTGCGGCGTGGGCCGGGCGCCGTCCGGACCCGCAAGCCGCGCATCGCGGTGGTCTTCGGTGGGCGCTCCGACGAGCACGCGATCTCCTGCGTGACGGCCGGCAGCGTGCTCCGGGCGATCGACCCCGAGCGGTACGACGTGGTGCCGGTGGGCATCACGCGGGAGGGCCGGTGGGTCCTGGAGTCGGCCGACCCGGCGCGTCTGGCGATCACCTCCGCCGACAAGCTCCCGGAGGTGGATCCTGCCCTCGCGCGGGTGGCCCTCGGGGGCGACGACGGCGCCGGGGACCTCGTCGTACAGGAGCCCGGCTCGCCGACCCGCACCCTCGGCACGGTGGACGCCGTCTTCCCCCTGCTGCACGGGCCGTGGGGTGAGGACGGGACCATCCAGGGCCTGCTGGAGATGGCGGGGGTGCGCTACGTCGGCGCCGGGGTGCTCGCCTCGGCGGTCGGCATGGACAAGCACTACATGAAGATCGTGCTGCAGTCGCACGGTCTTCCCGTGCTGCCCTACGCCGTGCTCAGCGTCGCGGCGTGGGAGCGGGACCCGGCGGCGTGCGTGGAGACGGTCGACTCACTCGGCTACCCGGTCTTCGTCAAGCCCGCTCGGGGCGGGTCGAGCATCGGCATCAGCAAGGTGACCGCCCGTGACGGCCTCGAGGACGCCGTACGCCGGGCGCAGCAGCACGATCCCAAGGTTCTCGTCGAGGTCTCGGCCGAAGGGGGTCGCGAGGTGGAGTGCGGGGTCCTGCAGGGCTTCGGCACCAACCCGCCGGACACCTCGGTCGTGGCGGAGATCAGCGTCGACGACTCCCACGAGTTCTACGACTTCGCCGCGAAGTACCTCCCCGAGGAGCACACCCGGCTCACCGTGCCCGCCGACCTGCCGCCAGCCGTCGTGGCCCGCATCCAGGAGCTGGCGGTGCTGGCGTTCGCCGCGCTGTCCGTCGAGGGACTGGCCCGGGTGGACTTCTTCGTGCTGCCGGACGAGCGGGTGGTGATCAACGAGCTCAATACGATGCCGGGCTTCACACCGTCCTCGATGTTCCCGCGGATGTGGGAGGCGACCGGCCTGTCCTACCCGGACCTGGTCGACCGGCTGATCCAGCTGTCCCTGCACCGCGGCACCGGCCTGCGCTGACCCCCGCCGACCCCCGCCCACTCCCGCCGACCCGGCGCATCCGCAGGGCTGACGCCGCAGGATGCGACCCCTCGGCTGGGGTCAGACGCAGGGGCGCACCTCGCGGAGGGTGGCCTTGATGGCGGGAGCGAGGTCGACCATCGTCGTGGCCGGCGGGAAGTAGTCGGGCGGGATCCGCACCTCGACGTCGACCGCCCGGCCGACGGTGGTCATCGTGATGGGCACCGGGCGGCCGGTCTGCTGGCTCTCGGGGATGAACCAGTCCACGCCGTCGGTGGTCTGGCAGCTCGAGAACCGGTCGAACCCCTCGGGCCTCGACACCCCGCACCGCAGCTCGATCGCGGGGTCGCCCCAGGCCGCGGCGTACCCCCGGCCGGGGTCGACGTCCCGCTCTGCCTGGTTCGCGACCCGGTGCGGTAGTGCCTTGACCAGTGCCGCACACGCCCGGGCGTCCACGCCGGCCAGGGCCGGGGCCTGCACCGTCAGCCGATGCGAGCAGGACGCCAGCAGGATCAGCGAACATGCGACGACGCCCAGCCTCCGCAGAGGTGGGCGCCGTCGAGCGCACGTCCGAAGGGGACTCAGATGTGCACGACCGGGCAGGTCAGCGTGCGGGTGATCCCGGGGATGTTCTGCACCTTGGCGACGACGAGCTTGCCGAGCTCGTCGACGTTGCGGGCCTCGGCCCGCACGATCACGTCGTAGGGGCCCGTGACGTCCTCGGCCAGCGTGACACCCTTGACCTCGGCGATCTCGGCGGCCACCTCGGCGGCCTTGCCGACGTCGGTCTGGATCAAGATGTAGGCCTGCACCACCATGCTGAACTCCCTGCTGTCGCTCGGTGTCTGGGACGGGCGTCGAACCGGTCCGGCACAACGTACCGTGCGAGAGCCCCCCGCACGACCACCGTCCGGTTCGGGTGGAGTTGGATGTCGCACATGACCGTCTCGGAGAACGCGACCCTCGCCGACGTCGGCGAGTTCGGTCTGATCGACGCCCTGACCGGGCTGTTCACGCCGGGTGAGCAGGTGCTAGTGGGTCCCGGCGACGACGCCGCGCTCGTGGCGTTCCCCGGCAACAGGGTGCTGGTCTCCACCGACCTGCACGTGGACACCCGGCACTTCCGCCGCGACTGGGCCTCCGCGCTCGAGATCGGCCACCGGGTCGCCGCCGCCAACCTGTCCGACATCAACGCGATGGGCGGACGGGCCACCGCCCTGACCGTCGGGCTGGCGGCGCCCGCCGACCTCCCGGTCTCCTGGGCCCTGGACCTCGCCCGGGGCATCGCCGAGGAGGCCGCGCTGGTCGGAGCCTGCGTGGTCGGGGGCGACCTGACCGCTGCGGACCAGGTGATGGTGGCGGTCACCGTGCTCGGCACCGCGGACCAGCCCGTACGGCGGTCCGGGGCCCGTCCCGGGGACCTGGTGGCGCTGGCCGGGCGACAGGGCTGGGCGGCGGGCGGTCTCGCGGTGCTGGCGAGGGGGTTCCGGTCGCCTCGCGCCCTCGTCGAGGCCTACCGACGACCGGAGCCGCCCTACGCTGCCGGACCCGAGGCGGCGGCCCTCGGGGCGACCGCGATGATCGACGTCTCGGACGGTCTGCTGGCGGACGCCGGCCACATCGCCCGGGCCAGTGGCGTCGCTCTCGACATCCGGTCCGCCGACCTGGAGGTCCCCGAGCCGCTGCGGGCCGTGGGTGCGGCCCTGGGCGTCGACCCGATGCGGTTCGTGCTCACCGGTGGCGACGACCACGCGCTCGTGGCGACGTACCCTGCCGGCACGGCGCTGCCCGACACCTGGACAGTGGTCGGCGCGGTCGTCGAGGGTGAGGCCGTCACCGTCGACGGCGCCGGCTACGACGGTCCGCCCGGCCACGCGCACTTCGGGGGATGACCCGTCGGCGTCGCAGATGCAGCGAGAGCCGCCCCGCAGGACGGCTCTCGACCGGCGCAGGCGGCGACCGCCCTACCGGGAGACCTTGCCGGCCTTGAGGCAGCCGGTGCAGACGTTGAGACGCTTGGGGCTGCCGTTCACGGTCGCTCGGACGCGCTGGATGTTGGGGTTGAAACGACGGTTGGTGATCTTGCGCGACCAGGGACGGTTGTGACCGAAGCCCGGGCCCTTGGCGCAGATGTCACAGACGGCGGCCACCGTGAACTCCTGGATGCTAGGCGAGGATGTGCAGGGCGCCCGGGACCGGAGGGCACTCACCGAGACGGCGCGGCCGACCGCAGGTCCGGGCAACCGCGCCATCGTACTCGATCGCCGACGCCCCGCGCGAATCCGGAGGCTCCTGCCGTTGCACTAGCCTGAGGGCGCATCGAGCGCCGGTCCAGCCGGGGAACGGGGGTCAGTCGTGTCCGCAGCCGAGCCGCACCGGGCTGCTGCCGCGTTCGACCTCCCGACCGTGCTGCGGTTCGCCGAGCTGGCGTTGGCCGCGCTCGGCGCCGCCCGGGAGGAGATCGATGCCCTCAACGTCTACCCCGTTCCGGACGGCGACACCGGGACCAACCTGTTCCTGACCTTCGAGTCCGCCCGCAACGCGATGCTGTCCGCGCTGGGCAGGCAGCCCGGTGAGGAGGACGGACCCGAGCCGGCCGACCTCTGGGAGGAGCCGGACGCGGCCGGTCACCTGGTGGTCGCGATGGCCGCCTTCGCCCGGGGGGCGCTGCTCGGTGCTCGCGGCAACTCCGGGGTGATCTTCTCCGAGCTGGTCGGCGCGCTGTGCAGGCACGTCGCCACCGCGAAACCCGGGGAGCGAGCCTCGGTTGTTCTCGCCGAGGGGCTCGTGAAGGCCACCGAGGCGAGCTATGCGGCGGTCGGCGAACCGGTCGAGGGCACCATCTTGTCGGTCGCCAGGGCGGCGTCGGACGCCGCGTCCCGGGCCGCGGCCGTCGAGGCGTTCAAGCTCGGCCACGTGATCCGGGCGGCTGCGGGAGCGGCGCGCGAGGCTCTGGCGCGTACGCCGGACCAGCTGCCGTTGCTTCGGCAGGCGGGGGTCGTGGACGCGGGGGGCCGCGGGCTCTGCGTCGTGCTCGACGCCGCGGAGACCGCCGTCACGGGTCGCCGGCCGGTCTCGGGTCGCATGCCGCTCGGAGTGCGGACCATCCCGGTGCCGGTGCCCTCGGGCGACCTGACGCCCGGCGGTCCGTCGTACGAGGTGATGTTCCTGCTCGACGCGGACGAGACCCGGATCCCGCGGCTGCGAGAGTCGCTGGCCTCGCTGGGGGACTCGCTGGTGGTCGTCGGCGGCGACGGGCTGTGGAACGTGCATGTCCACGTCGACGACGTCGGGGCGGCCGTGGAGGCCGGCATCGAGGCCGGTCGCCCGCATCGACTGCGCGTCACGCACTTCGCGGAGCAGGGCGAGCGGCGCGCCGCGGGCGCGGTCGTCCGGGAGGGTCGAACCGTCGTGGTGGTCGCTGCGGGTGCCGGGCTGGGGAGCCTGTTCGTGCAGGGCGGCGCGACCGTCGTGCCCGGCGGCGCCGGGCGCCGGCCCTCGACCGGCCGGATCCTGGAGGCGATCACCAGGGCCGGCACCGCCGAGGTGATCGTGCTGCCCAACGACCGCGACTCGATCGCGGCGGCCGAGGCGGCGGCCCGCACCGCACGTGAGCGGGGCGACCTGCGGGTCGCGGTGATCCCGACCAACGCCCAGGTGCAGGGGCTCGCAGCGCTCGCCGTGCACGAGCCCGGCCGTAGCTTCGAGGAGGAGATCGTCACCATGTCCGCGGCGGCCCGGCACGCCCGTTCGGGCGCCGTCACGGTCGCGGCCAGGCAGGCGATGACGACGGCCGGCCCCTGCGAGCCCGGCGACGTCCTGGGAGTCATCGAGGGGGACTTCGTGATCGTCGGGCACGACCTGTTCGAGGTCGCCGCCGAGGTGCTGGAACGGCTGCTCGGAGGCGGCGGCGAGTTGGTCACCCTGGTGGCCGGCGTGGACGCCCAGGGGCTGGCCGAACGGGCTGCGGACCATCTGCGGGATGCGCACCCGACCGTGGACGTGGTCGTGTACGACGGTGGCCAGCAGCGGTACCCGCTTCTCGTCGGTGTCGAGTAGGACGATCCAGGCATGCCATCGCACCGACAGGTCCTGCGTTCCACGATCGGTTGGGACACCGGGCTGGCCGCCGTCGCGGGAAGGCAGGCGACGAAGATCGAGAAGGCGTTCGGCTACCGCACGGTCGGGGACCTGCTGAGGCACTACCCGCGGCGCTGGGTGGAGCGCGACAAGCTCAGCGAGCCCGAGCAGCTGCAGGTCGACGACTTCGTGACCGTGCTGGCACGCGTGGCGCGTGCCGAGCCCAAGCCCTACCGCGACCGTCGCACCGGGCAGATGGCCTACCGGCTCGAGGTGGTGCTGGAGACGGGGGGCGCCCCTCTCACCCTGACCTTCTTCGACAAGCGGGCGCACCTGTCGCGGTGGCGCCAGGACCAGCTCGTCCCCGGACGTTCCGGCTTGTTCTCGGGCAAGGTCGGACGGTTCCGCAACACCTGGCAGCTGACCAACCCCCAGACGCTGGTGTTCGGCTCCGGGGAGGAGGCGGAGCAGGCCTTCTCCCGGATGCCGAACCTGATCCCGATCTACCCGGCCACCTCGACGGTCCAGAGCTGGCAGATCGGCGAGGCGATCGGGCTGGCCCTCGACCTGGTGCACGAGGTCCCCGAGGTGCTGCCGGACGCCGTCCGCGCCGAGCGGGGGCTCCTCTCGGCCCGCCAGGCGCTGACCTGGCTGCACCGGCCGGACGACCGGCAGGAGGTGGAGTCGGCATCGGCGCGGCTGCGCTTCGACGAGGCCTTCGTGACCCAGACCGTCCTGGCCCAGCGAAGGGCGGCCCTGATCGCCCAGGAGGCGCGCCCGCGCGTCGGCCGCGAGCGGGGGCTCCTCGACCGGTTCGACGCCCGGCTGCCCTTCGAGCTGACGGCCGGTCAGCAGGAGGTGAGCCGGGCCCTGCTCGAGGACCTCGCTGCCGGGCACCCGATGCACCGGCTGCTCCAGGGTGAGGTCGGGTCGGGCAAGACAGTGGTCGCCCTTCGGGCGATGTTGCGGGTCGTGGACTCCGGCGGTCAGGCGGCCCTGCTCGCCCCGACGGAGGTCCTGGCCCAGCAGCACCGTCGTTCGATCACCCAGCTGCTGGGGGACCTCGCCACCGGCGGCATGCTCGGCGGAGCCGACGACGGCACCCGGGTGGCCCTGCTGACCGGCGCCCTGGCGGCGCCCGCCCGTCGTGAGGCGATGCTGGACGCGGCGTCCGGCGCGGCAGGCATCGTGATCGGCACCCACGCGCTGCTCGAGGACAAGGTCCAGTTCGCCGACCTGGGGCTGGTGGTCGTCGACGAGCAGCACCGGTTCGGTGTCGAGCAGCGGGCAGCGCTGGCCGCCAAGAGCGGAGCCGCGCCGCCGCACGTCCTGGTGATGACCGCGACGCCGATCCCGCGCACCGTGGCGATGACCGTCTTCGGCGACCTCGAGACCTGCACCCTGCGCGAGCTCCCCGCCGGCCGCGCCCCGGTGCAGACCAACGTCGTACCGCTGCCCGAGCACCCGTCCT
>JAICWH010000074.1 GCA_025934895.1 Nocardioidaceae bacterium | reverse complement strand
TCAAGGACATGAAGCGGATCGCGGACGAGGAGCTCCGCAAGATGGGCATCGTGGTCAAGGACATCGACCAGCCCATCGGTGAGCTGTCGGGCGGGCAGCGTCAGTGCGTCGCGATCGCCCGGGCGGTGTACTTCGGTGCCCGGGTGCTGATCCTGGACGAGCCCACGGCCGCTCTGGGCGTCAAGCAGTCCGGGGTGGTGCTGAAGTACACCGCGGCGGCCCGCGACGCGGGTCTCGGGGTGGTGTTCATCACCCACAACCCGCACCACGCGCACCTGGTCGCGGACCACTTCGTGATCTTGAAGCTGGGCCAGGCGGTCCTCGACAAGCGACGCGACGAGGTGTCCCTGGACGAGCTGACCCGCCAGATGGCCGGCGGCGACGAGCTCACCGAGCTGTCCCACGAGCTCAAGCGCTCCTAGCAGTGGCCACGACAGTGCCGACCACGAGAAAGGGGCTTCCCCGATGACCGTCGCCGTGGCCCATCAGGTGTCCCCGACCAGCCGCAGGGCTCTCGTCCAGGCCGTCCAGGAGGCGAGATACCGAGGCACCGACCTGGCCGTGCTGCACGTCGTCGACTCGATCGACCCCGACCGTCAGGAGGCCTACCGGCTCGGTGTCTCCGATGAGATCGAGAAGGTCGTCGGCCCCGACCCCGGCGTCGCGTGGCAGCTGCACCTCGCGACCGCCGGCACCGACCTGGCCGGAGCCCTGCTCGAGCTGGTCCGGTCCGTGGATGCCGACCTCCTGGTGATCGGGGCCCGGCACCGCTCACCGGTCGGCAAGGCGCTGCTGGGCAGCGTCACCCAGACGCTCATCCTCGAGGCCGACCTGCCGGTCCTCGTGGTGAAGGCATCCTGACCACCCGCCAGCCGGGTCCCGGCGAGCAGCCCCGCCCATGGAGATCACCTCCGCCGTACCGACCATCCGACAGACCACACCACCGATGAGAGAAGACGCACGTTGAGGACTATCGAGCACTGGATCGCCGGCAAGACCACGACCGGCAGCAGCGACCGCACCGCCGAGGTGTTCAACCCGGCGACGGGCGATCAGCAGGCGCAGGTCTGCCTGGGATCGGCCGCAGATGTCGACGCTGCGGTCGCCGCCGCCAAGGATGCCTTCGGCGGGTGGTCGCAGACCTCCCTGAGCCGGCGGACCAAGGTGCTGTTCGCCTTCCGGGAGCTGGTCAACGCCCATGCCGGGGAGATCGCCGAGCTGATCACCGACGAGCACGGCAAGGTGCTCTCCGACGCCCTGGGGGAGGTGCAACGGGGCCTCGAGGTCGTGGAGTTCGCCTGCGGGATCCCCAGCCTGCTCAAGGGTGACTTCTCCGACCAGGTGTCCACCGACGTCGACACGTTCTCCTTCCGGGAGCCGCTCGGGGTGGTCGCCGGGATCACGCCGTTCAACTTCCCGGCGATGGTGCCGATGTGGATGTTCCCGGTGGCGATCGCCTGCGGCAACACGTTCGTCCTCAAGCCCAGCGAGCGCGACCCGTCCGCGTCGATGCGGATCGCCGAGCTGTGGCAGCAGGCCGGCCTGCCCGACGGCGTGTTCAACGTGGTGCACGGAGACAAGGAGGCGGTCGACGCGATCCTGGACTCCCCCGACGTGGCCGCGGTCTCGTTCGTCGGGTCCACCCCGATCGCCCGCTACATCCACGAACGGGGCACCGCCACCGGCAAACGCGTCCAGGCCCTGGGCGGCGCGAAGAACCACGCCATCATCCTGCCCGACGCGGACGTCGACTTCGCCGCCGACCACCTGGCCGCGGCCGCGTTCGGGTCCGCCGGCGAGCGGTGCATGGCGATCTCCGCCGCGGTGGCGGTGGGAGACGCCGCGGACGCGCTCGTCGCCGCGGTCAACGACCGGGCCCGCGCGGTCAAGGTGGGCTCGGGGCGGGACCGGGACAGCGAGATGGGCCCGGTCGTCACCCGCGCCGCCCAACAGCGGATCCTCGGGCTCATCGACACCGGCGAAACCCAGGGCGCGGCCGTCACCGTCGACGGTCGCGGCTACGTCGTCGAGGGACACGAGGACGGCTTCTTCGTCGGCCCCACCGTGATCGACAACGTCACCACCGACATGGACGTCTACACCCAGGAGATCTTCGGCCCGGTCCTGTCGGTGGTCCGCGTCGACGACGTCGACGCAGCCATCACACTGGTCAACAGCAACCCCTACGGCAACGGCACCGCCATCTTCACCTCCAGCGGCGAGGCGGCCCGACGGTTCCAACGCGGCGTGCACGTCGGCATGATCGGCATCAACGTGCCCGTCCCCGTCCCGATGGCGTTCTACTCCTTCGGCGGCTGGAAAGACTCCCTGTTCGGCGACAAGCACGTGCACGGCCCCGAAGGCGTCAGCTTCTACACCCGCGCCAAGGTCGTCACCGCCCGCTGGCCACGCGCCAGCCACACCAGCGACGCCAGCTACCACTTCCCCACCTCGAAGTAGCCACCACCGAAAGGCACCATCCCCATGCCTGACCTGTCACAGCTCCGTCTCGGCACCGCCCCCGACTCGTGGGGGGTGTGGTTCGCGAGTGACCCGCACCAGGTGACCTGGGACGTCTACCTCGACGAGATCGCCAGAGCGGGATACGTCTACACGGAGCTGGGGCCCCAGGGATTCATGCTCCAGGACCCGCACCAGCTCACCGAGGAGCTCGAGCGGCGCGGCCTGACGGTGTGTGGAGGCACGGTCTTCGCCGGGCTGCACAAGGGTGCTGACGCGCTGCAGCAGGCCAAGGAGGACTTCGGCCGCGAGGCGAAGCTGCTCGCCGCGGTCGGCGCCGAGTACCTCGTGCAGCTGCCCGAGCAGTACACCGACCAGCACACCGGCGAGGCCACGCAAGGTGCGGACATCGACCCCGAGCAGTGGAAGAACCTGGTGACGGGCACCGACGAGCTCGCGCGGTTCCTGCTCGAGGAGTACGGCGTCAAGCTGGTGTTCCATCCGCACGCCGACACCCACGTCGACACCCAGGACCGGATCGAGAGCTTCCTCGCCGACACGGACCCCGCACTGGTGAACCTGTGCCTCGACACGGGCCACGTCTCCTACTGCGACGGCGACAACATCGCGCTCATCGAGGCGTTCCCCGAGCGGATCTCCTACGTCCACCTGAAGTCGGTGGACCCGGTCGTCCGTGCACGGGTCCGCGCGGAGAACGTCTCCCTGGCCGAGGCGGTCAAGCTCGGCGTCATGTGTGAGCCGCCGTACGGCGAGCCCGACATGCCGCCGCTCCTGGAGGCGCTGGGCAGGCTGGACCGCGAGACCTATGCGGTCATCGAGCAGGACCTCTACCCCGTGGAGCCGGACATCCCGCTGCCGATCGGGGCCCGGACGGCGGGCTACTACGTCGGGTGCGGGCTGGGCCCGGTCCGGCGCTGGCCGTACTGACAGCACCCCACGCTCAACCTCAGACATCGACCGCACAGCCGAAGGAGCGAGAAGTGACGTTGCGAGTCGGAGTGATCGGCACGGGGATGATCGGCCGGGACCACATCCGCCGGCTCACCCGGGTCGTCTCCGGCGCCGAGGTGGTGGCGGTGTCGGATGCCAACGAGCAGGTGGCCAAGGAAGTCGCGTCGGGGCTCCCGGACGCGACGGTGCACGTGTCGGGTGAGGACCTGATCGGCGACGAGCGGGTGGACGCGGTCCTGGTCTGCTCCTGGGGTCCCACCCATGAGGCCTATGTGCTGGCTTCGATCGCCGCGGGAAAGGCGGTGTTCTGCGAGAAGCCGCTGGCGACCACCAGGGAGGCCTGCCGCAAGATCCTGGACGCCGAGTCAGCGCATGGCAGCCGGCTGGTGCAGGTCGGGTTCATGCGGAGGTACGACGAGTCGTACCGGGCGCTCAAGGACGTCATCGACTCCGGGCGGATCGGTGCCCCGCTGATCTACTTCTCGAGCCACCGCAACCCGTCCGTCCCCGAGCACTACACCAAGGACATGGCCATCGTCGACACCGCCGTACACGACTTCGACGTGACCCGTTGGCTGCTCGGGGAGGAGCTGGCGGCGATCCGGGTGGTCGCCGCGAAGGCGAACAGCCTCGGCAAGGACCTGCAGGACCCGTTGCTGATGATCCTGGAGACGGCGTCCGGCGTGCTGGTGAACGTGGAGACCTCGGTCAACATCCGCTACGGCTACGACATCCGGGGCGAGGTCGTCGGGGAGACGGGGACCGCCGCGCTGGCGGACCGGGGCCTGGTGGTCCTGCGCACCGGCAACCAGGTCGGTGTCGCGGTGCCCGAGGACTGGCGGCAGCGCTTCATCGCCGCCTACGACGTCGAGTTCCAGGAGTGGGTGAACGCGGTCGCCTCGGGTGAGGGTGCCACCGGTCCGAGTGCGTGGGACGGCTATGCCGCTCAGGTGGTCTGCGACGCCGGTGTCGAGGCGCTCTACAGCGGCGACCGCGTCGAGATCGACCTCGGCGTCAAGCCCGCTCTCTACGGCTGACCCGCCCGAGCCACGACCACACCGATCCGCCGGAGGTAGGCACCACATGTTGATCGCCCTGGACCCCTACATGTTCCGATCCACGCCGTTGCTCGAGCTGCCGGGGCTCGTCGCGGACCTGGGGTATGAGTACATCGAGCTCTCGCCCCGCGAGGACCTGACGCCGTTCTTCCTGCATCCGCGCATCGACGATGCCGGGGTGAAGGCGTTCAAGAAGGCCCTGGACGCCGCGGGCGTCAAGGTGGCCGCGCACCTGCCGCTCTACCGCTGGTCCGGTCCGGACGAAGACGAGCGTCAGGCCGCCGTGCGCAACTGGAAGCGGGCCATCCAGATCACCGTGGACCTCGACTGCCGGGTGATGAACTCGGAGTTCAACGGCCGGCCGGAGCAGGTCGGCCTGAGCGAGGGCAAGTTCTATCGGTCGATGGAGGAGCTGCTGCCGGTCTTCGAGCGCGAGGGCATGGAGCTGCGGCTGGAGCCCCACCCGGACGACTTCGTCGAGGACGGGCTGGTGGCGGTCGACATGGTGCGGGGCCTCAACAGCCCACTGGTGTCCTTCCTCTACTGCGCGCCGCACACCTTCCACATGGGCGGCAACATGGTCGAGATCATGGAGTACGCCGGGCCGCTGATGACCCAGCTCCACCTGGCGGACGCCTTCGACCACACCGCGTCCTCGGGCCTGCGCTACATCGTCAACCCACCCGGGTCCACCGCCCGGGTGCACCAGCACCTCGACATCGGACAGGGCGAGGTCGACTGGGACCTGTTCTTCGCCACCGTGCAGAGGCTGGGCTTCGCTGAGGGTGACCGCAACATCATGACCGCGTGCGTGTTCGCGTGGGAGGACCGGGCGCGCGAGTCGACCGTCTTCATGCGCCAGACGATCGACAAGTACACCAACGGCTGGTGAAGGTCCGCCACGAGTCGTTCCAGGTGGAGCCCCACTGAGGGTCGTGGGGCCCAGGACCCCAGTCTGCTAGCCACGACGCGTCCGTGCTGGTGACGTCGAGGCCCGCCGCACCAGCGTGGGGGACAGCATGATGCGGGACGGTGGCCGGCTGGGGTCGTCGTGCCGGGCCAGGACCGCCTGGGCGACCTGGGTGCCGACGTCGACGCTGCGGTCGTCGACCGTGGTGAGCGCCAGGTAGTGGGAGGCGGCGAGCGGAGAGTTGTCGTAGCCGACGACCGAGACGTCGTCGGGGACGGTCAGCCGGCGCTCACGCAGGGCAGCCAGCGCTCCGAGGAGCATCACGTCGTTGGCGGCGAAGATGCCGGTCAGGCGCGGGCGGACGTCGAGCAGAGCATGGGCGGCGACGTACCCGTCCTCCTCCGTCGTGGCACCGTCGCCGGTCACGACCGCCTCGAGCCCGGCCTCAGCCATCGTTGCCTCGAAGGAGGTCCGCCGCAGCCTGGCGATGCCGCCCGCTCCGCTCAGGTGACCGATGTCCCGGTGGCCCAGCTCGAGCAGGTGCCGGGTGGCGAGCCGTGCTCCGTGCTGGTCGTCGTTGGCCACGAGGTCCGCGCCCTGGGGTGCGACGTCGCGGGCCCCGGCCACCACCACCGGCACGCTGCCGAAGTCCGGGACGGCTGCTGGGGTCTCCATCGCCAGCACGATGCCCTCCACGCGCATGGACAGGAACGCGTCGACGGGGTCCCCACCCAGGTGCGGGTTGAGGTGCGAGTCGGCGACGGAGACGTGGTGGCCCGACTCGTCGAAGACCTGGCGCATGCCGCGAAGCAGGTCGACGAACCACAGGTTCTCGAAGTCGTCGATGGCGACGCCGATGTTCCGGGTCCGGGTGCCGGCCAGCGAGCTCGCCGCGCTGCTCGGGCGGTAGCCGAGATCGGAGATCGCGGCGAGGACGGCTCGGCGTCGCTTCTCGCTGACCTGCGGCGCGTTCTGCAGCACGAGCGAGACCAGCGACTTCGAGACGCCGGCCCGCTGGGCCACGTCGTAGATGGTGGGCCGGGCCACTGGGGGTCGTCCGAGGGTCATGTCGGCTCCTTGCGAGCGAGCGAGCGAGCGGGTGGGCGGTCGGTCGTCCGGTCGATCCGTCCGGCCCCTTGACGTGACACTAGCGCCTCGCCTAACGTTTGGAGCGCTCCAAATGGAGCGCTCCATAATTGCTATCCCACGGGAAGGACCTGTCTCATGAAGGACAGTCTGGGAGTCGCCGTCATCGGTGCGGGCATGGCAGGCCGGGCGCACGCCGCGGCCTATCGCACCGCGCCGACGCTCTACCAGCCGACGCTGCCCCCCGTCCGGCTGGTATCGATCGCCGATGTGAACGCCGAGTTCGGGGCGGCGGCCGCTCGCCGCTTCGGCTACCAGCGGTCGGACACCTCGTGGCAGGCGGTCGCCGAGGCCGACGACGTGGACGTGGTCAGCGTGGTCATCGCCAACAGCCTGCACCGCGAGGTGGTGCAGGGCCTGCTGGACGCCGGCAAGCACGTGCTCTGCGAGAAGCCGATGAGCGACACCCTGGACGACGCCCGTCTGATGGCTGCACATGCCGCGAAGGCCGCTCCACTGGCCCGGGTCGGGTTCACCTACCGACGTACGCCCGGCATCGCCTACATCCGAGACCTGATCACCAGTGGCGTGCTCGGTCGGGTGCTGCACTTCAGCGGCCGCTACTGGACCGACTACGGCTGCAGCCCCACGGCCCCGATGAGCTGGCGGTACAAGGGTGCGCCGGGCTCCGGTGCGCTCGCGGACGTCGGCAGCCACCTGAGCTATGTCGCCGAGTTCCTCTGCGGTGACATCACGGAGGTGCGCGGCGGCCGGATGCAGACCGTCATCGGCTCGCGACCGCTGCCCCTGGGGGCCGTCATGGGTCATGACCACGTCGAGGTCTCGGACGTCTCGGAGCCGGTCGAGAACGACGACTACGCGGCCTTCTCGGTGGACTTCCCGAGCGGCGGGGGTGGCCTGGAGGTGTCCAGGGTGGCGGCCGGCCACGCGAACAGCCTGGTGCTCGAGGTGTTCTGCGAGCACGGCGCGGCCACGTTCGACCAGCGCCGGCCCGCCGAGATCGGGCTCTTCCTGCATGACGACCCCAGCACGGACGGTTACCGGCAGGTCATCCTCGGGCCTCAGCATCCCTACCTCGCCGGCGGTCTGGCCATGGACGCCCCGAGCGTCGGTTTCGGCCAGAACGACGCCTTCGGCTACCAGGCCAGAGCCTTTCTCGACGAGGTGGCGGGGCTGCCGGAGGACGTCTCGCTGCCGCCCTGCGCGACCTTCGACGAAGGGGTGCACAACATGGAGGTCCTGGCTGCGGTAGCGACGTCCGCGACCGACGGCGGGGCGGCCGTCCCGCTGCCCGACCACAGCATCAGCGACCCCCACAGAGGAAGGGTTCTCTCATGAAGCTCGGTGTCTACACCGCCGTCCTGCACGACCGCCCGCTGCCCGACGCGCTCGACGTGATCGCGGAGCTCGGCCTGAACGCGGCGGAGATCAACGCCGGCGGGTTCCTGCCACCGGTGCACATCCCGATCGACGACATCCTGGCCAGCCAGGCCGCGCGCGACGACTACCTGGCCGTCTTCGACGAGAAGGGCGTCAGCCTCGCCGGGCTGAACGCCAACGGCAACCCGTTGCATCCCAACCCGGCGATCGGCCCGAAGCACGCCGACGATCTGCGTCGCGCCATCAAGGCTGCGGGCCTGCTCGGCCAGACGCGCGTGGTGACGATGTCCGGCCTGCCAGGAGGTGAGCCAGGAGCCACCGTCCCCAACTGGGTCGTCAACGCCTGGAACTCCGGATCTCTCGACGTGCTGGACTACCAGTGGGACGAGGTGGCCGTGCCGTTCTGGCGGGAGATCAATGCCCTGGCCGCCGACAACGGCGTCAAGGTGGCGATCGAGATGCACCCGCAGAACATCGTGTTCAACCCACCCACGCTCAAGCGGCTCGTCGAGAAGGTCGGTGCCACCCACGTCGGAGCCGAGATGGACCCCAGCCACCTGTTCTGGCAGGGCATGGACCCGGTCGCCGCCGTCCGCTACCTCGGCCCCCTGGTGGTGCATGCCGCCGCGAAGGACGTCCGGATCAATGAGGACCACGCCCCGATCTACGGCGTGCTGGACGAGCGGTTCCGTCGCCTCTCCCCCGAGGAGGACCGGGTCAACCTCGGAGGCGACGAGTGGGTCAACGAGTGGCCAACGGACTCGGCCTGGGACTTCGTCGCCCTCGGCCGCGGGCACGACGTCGGGTTCTGGACCCGCTTCGTCGATGCGCTGCGCGAGGTCGACCCGGACATGGCCGTGAACATCGAGCACGAGGACACCTCCCTCGGTCGCATCGAAGGTCTGAGGGTCGCCGCCGACATACTGCGCCGGGCGGCTGCACCCGAGAGCCGCTCGTAGAGGGGGCGGCGCTCCAGTGCTGCCCGTCGACGGCGGCCTGCCTGCGGGCAGCGGTCAGCCACCGCACCGCTGACCGGACCGAGCTCAGGCCACCCGGCGGTGGGTTCCTGCGCGGGAACCAACGTGCAGCATCAGGAACACCGCCGCGTCGCATGAGGTGCAGCAGAACTCTCCGTCGGCGGAGGAGTCGCCGACCGGCACGAACATCCGGTCGCCACCGCAGTCGGTGCAGGTCGCGGTCACGGCTGTCAACATCAGCAGCTCATCGGTGCGCTCGGTCATCCTCCGAGGCTGGCACGGCCCGCCGACAGTCGCGGGAGACACGCCGACGACCCGGAGGCTGACTCGGGGCGGGTCACGGGCGGTTGACCAGCACCGCGAGAAGGACCGCGTCCAGCCCGACCGAGATCTCTGCGCCGGTGACCGTGGGCGCAAGCAGGAGCGGTGCGCTGCCGAGCAGGAGGGCGTCGAGGCCGCGCACGGCGCTGACGAAGACCGACGTCGGCACGGCGCCCATCGGGGAGGTCACCAGCGGCAGTTGGTAGTCCGGCGGCCGCCCGGAGACCCAGCGGACCACGGCGGTCACCGCCGTCACCCCGACGGCCAGGGCGAGTGCCACGGCCTCACCGTCCGGGACGTGCAGAGCGTGCGCCAGCGCGGGGACGCCTGCCACCGCCCACACCAGCACCACCGCTGCCGGCACGGACAGGCAGGCCGTCCGGACCTGCGCGGGGGTGAACGGCAGGGAGCGGACCAGGCCCGGGGTGCGGCTGAGGACCCGCAGCGACGAGAACAGCCCGATGCTCGCCAGGAACCCGGTCGTCGTGGCCACCAGCAGGTCGGCGAGCCCCAGCCCGAGGGTCGCGCCGAGGTAGGGCAGCACCAGCGAGGCGCCCAGGACCACGAGCACCTGCGGTGTACGACGCAGCCGGACCACCTCCCGCCAGACCAGGGCCGAGGGTCCGTGCCCGCGGCCGCGGACCACCCGCACGGTGCTCCGCGACCTCCAGTGCCGGGCGACCAGGACGTCGTAGACCAGGGCGAAGTCCAGCCCGGCCAGCGCGCCGGACAAGCCGGGGACCAGCGAGCCGCCCGGGGTGAGCTGGTCCCGGCTCAGACGGGGCAGGCCGGCGTAGGCCCGCTGGGTCGCGACGAGTGCAAGCGCGCTCAGGACACCGACCGCGACCCCCCAACCGGTGCCGCCGTGCGGCTGCGACATGGCGACCGGCACCGCGTCGAGGGTGAGCATCAGGAGTCCCACCCAGAGGGTGCCGGCGAGCAGCCAGGTGAGCAGCTGAGCGGCCCGGGACCGCGCGGCCTGGCAGACCGCAGCGACGCCGACGGCGAGCAGGCACGTGGCACCGACGCAGGCGGCGTAGGAGACCGTCTCGACGAGCAGGAAGCCGGCCAGCACCCCGGCGCCGGCCGCCAGCATCGCGGGGAGGACCAGGGACACCGCACCGGTGCCGGCCAGCCGGTTGCGCAGCAGCGCCCGACGATCCAGCGGGGTCGGCAGCAGCCAGGTGGCGACGGCGGGCGAGACCAGTATCGGTCCGAGGAGCCGGGCGACGCCGAGCGCGCCGGCGACCAGGCCGGCGCCGAAGAGCCAGGGGAGAGCGGCCCTCGCGTCGGAGCAGGCGAGGCTCGTGCACTGCCGGCCGGCGACGCCGCGGAGGTTGAGGACCACGCTGACCGCCATCGAGCCGAGCATCGCGGTGGCGAAGAGCGCGACGTAGGCGTCGCTGACGGCATCCACCAGGCGGGTGTCCGCCCTGCCACGTCGCCACACACGCATCTGGCGCCGCAGGGTCCGCAGCCGCGCGGTCGCCTCGCTCACGTGTCGTCGTCGAGGCTGAGGACCCGGTCCGCGACCGCTGCCACCAGGTCCGCGTCGTGGCTGGCCAGCAGGATCGCGAGCCCGTCGGCCTTCTCGCGCTGCAGCCGGTCCACCAGCCACGCCAGGCCGGCCTCGTCGAGGCGGGCCTCCGGCTCGTCGAGGACGAGCATCCGCCGGGGCCGCACGAAGGCGCTGGCCAGCGCGAGGCGCCGCCGCTGGCCCGAGGAGAGGGTCCCCGGCAACTGCGCCGCCTGTGGCACCAGCCCCACCTCGTGCAGGACGGCGTCCACCACCGCCTCGGCGTTCGGCACCGCGTGCGCACGGGCGAACAGGTCCAGGTGCTCTAGGACGCTGAGGTCGGGGAAGAAGTCGATGTCGTCCATGACCACTGCCATGTCGCGCCGGGTGTGCGGTGAGCGCTCGTCGACCGGGACGCCGTCCAGCTCGACCGTTCCCGAGGTGGGGACGTCGGCGGCGCTCACGCAGCGCAGCACGGTCGACTTGCCGGCGCCGTTGCGGCCGACCAGCGCCACCGCCCTCCCGGCCGCGAGGTCGAAGTCGAGCCCGGAGACGACGTCCACGTCCCCGAAGCGACGGGTCAGCCCACGCACCCGCAAGCGCGGGGGGATCTTGTCTCGACGGGACATGGTCCCAACCTAGGTCGATAGGCTGGCGAGATGAGTGAACGCATCGCCTTCTGGAAGGGGCACGGCACCGAGAACGACTTCGTGCTGCTCCCCGATCCCGACGGCAGCCGGCTCGGTGACCTGTCCCGGGAGCTCACCGCCGCTCTTTGCGACCGCCGTGCCGGCCTCGGTGCCGACGGCGTGCTGCGCGTGGTCCGGACCGAGGCGTACGACGACCCCGCGGCCGTCGCGGCCAGGGGCGAGGCCGAGTGGTTCATGGACTACCGCAACGCCGACGGGTCCAGCTCGGAGATGTGCGGCAACGGCATCCGGGTGTTCGGCCGCTACCTGGCCGACCACGAGCACGTCGACATCTCCGGCCCGCTGCCGGTCGCCACGCGGGCGGGGACCAAGGTGCTCAGGTTCGCAGGGGACCTGGTCAGCGTGGACATGGGCGTGCCGGAGGTCCTCGGGGACACCAAGGTGAGCGTCGGGAGCCGGTCCTGGCCGGCGCTGCACGTGTCCCTGGGCAACCCGCACGCCGTCGCGTTCGTGGACTCGCTGGACCAGGCCGGAGCCCTGCTGGAGCCGCCCGAGCACGACCCGGGTGACTACCCGGCGGGCGTCAACGTCGAGTTCGTGGTGCGCCACGGTGACCGGCACGTCGCCATGCGGGTGCACGAGCGCGGGTCCGGGGAGACCCGGTCCTGTGGGACCGGTGCCTGCGCCGCGATGGTGGCTGCCGCGCTCGCCGACGGGGTCCACGAGGGCGGGCCGGGCGGGACGTCGTACCGCGTCGACGTCGCGGGCGGGCGGCTCGAGGTGGCCTGGACCGAGCAGGGCCGCGTCGTGCTCACGGGGCCCGCCCTGCTGGTGGCCCGGGGCGAGTGGCTCGGGCCGCGCACCCGGGCGCGTCGCTCCCCGGGGTGAAAATCGGTCGAAACGGCACTCGATCCGCGGTTTACTACAGGTGACCGGGGAATCCTCCCCGGCGCGACGATGTTCTACCGGGTGGATATGACGAGCGCACACGAGCAGCACCCCGACCTGACCCTGGCCCCGCTGGCCACCCCCGACCCGGTGATCGACCTCGACGACGCCCTCCTGGAGACCGAGGGCTGGGACGCCGATCCCGGCTCCGATGCCGACTCCGATTCCGGCTCCGATGCGGGGGAGACCGGTGGGAGCACCGGTGACTACGACCTCGCCGAGCGGCACGCGCTGCGCCGGGTGGCGGGCCTGTCCACCGAGCTCGAGGACATCACCGAGGTCGAGTACCGCCAGCTGCGCCTGGAGCGGGTCGTGCTGGTCGGGGTGTGGACCGAGGGCACCGTGCAGGACGCCGAGAACTCGATGGCCGAGCTGGCGCTGCTCGCCGAGACCGCCGGCTCCACGGTGCTCGACGCGTTCTACCAGCGCCGGCAGAGCCCGGACCCCGCGACGTACATCGGGCGTGGCAAGGTCGACGGGCTGCGCGAGATCGTGCAGGCGACCGGCGCGGACACCGTGATCCTCGACGGCGAGCTGGCCCCGAGCCAGCTCAGGAACCTCGAGGACCGGGTCAAGGTCAAGGTCGTGGATCGGACCGCGCTGATCCTGGACATCTTCGCCCAGCACGCCAAGTCCCGGGAGGGCCAGGCGCAGGTCGAGCTGGCGCAGCTCAACTACATGAAGCAGCGGCTGCGCGGCTGGGGCGGGAACCTGTCCCGCCAGGCCGGCGGCCGGGTGGGTTCGCAGGGCGGCGGCATCGGTGGCCGTGGTCCGGGTGAGACGAAGATCGAGACCGACCGGCGTCGGATCAACACCAAGATCGCCAAGCTCCGGCGCGAGCTGACGCACCGGCGCACCACCCGGGACACCAAGCGCTCGGACCGCTTGCGCCACCAGGTCCCGTCCGTGGCGATCGCCGGATACACGAACGCGGGCAAGTCCTCCCTGCTCAACCGGCTGACGAACGCCGGGGTGCTGGTCGAGGACTCGCTGTTCGCGACCCTGGACCCCACCACCCGGAAGACCACCACGTCCGACGGCCGGGTCTACACGATGTCGGACACCGTCGGTTTCGTGCGGCACCTGCCGCACCAGCTTGTCGAGGCGTTCCGCTCGACGCTCGAGGAGGTGGCCGACTCCGATCTGGTGCTCCACGTCGTGGACGGCTCGCACGCCGACCCCGAGGGCCAGCTGGCCGCGGTCCGGGAGGTGTTCGCCGAGATCGGCGCCGACAAGGTGCCCGAGCTGGTGGTGATCAACAAGGCCGACGTGGCCGACCCGATGGTGCTCGCGCGGCTTCGGCAGCGGGAGCCGCACTCGGTGGTGGTGTCCGCCAGGACCGGTGAGGGCGTCGCGGACGCGCTGGCGGCCATCGAGGCCGACCTCCCGCACCCCGGGGTGGCGTTCGAGGCTCTGCTGCCCTATCACCGGGGGGACCTGCTGAACCGCATCCACGTCTCCGGAGAGGTCGAGTCGATCGAGCACACCGGCGACGGGACCCTGGTGCGGGGTCGCGCGCACGCCGACCTCGCGGGCGAGCTGACGCCCTACGCCGTCTCGGCCAGCTGAGCCGACGCCCCGGCTGAGCCGACGACCCTGCTGAGCCGACGTAGGGCACCCTGCCCTGGGGAGGAAGGGTCCCGGGGCCGGGCGGCGACTGGATAGGGTGCACCGGTGCCCTCCACCGACGCGCCGTCGACCGCGCGGGTCCGTGAGGTGCTGGCGGCCGCTGTGGCCGGACTCGGCGGCGAGGAGCGGCCCGGCCAGATCCAGATGGCCGAGGCCGTCGCCCGGGCGATGGCCTCGGCCGAGCACCTCCTGGTGCAGGCCGGCACCGGCACCGGCAAGTCACTGGCCTACCTCGTCCCGGCGCTCCTGCACCAGCGCCGAGTGGTGGTCGCGACGGCCACGCTGGCCCTCCAGCACCAGCTCGTCGCACGGGACATCCCGGCCCTGCTCACCGCAGCCGAGCACGTCCTGCCCGCCTCGTCGGCAGGCCCGTCGGGCAGGCCGTCGTACGCCGTGCTCAAGGGGCGCTCCAACTACGCCTGCCTGCACCGGATCCGCGAAGGCGTGCCGGACGACCAGGGCGTCCTCGTCGAGCTGCCCGCCGGGTCGACCGGCAGCGAGGTGCTCGCGCTGCGGGACTGGGCCGAGCAGGAGGCGCAGAGCCAGGGACTGGGGGACCGGGACTCCGCGCCCAAGCACACCGAGCGGGTGTGGCGACAGGTCTCGGTCACCCACCGCGAGTGCCTCGGCGCCGCCAAGTGCCCCTTCGGACAGGAGTGCTTCGCCGAGCGGGCGCGGGAGCGGGCGATCCAGGCCCAGCTGGTGGTCACCAACCACTCGCTGCTCGCCATCGACGCCATCGAGGGCGTCCCGATGATCCCGGACTACGACGTCGTGGTGGTCGACGAGGCCCACGAGCTGTCCGCACGGGTCACCCAGGCGGCCACCGACGAGCTCTCGGTCCCCGAGGTGGAACGCGCTGCCCGACGTGCGCAGCGTCATGTGCAGGGCACCGAGGCCGACGACCTCGCGGACGCCGCGGAGGCCCTGCGGGCGGCGTTCGGCGGCTGCGCAGCCGGCCGGCTGGACAGCCTGCCGACCGGGTTGGCGGACGCGCTGGTCCTGGTCCGCGACGCGTCCCGTGCCGTTCTCTCGGCGTTCCCCAAGGACGCCGACGTCGAGGGCGACGCCGCCCGGACCCAGGCCCGCGGAGCGGTGCAGGACATCTTCAAGAACGCCGAGCGGATGGCGGCCAACTCCGAGGCCGACGTGCTCTGGCTCTCCGAGCGGGACCGCGGCCGCGGTGGCGACCTGCTGTGCGTAGCGCCCCTGCAGGTGTGGGGGCCGCTGCGGGACCGGCTGTTCGCGGAGAAGACCGTCGTGCTCACCAGCGCCACGCTGATGCTGGGCGGCGACTTCACCGCGCTCGCCACCTCGATCGGCCTCAAGCCCGGTGAGCGCGTCGACCACTCCCTCCAGACGGCGCCCCCAGCCGACGCCGAGGACGACGAGGAGGTCCTGCCGTGGCGCGGCATCGACGTCGGGTCACCCTTCGACTACCCCCGGCAAGCGATCCTGTACGTCGCCCGGCACCTGCCACCGCCCGGCCGCGACGGGCTCGGCGCCGCCCAGCTCGACGAGATCGTTGCCCTCGTCGACGCCGCCCAGGGCCGCACCCTCGGCCTCTTCTCGAGCCGCCGGGCCGCCGAGGCAGCCGCCGAGGCCACCCGGGAGCGGCTGCCGCACCTGACCATCCTGGCGCAGGGCGACGCGCAGCTGCCCGAGCTGGCGAGGCTCTTCACCGAGGACCCGCACACCTGCCTGTTCGGGACGCTGAGCCTGTGGCAGGGCGTCGACGTGCCGGGCGACACCTGCCAGCTGGTGATCGTCGACCGGATCCCGTTCCCCCGCCCGGACGACCCGCTGATGTCAGCCCGTCAACGCGCCGCGGACGCCGCCGGCGGCAACGGCTTCATGCAGGTCGCCGCCACCCATGCCGCCCTGCTGCTGGCGCAGGGCACCGGCCGGCTGATCCGCACCACCAGCGACAGGGGTGTCGTCGCGATCCTGGACCCGCGGCTGGTGACCGCGCGCTACGGCAACTTCCTGCGTGCGTCGCTGCCGCCGATGTGGTCGACGACCGACCGGGACGTCGTGCTGCAGGGACTGAGGCGGCTGGCCTCCTCCTAGAGGACTGGCACGTGGGAGGCTGCGGGTTGTCACCCAGGAGATGCCGTCCTACCATCACGAACGGCGGCACCGCAGGCGCCGCGCGAGAATGAGGTGTCGTGGATCCCGTTGCGCTGCTCGAGGAGGCCGGCGAGCTCTATCTCCGCCGGCTGGCGGACGTGCCCCCCGACGCGTGGGACAACCCCACGCCGTGCCCGGACTGGACCGTCCGGGTCGTCGCCGCCCACGTCATGAACGGTCTGGGCACGATCGCCCCCCTGCTCGCGCACGAGCAGGTGGACCCCTCCGAACGCACCCGGGACCATCTGGGCGACGACCCGGTCGCGGCGGCCCGGCCCGCACTTGGGTCCGCGATCGAGGCGCTGCGGCAGCCGGGGGCGCTGGACGTCATCGTCGAGGCGCCGGCCGGACAGCTGCCCGGCCGCGCCTTCGCGGTCATCCGCGCAGCGGACACCGTCATCCACACCTGGGACATGAGCGTCGGGGCAGGAATCGACACCACCCTCCCCGAGCCCCTGGTGCAGGCCGTCGCGGCAGCGTCCCGCCCGGAGATCCTGTCCGGTGGGCGCGCCGCCGGTGTGTTCGGACCGGAGGTCCAGGTCGCGCCGGGTGCCTCCGCGCAGGACAGGCTGCTCGGCGCGTACGGGCGGCGCGGCGGAGCCGCCTGACCCCCGTCCGCAGCGGCCCGGTCGCGGGGCTCACTCGAACCGCACCGGCTGACCGGTGGCCTCCAGCACCGACATCCACAGGTCCCCGAGCGGATCGACGTGGTTGCGGGTGCTGACCGCCAGCGGCATCGGGATGTGCACGAAGCGCCGGCGCCGGCGCCCGACGATCACCTCGGTGCGTCCGGCCATCGCCGCGTGCACGGCGGCATGCGCCAACCGCAGGCAGTAGGCGCTGTCGTAGGGGTTCGCCGGGACGCTGCGGATCGCGTAGCTGGGGTCGAAGTATCGGACGTTGCACTCGACTGCGTGCGCGTCGAGGTGCTCCACGATCCGTTTCCTGAGCAGGCGCCCGATGTCCCCGAACCTGATGTTCCCCGACGCGTCCGTGGCCGACACCCCCTGCTCGACGTGCTCCTGTCCGGCACCCTCGGCGACCACCACCACGGCATGGCCCCTCGTCGCCACGCGGCGCCGGACGTACTCCAACAGGCCGTGCTCGCCGTCCAGGGCGAACGGCACCTCCGGGATCAGGACGCAGTCGGCGTCGTCCTTGGCGAGCGTGGAGTAGCAGGCGATGAAGCCGGAGTGCCGGCCCATCAGCTTGACGACGCCCACCCCGCCGGGAGCAGACCGCGCCTCGACGCTGGCCGCCTGGATGGACTTGGTCGCCTCCCCCATCGCGGTCTGGAACCCGAAGCTCTGGTCGATGTAGGGGATGTCGTTGTCGATGGTCTTCGGGATCCCGACCACGGCGACCTTCAGTCCCCGCTCTGCCACGACCCGGACGATCTCCATGGCCCCGCGGATGCTGCCGTCGCCCCCGATCACGAACAGGATGTTGAGGTTCATCCGCTCCAGGGCGTCGACGACCTCCTCCGGGTCCTGGCCCCCGCGCGAGGAGCCCAGCATCGTGCCGCCCTCGTCGTCGATGTTGCGGACCACGTCGGGGGTGAGATCGACGACCTCCTCGCCGTACCCCGCGATGAAGCCGCGGTAGCCGTTGCGGAACCCGACCACGCGCCGGACGCCGTAGTGCCGGAACAGGTCGAGCACCAGGCCGCGGATCACGTCGTTGAGGCCCGGGCACAGACCGCCACAGGTCACGATGCCGACCCGGGTCTTCGACGGGTCGAAGTAGATCTTCTTGCGCGGCCCGCCCGGCTCCAGGCTGGGCAGCTGGTCGATCGGCACCCCACGAGCAGCCGCCATCGTCACCGAGTCGTCGAAGAACACCCGGTCCTCCTCGACCAGGGAGTGCTCCGTCGTCTCCCGCCCCATCAGCCGCGACGCCAGCGGAGAGTCGATGCGGCACGGGCCCAGGGTGCGGACGGCGAGGTCCTCGTGATCGACCATCGGCTGTCCCTTCGCCTTGTCGCGCCCAGCCGGGTACGGCGCTCCGAGCACCGAGAATAGGCCGTCTGGCGCGGGGTCGCGGCACCCGGTCGGACTCCGGTCCCGTGACAGCACGGACGCGAGCGTGGTCCTGGGACGCCCGAGCCTGTCAGGATGGATCCATGGGCAGCACCTTCGCGACCAGTGACGTGCACGGGCACCTCGCCGACCTCCGGGCGAACCTCGCCGGCGCCGGGCTCGTGGACGCTGATGACCGCTGGGTGGGTGGGGACGCGGATCTCTGGATCCTCGGTGACCTGGTCGACCGCGGCCCCGACGGCATCGGGGTCGTCCGGCTGGTCCGCTCGCTGCAGGACCAGGCACCGGACCGGGTGCACATGCTGCTCGGCAACCACGAGGCGCTGATGCTGGGCATGAAGCTCTTCCCGCGGACCCGGTTCACCGAGGTGTGGACCATGAACGGCGGTCGGCGCAGCGACCAGGACTCCCTCACCGACGAGGACGTTGCCTGGCTGCGGAGCCTGCCGCTCGTCGCCCGGTCCGGTGAGCACTTGATGATGCACTCCGACACGACGGGCTACCTCGGCTGGGGCGGCTCGGTCGAGGAGATCAACGCGACGGTCGCCACGATGTTGGCCGGCGACGACCCTCAGGTGCATTTCGACCTGTTCGCGGCCCTGACCAGCCGCTACGACTTCGTGGGTGCCGACGGTCCCGAGGTGGCGCGCTCGCTGCTCTCCACGCTCGGTGGCTCCCGTGTCGTGCACGGGCACAGCATCATCTCCACGCTGCTCGGCGTGCGGTCCTCGCAGGTCGAGGGACCCCTGCTGTACGCCGACGGGCTGGTGGTCGACATCGACGGGGGCCGCTACGACGGCGGGCCGCTGCTGCTGGTGCAGCTCGACTGAGAGAAACCCGGTCTGGGGTGCCACCGAGTCGCTGGCCGGCCCGACGCGGGCCTACCGGATGGCGCGGGCGTTGATCGTCGCCGGCACGTTGTCGTCGTAGGAGACGCCCCGGCAGGACTGGTTGGTGCCCCGGTTGCAGTGGAAGCGCGTGCTGGCGTTGACCAGGTCGACCTCGAGGTTCGTGATGGCCGACCGCCGGAAGCCGAAGACCTGGGTGCCCGCACCACTCCTGTCCAGCGCGAACCAGTGTGCCGTGGGCGCCCCGTGCCGGGGATGGACGACGACCCGGGCCAGCGACCCCCGGGAGCGGTCCACCATGTTGATGGAGATCCGCACCCGCCAGGCGCCGGTGAGTGTCGGGCCCGGGGACAACCTCGCGAAGGTGTGGGTCATGTGGTCCATCCGCGTGCGTCGCACGCCGGTCGAGGGATGCGACCGGGTGAGGATGAACCCGCCGTCCAGTGGTGCGGAGCGGTAGGACCTGCCCTCGGCGAAGTAGCGCGCCGGGTCCCGGATCCAGGTCCCGAAGGTGCCGTAGACCCGGGCGAAGCTGGTGTGCCGGGCAGCGAGCACATGTTGCAGCGCCTGGGTGGAGAACGGCGCACCGGTCGCCGCGGTCCAGACGTCGCGGACGATGCGGGGACTGTCGAAACGGCCCCGGCCCGCCGCCTCGCTCAGGAACTTCCAGAAAACCCACGCGCCGTACGGCTGGTAGTCGTAGCCGCTGTAGTCGAGGGAGACATAGGGGTAGGCAAGCTGGCTCTCGCCGAGATACTGCAGGTTGTCGTTGACGTTGTCGTAGACCTCGTCCTCCATCCAGGCGGCGGTGCCTTCCATCAGCCAGCTGTCCTCGGACCAGTCGTAGCCGAACTGGATGGCGTGGAAGAACTCGTGCGCGGCCGTCACCTCGAGGTTCTCGACCCT
>JAICWH010000114.1 GCA_025934895.1 Nocardioidaceae bacterium | reverse complement strand
GGTGCGTAGCAGGCGGGCGATAGCGGCCGACGCCTCGGCGACCTTCTGGTCCGCGGACTCGCCTCCCGCGGCGACCGCATCCCGCACGCAGTGGCCGAGGTGGTCCTCCACGAGGCCGACCGCGACGCCCTGGAGCGCCTTTGTCACCGCGGACACCTGGGTGAGGATATCGATGCAGTAGGTGTCCTCGTCCACGAGCCGCTGGAGCCCGCGGACCTGGCCCTCGATGCGGCGCAGACGGGCCAGATAGGCGGCCTTGTTGTCGTGGTAGCCGTGCGGTGCGGACATGAGAAAAGTATACCCCCAGCGGGTATCGGGGCACCGCCGGTGGCGGGGACCGGGCGGGCGGACCCCTACCATGTTCTACGGCTTCACCGTGGGCGGCGCCTGTTCGTCGGCTTGCCGGTGATCGAGCTTCGTCACCCATGGACCAGGAGTTCCGCCGTGGCCTTCCGCCTCCGCCCGCACGACACGACCTTCTACGACCTCTTCACCGAGGCGGCCGAGCACCTCGTCGAGGGTGCGGCGCTGCTCGCTGAGATGCTCGGCGACGGCATGGACCGCAACGGGATCGCCCGCCGGATGCGAGACGCCGAGCACGCCGCGGACGAGACCACGCACGCGATCATCCGGCGGGTGAACACCACGTTCATCACGCCGTTCGACCGCGAGGACATCTACGCCCTCGCCTCCGGCCTCGACGACGTCATGGACTTCATGGACGAGGCCGTCGACCTGGTGCTGCTCTACGAGGTGGTCAAGCTTCCCAAGGAGCTCGCGAACCAGGTCGAGGTGATCCAGCAGTGCGCGGAGCTGACCGCGGCGTCGATGCCGCGGCTGCGGGCGATGTCGGACCTCGAGGAGTACTGGATCGAGATCAACCGCCTCGAGAACCTCGGCGACAAGTCCTACCGGCGGATCCTGGCGAAGCTGTTCAGCGGCAAGTACGAAGCTCTCGAGGTGCTCAAGCTCAAGGACATCGTCGACTCGCTCGAGGCCGCGATCGACGCCTTCGAGCGGGTCGCGAACATCGTCGAGCAGCTCGTCGTCAAGGAGTCCTGAGGGTGGTCCTCGCGATCGTCGTCGCGGTCGTCGTCGTCGCCCTGGTCTTCGACTACACCAACGGCTTCCACGACGCCGCCAACGCCATCGCGACCGCCGTGTCCACAAGGGCCCTCACGCCGCGGATCGCGCTCGTGCTGGCCGCGATCATGAACTTCGTCGGTGCCTTCCTCGGACAGAAGGTCGCCCAGACGGTCAGCGAGGTCATCGACCTCTCGCAGATCCCCTCACGCACCCACGCCCTGGTGATCGTGCTCGCCGGACTGGTCGGCGCCATCGCCTGGAACCTCGTCACGTGGTACTTCGGACTGCCGTCGTCGTCCTCGCACGCGCTGATCGGCGGCCTGGTCGGTGCGGCGCTCGCGGCCGGCGGCGCGGTGCGGTGGACCACCATCGTCGACAAGGTGGTCATCCCGATGATCGCCTCGCCGCTGGTGGGCTTCGTCCTGGCGTTCGGCGTGATGCTCTCGATCATGTGGATCTTCCGGCGCCGCAACCCGCACCGGGTGAGCCGCGGCTTCCGGCTCGCCCAGACCGTCTCCGCAGCGGCCCTCGCGCTCGGCCACGGGCTGCAGGACGCCCAGAAGACGATGGGGGTGATCTTCCTGGCGCTCGTGACCGGGGACTACGTGTCCGCGGACTCCCGGCTGCCGCTGTGGGTGATCATCGCGGCGGCCACGGCCATCTCGCTCGGCACCTACTCCGGCGGGTTCCGGATCATGCGGACCCTGGGCCGAAAGATCATCCACCTCGACCCGCCTCGCGGCTTCGCGGCGGAGTCGGTTGGGGCGCTGGTGCTCTACACGACCGCCTTCGTGTGGCACGCCCCGGTCTCCACCACGCACGTGATCACCTCGGCGATCATGGGCTCCGGCGCGACCCGTCGGCTCTCGGCGGTCCGGTGGGGGGTGGCGGGCAACATCCTGGTCGCCTGGGTCTCGACGTTCCCGGCGGCGGGCCTGTTCGCGGCACTCGTCTACTGGGTCTGCCGGTTCGTGTTCCAGCTGCCCTGACCGTCGTACGACGGGCGCGTGGACGACCGGCGGACGGGCGGACGAGTCCTGCCCACCCCCGTGGCAAGGCACAACTCGTCCGACCCAGTCCGTTGGTCCCCCTGGATCCCCCCGGCACATAGAAGACGGGGGACACCTCGAGGTATGACGCGGAACTGGGACAGAACCCGAGACCAAATCCGGGGACTCAGCCGAAGCGGCCCGAGATGTAGGCCTCGGTGGCCTTCTCCTCGGGGTTGCTGAAGATCTTGCGGGTGGGGTTCATCTCGACCAGGTTGCCGGGCTTGCCGGCGCCGGCGAGGTTGAAGAACGCGGTGTCCTCCGACACTCGAGCGGCCTGCTGCATGTTGTGGGTGACGATGACGATCGTGTAGTCGCTCTTCAGCTCGTGGATCAGGTCCTCGATGGCCGAGGTCGAGATCGGGTCGAGCGCGGAGCACGGCTCGTCCATCAGCAGCACCTGAGGCTCGACGGCGATCGCGCGGGCGATGCACAGCCGTTGCTGCTGCCCGCCCGAGAGCCCCTGCCCCGGCTTGTTCAGCCGGTCCTTGACCTCGACCCACAGGTTCGCGCTCGTCAGCGAGCGCTCGACGATCTCGTCGGCGCGGTCCTTGGGGAGCCGCTTGGAGTTCAGCCGGGACCCGGCCAGCACGTTGTCGTAGATCGACATCGTCGGGAACGGGTTCGGACGCTGGAAGACCATCCCGATCTGCCGGCGGACCTCGACCGGGTCGACCTCGGAGCCGTAGAGGTCCTGCCCGTCGATCACGATCTTGCCCTCCACGCGCGCGCCCGGGATCACCTCGTGCATGCGGTTCAGGGACCGCAGGAACGTGGACTTGCCGCAGCCCGACGGCCCGATCAGGGCGGTCACCGAGCGCGACGGGATGGTCATCGTGACACCCTCCACGGCGAGGAAGTCGCCGTAGTAGATGTTCAGGTCCGAGACGTCGATGCTCTTCGCCATGGTGTCGCTTTCCTGTTGCGTGCGCGCGTCAGCGCGCGGTCTTCGGGGAGAACGTCCGGCCGATCGCCCGGGCCACGAGGTTCAGTGCCATCACGATCACGATCAGCACCAGCGCGGCACCCCAGGCGCGGTCCTGCCCGAACTGAGCGGGCACCCCCGGTTGGGTGAACGAGTAGTAGATGAACACCGGCAGCGTCATCATCCGCTCGGCGAACAGGTTGGTGTTCACCGAGTCGGTGGAGCCGGCGATCACCAGCAGGGGTGCGGTCTCACCGATCACCCGGGCGATCGCCAGCGTGACTCCGGTGATGATGCCGGGCAGCGCGGTCGGCAGCACGACCTTGACGATGGTGCGCCACTTCGGCACCCCCAGGGCGTACGACGCCTCGCGCAGGTCACCGGGCACGAGCTTGAGCATCTCCTCGCAGGAGCGGACGACGATCGGGATCATCAGCAGCGACAGGGCGACCGCGCCCCCGAACCCCATCCGCACGCCCTGGCCGAAGAACAACGCGAACAGCGCGTAGGCGAACAGCCCGGCGACGATCGAGGGGATCCCGGTCATCACGTCGACGAGGAAGGTGATGGTGCGGGCGGTGCGGTTGCGGACGCCGTACTCGACCAGGTAGATCGCCGAGAGCAGCCCGACCGGCACGGAGATCAGGGTCGCGGCCAGCGTGATCAGCACCGTGCCGATGATGGCGTGGTAGATGCCCCCGCCCTGCCCGATCACGTTGCGCATCGAGTAGGTCAGGAACTGCCCGTTGATCACACCGAGGCCGTTCGCCAGCACCGTGTACATCAGTGACACCAGCGGCACCAGGGCGATCGCGAAGGCGGCCCACACCAGGGTGGTGACGAGCCGGTCCTTGGCCGCGCGGGAGCTCTCGACCAGCACCGACCAGGTGGGCAGGGCGATCGCGAACAGGACGACCGCCACCACGGCCCCACCCGCGATGTTCCAGCCCAGGGTCAGGCTGAGCAGGGCCGCGGCGGCCGCGGACACCGCTGCGACGAGCCACCCGGCCCACCAGGGCAGGTGCGGCTGGCCGAAGGACAGGTGTCGCCCGGTGCCGGCCCCCCGCTCGGGGCGGGGAGCCTGTGGGAAACGGGTCTGCGCGGATGTGGTCCGGGGCATCGGGGTCGCCTCCGTGGCGCGTGGGGTCGACTTCAGCGGACCGGTCATGCCTGGGTCCTCTCGCTACGCGCCACGACCCATCGGGCGGCGAAGTTGACGACGAAGGTGATCACGAACAGCACCAGGCCGCTGGCCACCAGGGCGTTCACCGCCACCCCGGTGGAGTCGGGGAACTTCAGGGCGATGTTCGCCGCGATCGTCGAGGGGTTGGTGTTGCTGATCAGGTCGAAGGTGACCACTCCGCTGGCGGAGAGCACCATCGCGACGGCCATCGTCTCGCCGAGCGCGCGGCCGAGGCCGAGCATCACCGCGGACACGATGCCGCTGCGTGCGTAGGGCAGCACCGCCAGCCGGATCATCTCCCAGCGAGTGGCGCCGAGGGCCAGCGCGGCCTCCTCGTTGAGGGTCGGCGTCTGCAGGAAGATCTCGCGGGTGATCGCGGTGATGATCGGCATCACCATGATCGCCAGCACGATGCTGGCGGTCAGGATCGTCCGCCCGGTGGTCGACGCCGGTCCGCCGAACAGCGGGATCCAGCCGAGGTGCTGCTCGAGCCAGGCGTAGGCCGGCGTGAGGCGCACGCTGACGAACGCGAGGCCCCACAGCCCGTAGACGACGCTGGGTACGGCGGCCAGCAGGTCGACCAGGTAGCCCAGCGGCCTGGCCAGCCGGGGCGGCGCGTAGTGCGAGATGACCAGCGCCACCCCGAGGGCGAGCGGGGTGGCGATCAGCAGCGCGAGCACGGCGGCGAGCAGGGTCCCGAAGACCAGTGGCAGCACGTACGTCGCCAGGTTGGCCGCGCCCCCGAGCTTGTCCGACGGTGCGGAGAACGCAGGCAGGCCCTGGAGGGTCAGGAAGATGGCGACCGCGGCCAGGGCCACGAGGATGGCCAACCCGGCCAGCCGGGTGAGGTTCGAGAAGACCCGGTCCCCGACCCGCTGGCGCGGCTTGCGAACCGCTGTGCTGGCAGACATGTGGTCGTCCTTCCTGCTTCGGTGTTCGGCTGACCCCACGCTCGGCCAGGCCTGCTGGGCTACCTGACCGAGATCTGCTTCACCGCGGAGGACGCGCTGCTGCTCAGCGAGCCGGACAGCGGCGCGGAGCCGGCGGCCTTTCCGGCGGCGGCCTGGCCGTCGCTGCTGACCACGTAGCTCAGGTAGCCCTTGACCAGGTCCGCGGTCTTGGCGTCCTTGTAGGTGGGGCAGGCGATCACGTAGGACACCAGCACCAGCGGGTAGGCGCCGGCCTGGGTCGTCGTGCGGTTCACGTTCATCGCCATGTCGGTGGGGCCGCGGCCCGCGACCTTCTTGGACACGTCGGCTGCCTTGGCGGCCGCGTCGGCGGTCGGGGCGACGTACGACGAGCCGACCTTGATGGCGGCCACGCCCAGCTTGCCGGCCTGGCTGGCGTCGGCGTAGCCGATGGTGCCCGTGCCGTTGGTCACGGCCTGGATGACGCCGGAGGTCCCGTTGGCACCCTCACCGGACTTGAACGGCCAGGTCTCACCGGCCTGGGCCGGCCAGTCCTTGGGTGCGGTCTGGTGCAGGTAGTCGGTGACGTTCTTCGTGGTGCCCGAGTCGTCCGAGCGGTGCACCGGGGTGATCGTGGTGGAGGGCAGGCTGGCGCCCTTGTTCTCCGCCTTGATCGCCGGGTCGTCCCACGTAGTGATCGTGCCGTCGAAGATCTTGGCCGCGGTCGCCGGCGACAGCTGGAGGTTCTTCACGCCGTCGAGCTTGTAGACGAGCGCGATCGGGCTGATGTAGCTGGGGGCCTCGATGGCCGTCTTGCCGCCGCAGACCTTCTTGGACGAGGCCAGCTGGGTGTCGTCGAGGTAGGCGTCCGAGCCGGCGAAGCTCACCGCCCCGGCGAGGAACTGCTCCACCCCGGCACCCGAGCCGCTCGGGTCGTAGTTGACGGTGACGCCGGAGTTGGCGGACTGGAAGCCGGCCGTCCAGGCGCCCTGAGCGGCCTCCTGCGCGCTGGAGCCGGCACCGTTGAGGGTGCCGCTGAGCGTGGCGCCGCTGCTGGCGGCCGCGTTGGTCTGGTCCGAGCTGCTGGATTCGTTGCCTGCTCCGCAAGCCGAGAGACTCAGGCCCAGGGCCAGTGCTGCGACGGCCGGGACGGCCACGCGGCGCGTGGAAGTGCGGTTCACTTCGGGTCTCCTGAAAGTTTCTGTGGTGACACGGTGTTGTTCGGTCACCACAGAAACTAGGGAGCCGAGGTGAAGCCATCGGCGGTTACCGGTGAACGGGAGGTGAACGCTGGCCGCCCGTTCGGCCACCGGAGGCGGACCATGAGACGTCGCTCACCTGAACGGGCCTCCCGGCTCGGCGGGAGTACCGATCAGTCGGCAGGAACGACGGGCTGGTGCTCCTCGATGGCGATGATCTGGCCGCTGCGATGATGCACGACGAGCATGGCCCCGGGCTCGAGCTTCGGGTCCGCGACGCCGAGCGCGTCGTAGACGTGCGGCAGCACGGGGCGATGCGTGCACAGCGCGGCCGGCTCCGGCCGCTCGAGGAGTCGGCGGATGTGCCGTGCGACGGACTTCGGTGAGGCGTCCTCCTCCGAGAGGTCCCGGGTGACCTGCAGGTCGAGCCGTGCGACGTCGGCGTAGGGCGCGACCGTCATCCAGCACCGCCGGCTGCTCGAGCTCAGCACTCTCCGGACGCCGTACGCCCCGAGCACCGGGACCAGCTGCTCGGACTGCAGCAGGCCGACCTCGTTGAGCGGCCGCTCGCGGTCGTCCTTCTTCCACTTTTTGCGGGGCCGCGCCTTGGCGTGCCGCAGCACGACGAGCGGGTGGCTCTTCTTCAGGTGCGGCGCGGCCTCGGCCAGCGTTTCCTGGTCGCGCTCGTAGGTCAGCAGCTGCTCGGCCTTGTCGACGCCCGCCCAGGTGACCCGGTCGATCTCCGCGTTGGTCCGGTAGGTGGACACGTCGTCGCTGCCCACGACCCGCCCGGCCCAGTAGTCCACCCGCTTGTCGCGGGTCTGCCCGTTGCGCACGGTGTAGTGCTGCGACGTCAGTGGCGGCCCGAGCCGGACGTGCAGGCCGGTCTCCTCCGCGACCTCGCGCACCGCGGCCGCGGTGACATGCTCTCCGGGGTCGACCTTGCCCTTGGGGAAGGACCAGTCGTCGTACTTGGGGCGATGCACCAGAAGCACCTCGGGTCCCCGTCGCGCCACGACCGCTCCACCCGCGATGATCTCGGGGCACTCGCTCATGCGGCTAGTCTCACACCGTCGTGCGACGTTTGGGTGAACACCGGGTGCACCGTGTCGTGCCCGCGGTCGATGTCGAGTCGGCGCGTCCGCAGGGCGTTTGGGTGTCGAGTCGGCGCGTCCGCAGGGCGTTTGGGTGTACGACGGACAGGACCACGCCCCTTTTGGGCGCAGGGCGGCCCGCCAGATACGCCGGCTCGACAGGGGGCGCGCCACATACGCCGGCTCGGCAGGGGGCGCGCGCCAGATACGCCGGCTCGGCAGGGGGCGCGCGCCAGATACGCCGGCTCGGCAGGGGGGTCAGGCGTCCGCGGGGTGGTCCAGGGCGCGCTCGGTGGTCCGGAGAAGACGCCGGCGGCGCTTGGTGGCGATCAGCATCTCCTGCAGGTCGCGGAGGGGCTCGCCGTCGGCGTCGAGGTGGTGCCGGTCCCACCCGCCGTCGGAGTTGAGCCACCAGGACGAGGTGCGGTCGTCGAAGGAGAGGTCGAGCAGCCGGGCGACCTCCTCGACCTCGCTCTGGCCCGGCAGCCGGACCAGCGCCTCCACCCGGCGGTCCAGGTTGCGGTGCATCAGGTCCGCGGAGCCGATCCACACCTCCGGGGCCCCGCCGTTCTCGAACCAGAACACCCGGCTGTGCTCGAGGAACCGGCCCAGGATCGAGCGGACCCGCATCGTCTCGGACAGGCCGGGCACGCCGGGCCGCGCGGCGCAGATGCCGCGGGTCAGCAGGTCCACCGGGACCCCGGCCATCGTGGCGCGATAGAGCTCGTCGATCACCGCCTCGTCCACGATCGAGTTCGCCTTGATCCGGATGCGCGCCGGCCGGCCCGCCAGCTGATGGACCACCTCGCCCTGGATCCGCTCGATGATCCCGTCGCGAGCGGAGTCGGGGGCCACCAGCAGGTTCTCGTACGACGCGTTGCGACTGAACCCGGACAGGTTGTTGAACAGGTGCGCGACGTCCTCGCCGATGCCCTCGTTCGCGGTGAGCAGCCCGTAGTCCTCGTACATCCGTGCGGTCTTCGGGTTGTAGTTGCCGGTGCCGATGTGCACGTAGCGCCGGATGCCCTCCGGCTCGTCGCGGACCACCATCGCCAGCTTGCAGTGCGTCTTGAGCCCGACCAGCCCGTAGACCACGTGACACCCGGCGTGCTCGAGCTTGCGGGCCCACTTGATGTTCGCCTGCTCGTCGAAGCGGGCCTTGATCTCGACCAGCACCAGCACCTGCTTGCCGGCGTCAGCGGCGTCCACCAGAGCCTCCACGATCGGGGAGTCGCCCGACGTGCGGTAGAGCGTCTGCTTGATCGCCAGCACGTGCGGGTCGTCGGCGGCCTGCTCGATGAACCGCTGGACGGAGGTGGAGAAGGAGTCGTAGGGGTGGTGCAGGAGCACGTCGTTGCGCTGCAGCGCCTTGAACACGTCGACCGGTGAGGCCGACTCGACCTCCGCGAGCTGGGTGTGGGTGGAGGGCACGAAGGCGGGGTACTTCAGCTCGGCCCGGTCCAGGTCCGCAATGTCGTGCAGGCCGGTCAGGTCCAGCGGGCCCGGCAGCCGCACCACCTCGCCGGCGTTGACGCCGAGCTCGGTGACCAGCAGGTCCAGGATGTGCTCGTCGATGGTCTCCTCGACCTCGAGCCGCACCGGCGGCCCGAACCGGCGGCGCAGCAGCTCCTTCTCCAGGGCGGCCAGCAGGTTCTCGGCGTCGTCCTCCTCGACCTCGAGGTCCTCGTTGCGGGTCACCCGGAAGGTGTGCACGCCGAGCACCTCCATGCCCGGGAAGAGTCGCTTGAGGTGCTCGCCGATGACGTCCTCGAGCGGCACGAAGCGCTCGTTGCCGACGGGCACGAACCGCGCGAAGATCGGCGGCACCTTGACGCGGGCGAAGTGCTCCTTGCCGGTCTTCGGGTTCCGCACCAGGACCGCGAGGTTCAGCGACAGCCCGGAGATGTAGGGGAACGGGTGCGCCGGGTCCACGGCCAGCGGCGTCAGCACCGGGAAGACCCGCTCCTTGAAGAGCTTCTTGCACGCCTTCTGCTCGTCACGGTCCAGCTCGTCCCAGCGGACCAGGGCGATGTCCTCCTTGGCCAGCGCCGGCACGATCTCGTCGCGGAACAGGCTGGCCTGGCGCTCCATCAGCGCGCCCGTCGTACGCCAGATCTGCTCGAGGACCTCTCGCGGGAGCAACCCGGACGCGGTGGGTACGGCGACCCCGGCGGCGATCCGGCGCTTGAGGCCGGCCACCCGGACCATGAAGAACTCGTCGAGGTTCGACGCGAAGATGGCCAGGAACCGGGTCCGCTCGAGCAGGGGCAGTCCCGGATCCTCGGCCAGCTCCAGCACCCGCGTGTTGAACCGCAGCCAGGACAGCTCACGGTCCAGGAAGCGGTCCGGGTCCAGGTCGTCCGCGAACGCGTCGTACGGCGGCTCGATGTCGAACGTCCCGGGGGAAACCGCCCGCAGGTCGAGCGTTGAGCCGTCGGCATGCCCGGCGAGGGAGGCGGCGAGCGAGGTGCCCACGGGTGCGTCTGCGGTCATGACGCCATGGTGACACCCTCCGGTGAGCCGCGGGTAGATCCTCGCTGGCAGGGCTAGCGGCGGGCGTACTGCACATGCGTGTCGGCCGGAGCATGGGTGAAGCCGAGCCGCTCGTAGACCTTCACGGCCGGGGTGTTGTCCGCCTCCACGTAGAGGATCACCTCCCCCAGCCCGAGCGAGGCGAGGTGCTCAAGTCCGGTCAGGGTGAGCCGTCTGCCGAGGCCGCTGCCCTGCGCGGACGGCGACACACCCAGGACATACACCTCACCATAGGCACCATCAGTCACTCTTGACCCATGCACCTTGGTCCAGTGGAACCCCACCACCTGGTCGCCGCGGGTGGCGACGAAGAACCCGGAGGGGTCGAACCACGGCTGCGCCATCCGCTCATCGAGGTCCGCGCGGGTCGTCGCGCCCTGCTCCGGGTGGTGCGCGAACGCCTCGGCGTTCACCTCCAGCCACGCGTCCTCGTCCTGCCCGACCCGGAAGGTGCGTACGTCGATCCCGTCGGCGGCAGCAGCCGGAGCGGGCAGGTCCGACAGCGGGCGGCGCATCACCCACAGGTCCCGGACCCGGTGGAAGCCGAGGTGGTCCGCCAAGGCCGCCGCAGCCGGATGGTTGCCGTGCGACCAGGCGGTCAGCGGCCCGGGGGCCTTCGTGGCGGAGGTGGCCAGCGCCGTGCCCAGGCCGCGACCTCGAGCCCCCGGGGCGACCGCCAGGTCGACGGCGCCGTCGTGCCGCCAGGCGAAGCCGTCGGCACCGGCCGTCCACAGGCTCGAGGCGCCCAGCCCGTGCCGCAGCGAGAGCAGGGCGGCCTCATCGAGCGGTGTGGCCCCGTCCTCGGCTGCGGCCGCCTCGACGACGGCCCGCAGCGCAGCCGCCGGACCCTGGTCGTCGGACCACCGGAACCCGGTCGGCGGGACCTGCATGACGGTGCTGCCGTCGGGGTGTTCGGGCATGGCGCTCAGCCTAGGGGCGCCGGGCAGGTGTCCCGGTGAGCGAGGCGGCCGTCCTGCTGGGCGCGCTGCTGTCGCCGCTGCTGGCGTTCGCCCTGCTGATGTGGCTGACGCACCTCGAGGAGACCCTGCCCCACGACGTGGCCGCCGCCCGGCGCCAGCCGCCCCCGCCGCCGATCCTGGTGATCCTCGAGCCGGAGCCGGCACCCGGACCGACGATGCCGGCCGTGCCCGCCTCGCAGGCCGCGGTGGCCGGCACGGTCACCGGCTCGGTCACGGGCGCGGCTCCGGTGCTCGGCACCCCTGCCCCGGACGTGCCAGGGGGGTGGATCGGCTCTGGCCGGCTGACCACCTGACACCTCGGCGCCGGGGGGTCGGGAGGCTAGGCGTTCTCCCGCTCGGACATGGTCTCCTTGGGCGGCAGCACGAACCGGTAGCCCACGTTGCGGACCGTGCCGATCAGCGTCTCGTTCTCGGGGCCGAGCTTTGCCCGCAGCCGCCGGACGTGTACGTCGACCGTGCGGGTGCCGCCGAAGTAGTCGTAGCCCCACACCTCCTGCAGCAGCTGCTCGCGGGTGAAGACCCGGCCGGGGTGCTGCGCGAGGTACTTCAGCAGCTCGAACTCCTTGAACGTGAGGTCGAGCGGGCGATCACCGAGCTTGGCGGTGTAGGTCGAGTCGTCCACGCTCACGTGCCCGGAGCGGATCACGTGCGCCTCGGGGTCGTCTGACGCGCGCTGCGCGAGCAGCCGCCCGATGCCGAGCCGCAGACGGGCCTCGAGCTCGGCGGGCCCGCAGGTGTTGAGCAGCACGTCGTCCATGCCCCAGTCCGCGACGACGGCCGAGAGTCCGCCCTCGGTGAGGATCAGCAGCACGGGAGCGTCACTGCCCGTCGTACG
>JAICWH010000149.1 GCA_025934895.1 Nocardioidaceae bacterium | reverse complement strand
TGGTAGCGGGGGCAGGATTTGAACCTGCGACCTCTGGGTTATGAGCCCAGCGAGCTACCGAACTGCTCCACCCCGCGTCGTGAGGCCAACACTACGCGACGACCGCCCGGGACTCAAAACCGTGCCCGTGGCGGTCCTCACCCGGTGGGCGAAGGGGACGAGGCCGACGGCGACCCAGACGGAGAAGCCGAGGGTTTGGCCGACCTCGACGGGGGCCGCTTCTTCGAGGCCTTGGCATTCGCTCGGTCGGCGGCCGCAAGCGCTCGCTGCACGAGCGTGCGTGCCTCGGCCTGCGCTCTGGCGTAGCCCTGCAGGTTGCCCGACTGCAGCGCCCGCTGAGCGGCGGCGAACTTGGCGGTGGCCTGCTGCAGCAGCGCTCGCACGTCACCAGGCACGGGCGCACCGCCGCCACCGGTGTTCCCACCTCCAGCGCCCCCACCCGAAGGAGGCGGCGTGGTGACCCCGGTGACGTCGTCGATGGCGGCCTGGAGCGTCGTACCGATGCCGACCTGCTCGCCGAAGGAGACCAGCACGTAGCGCAGGACCGGGTAGCGGCCCTCACCGGTCTTGCGCTGGGTGTACAGCGGCTGGACGTAGAGCAGGCCGTTCCCGACCGGCAGGGTCAGCAGGTTGCCGAACTGTGCCTGCGAGTTGGTCCGGGTGAACGCGAGCAGCTTCGCCTGGATGTCACTGTCGGCGCCGAACTGGTTGGCGATCTGCGACGGCCCGGGGACCTGGGTGTTGCTGGGCAGCCGCAGGATCCGGATGGTGCCGTAGTCTTTGCGGTTCGCGTCGGCGTCCACCGAGATGAACGATGCGAGGTTCTGCCGCTTGTTCGGCACGTAGACGCTGGTCAGGGAGAACACCGGGTCGGCGCCGCCGGACGGCGTCTTCACCGAGAGCCGGTACGGCGGCTGCTTGTTCGCCTTGTTCTCGGGGTCCTCGGGGACCTTCCACTTGTCGCTGCCGTCGTAGAACGTCCTCGGGTTGGTGACGTGGTAGGCCGCGAGCATGTTGCGCTGCACCTTGAACAGGTCCTCGGGGTAGCGCATGTGCTGGAGCAGGTCGCTCGGGATCGAGGACCTCGGCTTCACGACACCCGGGAACGCGTCCGACCAGGCCTGCAGGATCGGGTCCTTGTCCCAGGCGTAGAGCGTCACCGTGCCGTCGTACGCGTCGACGACCGCCTTGACCGAGTTGCGCATGTAGTTGATCTCGTCGGTGGGCAGCGTCGCGTAGGTCGTGTTGGGGCTCAGTGCGTCGGAGGTCATCGAGCGCAGCGAGTCCTTCTCGCTGTTCGGGTAGCGGTCGGTGGTCGTGTAGCCGTCGAGGATCCACTTGACCCTGCCTCCGACGACCGCCGGGTAGGCGTCCCCGTCGACGGTCAACCAGGGCGCCACCTTCTGCACCCGCTCGCGAGGTGCCCGGTCGTAGAGGATCTCGGAGTTCTTGTTGACCCGGCTGGACAGCACGATGTTGGGCTCGCTGAACTTGACGGCGTACATCAGCTTGTTGAACAACCCGCCCACCGAGACCCCGGTCGAACCGCCGTAGGTGTTCATCCTGGCGCTGGCGCCCTCGTTGTTCGGCAGGTCGAGCTCCAGGTCCTTGCCACCCGGGGGTCTGCCCACGATGGAGTAGTCCGGGCTGTCCTCGCCGTAGTAGATGCGCGGCTGGTAGCCCTTGGGCTTGAACATGTTCGTGAGGTCGCCGACCGGTGGCAGGTCCCGCTCGGCCCAGACCGGCTTGCCCTCGTTGTTCGTCACCGGGCGGTTGTTGCGGTCGGCCTGGTTGCCGTAGGCCGCGATCACGCCGTACCCGTGGGTATAGACCGTGTGCTCGTTGGCCCAGTTGCGCTGACCGTCGGGCAGGCCGTCCAGGTTCAGCTCGCGGGCGGCGAGCACCATGTCCCGGATGCGGCCGTCCACCGTGTAGCGGTCCACGTCGAGGACCCGGGGCACGCTGTAGTAGCCGCGGACCTGCTGCAGCTGCTGGAACGCGTCGGAGACCAGCGCCGGGTCCAGCAGTCGCACGCCGGTCAGCGAGGCCGAGTCGGCGGTGACCTGGCTGGCGTTCAGCGAGTCGTTGGCGTTGTAGTCGGTCACCTGCGTGCCCGAGAGCCCGTAGGCCGTTCGCGTCGCGTCGATGTTCTTCGCTATGTAGGGCCCCTCCTTGTCCGGCTCGGAGGGCTTGACCTGGAACTGCTGGACGATGCCCGGCCAGATCGCGCCCAGCAGGATCGAGGAGAGCACCAGAAGGGCGAGGCCCACCGACGGGAGCAGCCAGGTCCGGCGGAACACGTTGGCGAAGAACAGCACCGCGCAGATCAGCGCGATGAAGGTCAGGATCGCCTTGGACGGCAGCACTGCCTGCTGGTCGGTGTAGCCGATCCCGGTGAACAGCCCCCCCGAGCCGCTGGTGAGGCTGTAGCGGTCCAGCCAGTAGTCCGCACCCTTGAAGAGCACGAAGAACCCTGCCAGCACAGAGATCTGGGCCTGCGCAGCACCCGAGAACCGATCCTGCTTGGACTGCAGGCGGATGCCACCGAACAGGTAGTGCACGATCGCGGCGGCCAGCAGGCTCAGCACCGTGATGGCCATCCCGACGTCGACCAGGTAGTGCAGGAAGGGCAGGTCGAAGATGTAGAAGCCCACGTCCTTGTGGAAGAAGGCGTCCTTGGTCCCGAACGGCTGCCTGTGCAGCCACAGGAGGTACTGCCGCCACTGGCCCGAGCCGGACCCTCCGGCGAAGAGCCCGATGACGACGGCCACGCCGATCAGCAGCCAGCGCCGCAGCGGGTCGACGACCTCGCGGTACCGGTCGAGGTTGACCTGCTCCGCCGAGGCGGGGCGGAACAGCGGCCGGAACCGGTAGGCCAGCATGATGTTCGCGCCGACCACCACCGCCATCAGCACCCCGAACACCAAGAACAGCAGGACCTTGGTGCCGAGCACCTTGGTGAACACCTCGGAGTAGCCGAGGCTGCGGAACCAGAGGCGGTCGGTGTAGACGCCGGTGAAGACGGAGACCAGGAAGAACGCGACGATCAGGACGATGATCGTGGCGACGAGGGCGCGCGACCGCTGCGGTCCGCCCGACGGCCCGCGCCGGGGCTGCTCGGGCGTCTCGTCGTCGAAGAGCCCGCTCACAGTGGCCCGTCCGCGGTCCCGGTCATCGTCAGCGTCACGGTCGCGCTCACGTCCTGCTCGTTGTCGATGTTCGTCATGGTCCTCACGGCTCGGTCAGCCATCCAGGGTGCTGAGCACCAACTCTAGGAGGGCGGGCACCAGGTCCGGCGCCTCGACGACCGACAGCGCGTCGTCGTGGGAGCGCATCCGCAGCGCACAGTACGTCGACCCGGCGCGAGTGGCGCCCGCGACGATCCGCACCTCCTCACTGTCCGGGTGCTGGGCGGCGTACCGCTCGGCCTCGGTCGGGTCCTCGGGAAGCGTCTGGTCCGCGCCGGGCGGAAGGACCAGCCGCTCGACGACCGCGGCGCAGCCGACGACGTCGGCCGGCCAGACGAGGCGCGGCAGCATCGTCTCCAGGGAGCTGTCGGGCGGGAGCGTCTCCTGCTCGACCGGCGTCAGCGACCCTGCGGCGGAAAGGGCGTCGAGACCCATCGCCGCTGCGAGCGCGGGCTCGCGGGTCAGCAGGTCCGTGGTGGGCACCAGGGCGTAGAGCCTGGCCGGCTGGTCCCACCCGGCCTCGGCCGCGTGGGCCTCGATCTCGCGGACGACCTCCCGCAGAACCGGGTCCACCGCCGCACGCCCGGTCACGGGTGCGCGATCGGACCGCTCCGCGGCCGGGCCGGTCATCGGCAGGCCGGGAGGGCGGCGTGGTGGTTCTTGACGTAGGCGTTCAGGGATGAGACGGCGCTGTGCATCGTCGGAGCCTTCACGAGCTCGATCTCGTCCTTCCTGACGTCGGCGTGCAGTGCGGACCCGCAGTTGCCGGGAGGCACGAAGAAGATCTTGGCACCCGCGTCCCGTGCCGCGACGATCTTCTGCTCGATCCCTCCGATGGGCCCAACGTGTCCGTGCTCGTCGATGGTTCCCGTTCCGGCGATGTCGGTGCCACCGGTCAGCGAGCCGGGGGTCAACCTGTCGTAGACACCGAGGGAGAACATCAGGCCGGCGCTCGGCCCCCCGATGTCCTCGCCGAGTCGCACGGAGACGTCGAAGGGGAAGTCGTAGCCGGTGCCGATCTGGACCCCGACGACCGCGCGCTTCGGGTCGTCGGGGGACGGCTTGGCCTTGACGACCACACGCTTGGTCGCCGCCCCCCTGCGGACGACGAAGGTGGCGGACTCGCCCACACCGGTCTTCTGGATCGTGCGGGACACCTGGGTGACGTCCCGGATCTGGATGCCGTTGATCTGCTCGATCCGGTCCCGGACCACGAGCCGGCCGTCGGCCGGAGATCCCTTCGTCACGGCCAGGACCTCGATCTGCAGCGGCAGGCGGTAGCCGAGCTCCGTCAGGGCCGCCGCGATGGCCGTGTCCTGCGAGCTCACCATCTCCACGTTGCTCTGCTGCTCGGACTGCGCAGCGGTCTGGTCCGGTGGGTAGATCACGTCGCGGGGGTACACCGCCCGGGACTTGTCGAACCACGCCTGGAGCGCCTCACCGAGCCCGATGTGCCGACCAGGGTTCGTGACCGACACGGTGGTCAGCCGCAGCTCACCCCGCGCCGGGTAGGTGCGATGGCCACTGACGGCGATGATCGGCCGGCCCTTGGTCCTGCCCAGAACGTTGAGCGTCGGGCCGGGACTCATGGTCACGTACGGAACCGGAAGCACCGCCGCGGCACCGCAGAGCACGACCAGCAGGCAGGCCACCAGGATGCTGGCCAGGGTGCGGCGGCTCATGGGCTCACTGTCTCACCCGCCCGCAACCCGCCCGGGTGCGGCGTCGAGGCCGGCCCGTACGACCCGGCGGATCAGCGGGCGAGGGCTGAGGCGGAGCGACCGGTGTCGTCCCCACCGGCAGCAGCGACACCGCTGCGGGACGGGCGGACGGCGACGCCGGTGCTGCGATCCCGCACCACGGCCGGCCGAGGCCGGTTGGCGCCCGGGTGCTCCCTCTCGATGGCCTTCGCGAACCGCTCGTAGGCGGCTTCCGACCGGTCGGTGTGCTCGCGCTGCGGACGCCCGGCCACCGCGACCCACGCCATCATCACGATCAGGACCACAGCCGAGGGCAGCAGCCACACCAGGATCTCCATCCCACCAGGGTAGGAACAGATCGGCACGGAACCCGTCCAGGCACGCCGCCACAGGGTCGACGCCTCGGCGGTGGGTGGAAGCTAGGGGGTGCCGACCCACTCGTCGGTGCCGTCGCCGAACAGCTGGTGCTTCCAGATCGGCACCGTGCCCTTGAGCTCGTCGATGAACGCTCGGGACGCGTCGAACGCCTCGCCGCGGTGCCTGGCCGCGGTCGCCACGACCACGGCGGCGTCCCCGATCCCGAGCGGGCCGACCCTGTGCAGCGCGGCGACCGCCAGCACGTCGTACTTCTCGGCGACCCCCTCCGCCACCTCGCGCATCCGGTCCAGGGCCGACGGATGGGCGGAGTACTCGAGTCCGGTCACGCCCCGGTCGCGGTCGTGGTCGCGGACCGTGCCCACGAAGACGTCGATGCCGCCGACGGCGGGGTCGGCGACCGCGTCCAGGACCTCGGACACGTGGAGAGGCGTCTCCCGCAGGTCGACGAGGCGTACGGCGGGCAGGTCGGCGGGCAGGTCGCTCACACCGGCGAGCGTAGTCCCAGGCCCGCGCACGTGTTGGCCACAACGAGTAGTTTGGCCTCATGACGAACGAGCCCGGCGGCCCTCCCGACGACGGCAAGGACGACCAGCCGAACCCCTTCAAGGGCACGCCGTTCGAACAGATCTTCAACGCCTTCGGCGCCGCGGGCGGTGCTGCGGGGCTGCTCGGCGCGGCTGGCGGGACCGGTGGGCCTGCCGGCATGCCGGGGATGCCGGACCTGTCGATGCTGATGAGCCAGATGCAGGCGATGATGGCGCCGCACTCGGGCTCGGTGAACTGGAGCCTCGCCAAGGACGTGGCCCGCCGCACGGTGGCCCAGACCCCGGACCCCTCTGCGACGGACCGACAGCGCTCCATGGTCGCCGACGCCTTGCGGCTCGCGGACCACTGGCTCGACTCGGTCACCGAGCTCCCTTCCGGCGTGCACGCCACCGCCGCGTGGAGCCGCGCGGAGTGGGTGGAGCAGACGATCCCGGTCTGGCAGGGCCTCGTCGAGCCGGTCGCCGAGCACGTGGTCTCCGCGATGGGCAACGCTCTCCCCGAGGAGGCGCGCGCGATGGCCGGGCCGTTGATCGGCCTGCTGGGCCAGGCCGGTGGCGCGATGTTCGGCAGCCAGGTCGGCCAAGCGCTGGGCGGCCTCGCCGGCGAAGTCCTCAGCGCCTCCGACATCGGCCTCCCGCTCAGCCCGGACGGCACCGCGGCGCTGGTCCCTGCGAACATCGCGGTGTTCGCCGAGGGGCTCGCGGTGTCCTCCGACGACGTGCTCCTCTACCTGGCGCTGCGCGAAGCCGCGCACCAGCGGCTGTTCGCCCACGTGCCGTGGTTGCGCGCCCACCTCGTCGCAGCGGTCGAGGACTACGGCCGGGGCACCACGATCGACGTGTCGAAGATCGAGTCCTCGATGCGCGAGATCGACCCGAACAACCCCGCCTCCATCGCCGAGGCACTCGAGGGCGGCCTGTTCGAGCCCGAGAAGACCCCGGCGCAACAGGCTGCCCTGATCCGGCTGGAGACGGCCCTCGCCCTGGTCGAGGGCTGGGTCGACGAGGTCGTGGGGCAGGCCACCGAGTCCCGGATGCCGGACGCGGCGAAGATGCAGGAGGCGGTGCGCCGCCGTCGCGCCGCGGGCGGGCCGGCCGAGTCGGCGTTCGCCGCCCTCGTCGGGCTCGAGCTGCGGCCGCGGCGGCTGCGTGACGCGTCCGCCCTGTGGGGGTCGCTGCGGTCCCGCAAGGGCCAGGCGGCCCGCGACGCCGTCTGGTCGCACCCGGACCTGCTGCCCACCTCGGCGGACCTCGACGACCCGCTCGGCTTCCAGGAGGGCTCGGCGCCCACCTCGGAGATGCTCACCGACGAGGCCTTCGACGCGGCCGTCGCCGACCTCCTGGACCGTGAGGCCGGTCCCGACGACACCGGCGGCCCACCGAAGAAGTGACGACGCTGCGCGACGACGCCCTGGCGACCCTGCGCGGCTGGCGCACCCGGGACCCAGGACAGGACCGCCTACGGCAGGCGTACGTCGACCACCTGACCGCAGACCGGGACGGGCTGTCTCGCGACCACCGGCCGGACCACATCACCGCCGGCGCCCTGGTGCTCTCCGCCGACCACACCCAGGTCCTGCTCACGCTGCACGCCAAGGCGCGGCGGTGGTTCCACCTCGGCGGCCACTGCGAGCCCGGGGACACGACGCTCGCCGGAGCCGCCCTGCGGGAGGCGACCGAGGAGTCCGGCATCGCCGGCCTCCAGCTCGATCCCGAGCCGCTGCACCTCGACAGCCACGACGTCGGCTTCTGCGGCGCCGCGGAACATGTCCGGCATCTCGACGTGCGGTTCCTCGCGGTCGCCCCGCCGGACGCCCGGCACGCGGTGAGCGAGGAGTCTCTCGAGCTCCGCTGGTGGCCGGTGGAGGCCCTGCCCACCGACGAGCCGACCATGCGGACGCTCGTGGACCGAGCGCTCGACCGGGTCCGGCCCGGTCACGTCCGCCGGTGAGACGTCCGCCGGTGGGAGGTTAGCCAGGAGACGTCAGCCGGTGGGCCGCCGATCGGCCGTCAGCGGTCCGCGGCCCCCAGCTGGGCCGCTCCCTCGGGGGAGCAGTCCGGCTCGTCCGCCTCGACCCCGAGCCGGGCGGCCGCCGCCACCCCCTCGAGGAACCCCTTGGCGCGCTCGGCGCGCGGGAACCGGTCCACCCAGGACCAGAACGCCGGCGTGTGCCCGGTCTCGATCAGGTGCGCGAGCTCGTGCACCAGCACGTAGTCGATGACCCACGTCGGCATCCCCATCAGCCGGGTGGACAGCCGGATCGTCCGGTCGCTCGGCGTGCAGCTGCCCCAGCGGGTGCTCTGGTTCTGCACCCAGCGCACCGTGGACGGGGTCGCCCCGCCGTCGAGGTAGCGGTTGTTCAGGTCGCCTGCCCTGCGCGCCAGGGAGACGTCGCTGGGCCGGCGACGCTGCTCCGAGCGCTCAAGCCGGGCCAGCATCGTCGCGACGCACTCCTCCTCCTCCGCACGCGACAGCCGGGCGGGGACCAGGACCACCACCTTGTCCTCGTCGCGGTAGGCCGCCACGGTCCTGCGACGCCGACGCGATCGTCGTACCTCGACGAGG
>JAICWH010000070.1 GCA_025934895.1 Nocardioidaceae bacterium | reverse complement strand
GCAACCGACGGGCGGCCGAGAGCTCGAGGTCGACTGGGTCAGCAGCAGCGCGATGGCAACCACGCCGTACCCCGTCGTGGCTGTCGACGACGCTCCACCAACCCTCAGAACCACCCCGGAGGTTGGCGGGACCCACAACGCGAAGGTCGCCGCGCTCACCCCTGGAATGTGGTCCATGTGCACGGCGCCCGCGTCGCAGGCTCGTCGGACGGCTGGACGGAGAACTGCCTGCAGGCCGGCGAGACCGCGACCGGCCGCTACCCGAACCAGCCGCGGGCCACCATGCCCTGGTACCACGACCACGCGACGGGCGTCACACGCCTGAACGTGCACGCCGGGCTGGCTGGCAGGTGGTTCATCCGCGACACCGTCGAGGACGACCTGGGTCTGCCGCGGGCGCCGACGAGGTGCCGTTGATGATCGCGGACCGCAACCTCGAGCTCGACGAGCACAACGAGTTCACCGGCCGCGTCCTGCACAAGGTGGAGACGGAGACGTCCGAGTTCTACGAGCGACGGGGGGCTGCTCGGCGCCCCCGCCGAGCTGCCCGAGGGTGGGCTCCTACTCGCCTCGGCAGAGCGGGCGGACCTGATCGTCGACCTCCGCGAGCGCGCCGGCAGAACCTTGCGGTCCTGGACACCATGGACATGCCCGGCACGACGATGGGCTCCGGGGAGGGATAGGCAAGCCGGGGATGCCGGGCATGCCGGGCATGCCGGGCATGCCTGGGAGTGGAGGGCTCGGGGACCGAGGTGGGCTGCGACGGCTGCGACCCCACCCCAGAGGGCGCCGACCACTGCTGCTAGCGAGCCCCAGCAGCGAGGCACAGGAGCGACGCGCGGGCCCGAGCCGTCAGAAGGCAGCCCGGGTCCTGCTGGCATCGGGTGGCTCGTACAGACACACGGCGCCCCCGGCAGGACTCGAACCTGCGACCATCGGATTAGAAGTCCGGCGCTCTATCCAGCTGAGCTACGAGGGCTGGTCGGTGCTCACCCACCGCTCGGCATCCTAGTGGTCGGCTGCGTTCGGCAGCCGTCGGACGATCGCGCGGTCAGGCTCTCAGGGCCGCCATCCAGGCCTCGACCGCGTCGGGGTCGCGGGGGAGCGACGCGGACAGGCTGCGCGCACCGTGTGCTGTGACGACGATGTCGTCCTCGATGCGGATGCCGATCCCCCGCAGCTCCTCGGGGACCAGCAGGTCGTCCTCCTGGAAGTAGAGTCCGGGCTCTACGGTGAGCACCATCCCCTCGGCCAGGTCTCCGAGCTTGTAGCGCTCCGGCGCGGCGGACGCACAGTCGTGCACGTCCAGCCCGAGCATGTGGCTCGTCGAGTGCAGAGTCCAGCGTGTGTAGACCTTGCTGTCCGGGTCCAGCGCCTCCTTCGCGGACACCGGAAGCAGCCCGAGGTCCTCGAGTCCGTGCGCGAGCACACGCATCGCGGCGTCGTGTGGGTCCTGGAAGGCGGCACCCGGACGTACGGCGTCGATCCCCGCCTGCTGGGCGTGAAGCACCAGCCCATAGAGGTCGCGCTGCACCGACGTGAACGTCCCGTCAACAGGCAGCGTGCGAGTGACGTCCGCGGTGTAGAGGTTGCGCCCCTCCACGCCCATGTCGAGCAGCAGCAGGTCTCCTGGGGTCACCGGGCCGGTGTTGTCGGTCCAGTGCAGAGTCGTCGCGTGGGAGCCGCCTGCGACGATCGAGTCGTAGCCCAGGTCATTGCCCATCGCCCGGGCGCGCCGGAAGAAGGTCCCTTCCAGCCAGCGCTCGCCGTAGCGAAGCACCTCGTCCCACTCGCGGACGCTGTCGGCGAACCCCAGCGCGGTGATGTCACAGGCCTCCTGCAGCTCCTCGAGCTCCCAGGCGTCCTTGACCAGCCGCATCTCCGAGAGCACGCGGCTGAAGTCGTGGTCCCGGCCCGGGTCCGGGCTGATCGTCGCATCGACGAGGCCGTCGACACCGCGCAGCACCCGGGTCTTGGCTGGGCTCTCGAGCCGCTCCTCCAGCTCGGCGAGGTGACGCACCTCGAGGCCCAGCGAGTCCGACATCTCCGGCAGGGATGGGCGGCGCCCAGCCCACAGCTCGCCGTAGCGACGGTCCCGGAAGAACTCGTCGGTGCTCCGCGACGAGCGCGGTCGGGCGTAGAGAACCGACTCGCCGGCCTCGATCACCAGCACGGCGTCGCTGGTCAGGTTGCCGCACAGGTAGACGTGCGCGGTGTCGGCGCGGAACCGGAAGTCCGTGTCGTTGGAGCGCACCTTGAACGTGCCGGCGGGCAGCACCAGCCGCTCGTCGGGGAAGGCCTCGGCGATCCGCGCCCGTCGCTCCGCCGTGCGGTCCGCGACCGGCTCCCGGTGGAGGTCCAGGTCGCGCGTGCCCCAACCCTGACGCATGAACGCGGCGTAGGCCTCTGGCACGTCCTGGTCGTGCGGCTCTGTGGTCAGCTCCGCCCCGCCGAGATTCTGGTCCGGGCTGGTCGCGTCATGCCTGCTCATCCGTTCACTCTACGACCAGTGGCCGCTTCAACGAGCGCTGCCGAGCACGCCGCCGGGCGTGAGGAGGCCCCGATTGCGCCGATATGCTGGGCCGATGACCGGGCCGCAGGCGTTCTCCTCGGGGCCGTGGGCCTCCCCGGCCACCGTCCCTCGCGAGCTGCTGCGTCGTCCGCGCCGCCGTGGGAACGTGCTCTTCACCGTTCTCGTGTCGCTCGCGATGCTCGTCGGCGCCGCTGTGATGTCCCTGGTCCTGGTGCTGTCCAACGCGCCCGGCGCCCTCGCGGTCGGCGTCATCCTGGCCGCCCTGCCCGTGGGCCCGGTGATCGCCTGCTTCCTGTGGCTCGACCGCTACGAGCCCGAGCCCGTCCCCCTGCTGGTGATGGCGTTCGGCTGGGGCGCGCTGGTCGCCACCGCGGCCGCCCTGGTCCTTCAACTGGCCGACCGGTCGATCCTGAGGACACCTGACACCTGGACCGGCGTGATCGTCGCGCCGATCACCGAGGAGGGCGCCAAGGGGCTGTTCGTCGTGCTGCTGCTGGTGACCCGTCGTCGGGTCATCGACGGGGTCCTTGACGGGATCGTCTACGCCGGGCTCGTCGGCGTGGGCTTCGCCTTCAGCGAGAACATCCTGTACCTCGGCGGCGCCTACATGGGCGGTCACGCCATGGGGCCCGGCGGGCTCGGTTCGGCGACCACCCTGTTCGTCGTACGCGGCGTCTTCAGCCCGTTCGCGCATCCGCTGTTCACGTCCCTGACCGGCATCGGCGTGGGCATCGCCGTGGTGACGCGTCGGCGGGCGGTGAGGTTCCTGGCGCCGCTTCTGGGGTACGTCGGAGCGGTGATCGCCCACGGCAGCTGGAACGCGTCTGCCTCCTTCAACGGAGGCCGGCTGTTCGTGCTCACCTACCTGTTCGCCATGGTTCCTGCGTTCCTGCTGCTGGCCGGCTTCGCGATCTGGGCCCGTGGACGGGAGGGCCGGATGCTGACCCGCAGCCTCAGTGACTGCGCGCGCCGCGGGCTGATCGACCCTGCCGAAGTGCCCTGGCTGGTCAGGCTTCCCGCGCGCCGGGCCAGCCGCCGGCTCGCCCGAGCGCATGGTGGGCCGATGGCCGACCGGGTGATGCGCGAGTACCAGCAGCAGGCCGTCGAGCTGGGGTTTCTGCATGACCGCTACCTGCGCGGGACGGCTCCGGCCGACACCGGGGAGCGCGGAGCGGTGATGGTCCGCCGGCTGCGGGCGCTGCGGCCCTACGTGGGCTTCCCGCAGCCAGCGCCCACCCCCTGGTCGACGCCTCCGTCGACGTCGTGGGGTCCAGGACGGTGAGCACGTCCGTCCCGGCGCCGATGCCCGGCCAGTCCACGGACGGTCCCGCGTCGGCAGCGAGCGGCACCTCCGCGATGGTGTCGGCCCTGACCCGGATGCGCGAGGCGCTCGCCGGTGTCTCCTTCCCGCTCGACCTACCGGACGCGGACCAGCACCGCACCATGCGTCGCGAGATGGTCGACCAGCTCGAGAACTACGTGCTGCCGCGGCTGGCGCAGATCGAGGCGCCGCTGCTGACCGTGGTCGGTGGGTCCACGGGAGCCGGCAAGTCGACGCTGGTCAACTCGCTCGTCGGTCGCCGGGTCACCGAACCCGGCGTGCTGCGACCTACGACCCGCTCGCCGGTGTTGGTGCACAACCCCGCCGACCTGGCGTGGTTCGACCAGCTGCGCATCCTGCCCGGGCTGGCTCGCACCTCCCGGGCCACGGGCGACCCGGGCGCGCTGCAGCTGGTCTCCGCCGACACGGTCCCCGAAGGTCTGGCCATCCTCGACGCGCCGGACATCGACTCCGTGGAGGAGCGCAACCGGACCTTGGCTGCCGAGCTGCTGGCGGCGGCCGACCTGTGGCTGTTCGTGACCTCCGCCGCCCGGTACGCCGACCAGGTGCCGTGGGGCTTCCTGAAGGCGGCCGCCGAGCGCAGCACGGCCGTCGCCATCGTGCTGGACCGGACCGCCCCCGAGGCGGTGGCCGAGGTCAGCGGTCACCTCGCCCGGATGCTCACCGACCGCGGGCTGCGTGACTCGCCGCTGTTCACGGTCACCGAGGGGGCCGTGAGCGACGACGGCCTCCTGGGTCCCGAGCAGGTCGCCGAGATCCGCACCTGGCTCGTGGCGCTCGCGGCGGATGCCAACGCGCGCGCGGGCGTCGTGAAGCAGACCCTGGACGGCGCCGTGCGCTCGCTGTCACGCCGGACTCACGAGGTCGCCGACGCAGCCGCCGAGCAGCTTGCGATGGCGGCCCGGCTGCGTGAGGACGCGGACCGGTCCTACGAGGAGGCCGTCGCCCGCGTCGACGACGCGTCCGCCGACGGCACCCTGCTGCGCGGTGAGGTGCTGGCCCGGTGGCAGGAGTTCGTCGGCACCGGCGAGCTGCTGCGTTCGCTGGAAACCAAGGTCGGCTGGCTGCGCGACCGGGTCGTCGGCTGGATGCGCGGCAAGCCGCAGTCGGCCGAGCGAGTGACGGTGGCGGTCGAGTCCGGGCTGGAGACCCTCATCCTCGAGCACGCCGAGAACGCCGCGGAGCGCACCGAGGCGTCCTGGCGCTCGGTGTCCGCGGGCCAGCACCTCCTCGAGGACTCCGGGCGCGACCTGGGCCGCGCCTCCCGGGACTTCCGGGCTCGAGCCGAGCGCGCCGTACGGGACTGGCAGCACGGCGTCCTGGAGATGGTCCGCACCGAGGGCGCCGACAAGCGCTCGACGGCGCGCTTCCTGGCGTTCGGCTTCAACGGCTTGTCGGTGGCGCTGATGGTCGTCGTGTTCGCCCACACCGCGGGCGTCTCCGGCGCCGAGGTGGGCATCGCCGGGGGGAGCGCCGTGGTCGGCCAGAAGCTGCTCGAGGCGGTCTTCGGTGACCAAGCCGTACGCCGGCTGGCCGAGCAGGCGCGCCGCGACCTCCGCGAGCGGGTCAGCGAGCTGATGGACGCCGAGCGGTCCCGCTACCTTGGCGTGCTCGAGGGTCTGGGGCTCGACGAGAACGCGGTCGAGCGCCTGCGCGAGGCGTCACGCGGTGTCGACGACCTGCGGGTCGCGGACCACCCCCTGCGCACCCGGCCGCACCGGGGCAGGCGATGAGCTCGTCGCTGGCCGGGCTGGTCAGCGGCGCCAGGAGGCTGGTGACCGGCAGCGGCGGTGACGTGACCGACCGCATCGACGGGCTCGAGGAGGCTGCCCGGAGCGCCCGGGGGCGACTGCCGGACCCACTGGTCGACGAGGCCGTCGCCGTCGCCCGTCGCGCCGGTGAACGGCTTCGGCTCTCGGGGGACCACACCGTCGTCGCGCTCGCGGGCGCAACGGGGTCGGGAAAGTCCTCCATGTTCAACGCTCTGACCGGGATGGAGCTCTCCGCGACCGGCGTACGTCGCCCGACCACGTCGTGGACGATGGCCTGCGCGTGGGGGACGGACGGAGCCGAGGAGATGCTCGGCTGGCTCGGTGTGCCGCAGCGGCACCAGGTGCTGCACGACAGCATGCTCGACGAGCCGCGCCCGGATGACGACCTCGACGGGCTGGTGCTTCTCGACCTGCCCGACCACGACTCCACCGAGGTCGCCCATCACGTGGAGGTGGACCGGCTCGTCAAGCTGGCCGACCTGCTGGTGTGGGTGCTCGACCCGCAGAAGTACGCCGACGCAGCCATTCACGACCGCTATCTGCGGCCGCTCGCGGGCCACCGCGACATCATGCTGGTGGCCCTCAACCACATCGACGAGGTGCCGACCGACCGGCGCGCGACGATGGTGAACGACCTGAGGCGGCTGCTCGCCGCGGACGGCCTGGAGACGGTCCGGGTGATCCCCACGTCGGCGCGCCACGGCGACGGGGTTCCCCTGCTCAAGTCGGCCATCGCCGGTGAGGTCCGGGCCAAGAAGGCCGTCAAGGCGCGGCTGATGGCCGACGTGTCCGCGGTGGCCACCCGGATGCAGCAGGTGAACGGCGACGCGGACCCGGGTGGCTTGGGGAGAGCACGCAAGGCCGAGCTCGTGGACGCCTTCGCCGACGCCGCCGGCGTCCCGACGGTGGTGCGGGCGGTCGAGCAGTCGACCAGGCGTCGGGCGGCCCAAGCGACGGGGTGGCCGGTGACGTCCTGGCTGAGCCGGCTCAAGCCGGACCCGTTGCGCCGCCTGCACCTGGACCTGGGCAGCCGTGGGAAGGAGCTCACCACCACCTCCCGCGCCTCGGTGCCCGAGGCGACGCTCGTGCAACGGGCCCGGGTCGACACCGCGGTGCGGGCGGTCTCCGACGACGTCGGCGCCCAGCTGTCCCCCTCCTGGGCCGACGCCGTGCGCCGCGCGTCCGTCGCCCGGCTGCCCGACCTCGGCGACGAGCTCGACAAGGCGGTCACGTCGACGGACCTCGGCGTGGCCCGCACCCCGGCGTGGTGGCGGGTGGTCCGGTTCCTCCAGTGGGTGCTGGTGCTCGTCGCGCTCGCCGGCGGGCTGTGGCTCGCCGGCCTCGCGGTGATGGGCTACCTGCAGATGCCGGCGCCCACGACACCGCGCTACCGCAGCTTCCCGGTTCCCACCCTGATGCTGCTCGGGGGGGTCGTCGCGGGCGTGGTCCTGGGACTGCTCTGCGCCCTGGTGGTCCGGTTGTCCGCACGGGCCAAGGCGAGATCAGCGGACCGTCGGTTGCGCGGGGCCATCGCCGAGGTCACCGAGGCCCTGGTCGTGGAGCCTGTGCAGGCCGAGCTCGAGGCCTACCGCGCGACCCGGTCGGGGTTGGCTGCGGCTCTGCGCTGACCTCGCCTGTCGGTCCGGCCTGGCCCCGGTGGCCGGGTTTCGTCCCCAGGTGCGTGGGTGTGCCGCTCGTCCACCGGTCCTGGATCGGCCCCGGCCGCCCGTCGTACGCCGCGAGAGGGTGGGGGCACCAAGGCATTCAACAGGCGAGGAGCCAACGCGATGAACGAGGCATTCGTGACGTTCCAGGGCTGGGTCGGCAACGACGTCGTCCACCGGGAGACGGCGCAGGGCAACGTTGCCAACCTGAGGGTGGGCACCACGCCGCGGATCCGCAAGCGCAACGGCGACTGGGTGGACGGCCCGACGTCGTGGTTCTCGGTGACCTGCTGGCGCACGCTCGCCGACCACGTGCGCGACTCGGTGCGCAAGGGTGAGCCGATCCTGGTGCACGGCCGGCTCCGCACCGACGTGTGGGAGCGGGAGGACGGGCAGAGCTCCGTGACCTACGTCGTGGAGGCGAGCCACGTGGGGCACGACCTCAGCCGGGGCACCACCGCCTTCGTCAAGGCCGCCCGTGCAGAGCGTCCCGAGGCGGAGGACGAGACGGAGAGCACTGTCAAGGAGCTGCTCCACGGCCAGGGGGTCGACCTGCCCCAGCTCGACAGCTTCGGGCAGCAGCGCACACAGACGACCGGGACACCTGCCAGCCACGTGGCCTGACCGCCCGGTGAGGCGTCGCGCGGGCCGATTTCAGCACGCGACCCGCCCCACGTACGCTGGCTGATCATGGCTGAGTATGTCTTCACGCTGCGCAACGTGCGCAAGGCCCACGGTGACAAGGTCGTCCTCGACAACGTCACCCTCTCCTTCCTGCACGGCGCCAAGATCGGCGTCGTCGGACCCAACGGCACCGGCAAGTCCACCCTGCTCAGGATCATGGCCGGACTCGACCACGCGTCCAACGGCGACGCGATCCGCGACCCCGACGCCACCGTGGGGATGCTGCAGCAGGAGCCGCCCCTGAGTGAGGGTCGAACGGTGCTCGAGAACGTCGAGGAGGCTGTGGGCGAGATCAAGGGCAAGCTGGACCGCTACAACGCGATCTCGGAGGAGCTCGCCGACCCCGATGCGGACTACGACAGGCTGCTCGCCGAGATGGGGGACCTGCAGGCCGACCTGGACCACGCCAACGCCTGGGACCTCGACAGTCGTCTCGACCAGGCGATGGACGCGCTGCGCTGCCCCCCGCCCGACGTACTCGTCGACCAGCTGTCCGGTGGGGAGCGCCGCCGAGTGGCGCTGTGCAAGCTGCTGCTTCAGCAGCCCTCCCTGCTGCTGCTCGACGAGCCGACCAACCACCTGGACGCCGAGTCGGTGCAATGGCTGGAGGGTCACCTGGCGAGCTACCCGGGTGCCGTGCTGGCAGTGACCCACGACCGCTACTTCCTGGACAACGTGGCGAGCTGGATCCTGGAGCTCGACCGCGGCAAGGCCCATCCCTACGAGGGCAACTACTCCACCTACCTGGAGACCAAGCAGCAGCGGTTGAAGATCGAGGGAGCGAAGGACGCCAAGCGCTCCCGGATGCTCGAGCGCGAGCTGGAGTGGGTGCGCTCCAACCCCAAGGCGCGCCAGGCGAAGAGCAAGTCGAGGTTGGCTCGTTACGAGGAGCTCGCGGCCGAGGCGGACCGCAACCGCAAGATCGACCTGTCTGAGATCAACATCCCGGCGGGCCCGCGGCTTGGTGACGTGGTGCTGGAGGCCGATGACCTGACGAAGGGGTTCGGTGACAGGATCCTGATGCACGACCTGGACTTCAAGCTCCCCCGGGCCGGCATCGTAGGCGTGATCGGTCCCAACGGCGTCGGCAAGACCACGCTGTTCAGGATGATCACCGGCGAGGAGAAGCCCGACGACGGCGAGCTGAAGGTCGGCCAGACCGTCAAGATCTCCTACGTCGACCAGAGCCGGGGCGGCATCGACTCGTCGAAGAACGTCTGGGAGGTCGTCTCGGACGGCCTCGACTTCATCAAGGTCGCCAGCTTCGAGATGCCGAGCCGTGCCTACATCGCCTCCTTCGGGTTCAAGGGGCCGGATCAGCAGAAGAAGGCCGGGGTGCTCTCGGGCGGTGAACGCAACCGTCTCAACCTGGCGCTGACCCTGAAGATGGGCGGCAACCTCCTGCTTCTCGACGAGCCCACCAACGACCTCGACGTGGAGACGCTTCAGTCCCTGGAGGACGCCTTGCTGGAGTTCCCCGGCTGCGCCGTGATCACCTCGCACGACCGCTGGTTCCTGGACCGCACGGCGACGCACATCCTGGCCTGGGAAGGTGACGACGAGGACGAGGGCCGGTGGTTCTGGTTCGAGGGCAACTTCGCGTCCTACGAAGCAAACAAGGTGGAGCGGCTCGGCGTGGAGGCAGCCCGACCGCACCGGGTCACCCACCGCAGGCTGACCCGCGACTGACCCCCAACCAACCAACGTCGACCCGGCGCGTTCGCAGGGCCGGGAGCTGTCGACCCGGCGCGTTCGCAGGGCCGGGGGCTGTCGACCCGGCGCGTTCGCAGGGCCGCGGGGTAGCCGAGGTGGAGGATCAACAGGACCGCGAGCTGCGTGCCCTTTTGTGTTCACCGCCGTCTGTACGGCGGCCCCTGGCCCTCGCAAGTTGACCACAAGGTCTACCCGACCCAGGAAGACCAGGAACGCCGAGTAGCCGACGCCTGTGTCATCCCCTGCAGATGCGCCGGGTCGGCGGGGTGGGGGCCTGCGGATGCGCCGGGTCGGCACGGGGGCGGTGGGGGGCAGGTGGCTGGGGGTCGCTGTGGTGGTGGTGACGGTGGGAGCTAGCGGGGGCTAGCGGATGTCCATGGCCGGGTTGCCCTCGATCAGCCCGTCCGTCACGGCGTTGAACACCCGTCCCACGGCTTGGAAGTCCTCGTCGTCGACCAGGTCGACCAGCAAGCGTCGTACCCCGGCGACATGCGTCGGGGCAGCGTCTCTCAACGCCTGTCGACCCTGCTCGGTGAGCACGGCCTCGACGCCCCGGCCGTCGGCCAGGCAGGTGTCACGGACCACGAGTCCGGCCGTCTCCATCCGTGAGACCGTGTGCGTCACCCGCGAGCGCGAGTGGCTCACGGAGTCCGCGAGCATCGCCATCCGCATGCGGTGCCCCTTGGCCTCGGAGAGCCGGACGAGGATCTCGTACTCGGGCAACGAGAGGCGGTGCTGCTCGCGCAGCTCACGGTCGAGCCGGTCCATCAGGAGCGTCGTCCCGACCAGGAACGCTCGCCAGGACCGTTGCTGCTCCTCGTCCAGCCACCTCACGTCCGGACTCTCCTCAGTCATGGAAGGAAGTTTACAAGGTCGGTAGTTGAAGGTTGAAGTATGTGGTAGAGTGAGGGTAACAGTTGAAGGATCAACTCTTAGTCGAGGAGACACCATGAGTATCGATGTCGTGCAGAGCACCAACATCCCGGTCGGCACCTGGTCGGTCGACGCCAGCCACTCCGAGGTCGGGTTCACCGCCCGCCACCTGATGAGCAAGGTCCGTGGCCGCTTCGAGAAGTTCGAGGGTCTGGTTGTGACCGGCGAGAGCCCCTCCGCGACGGCTACCATCGATCTCAACTCCATCAACACCAACGAGCCGAACCGTGACGCGCACCTTCGGTCGGGCGACTTCTTCGACGTCGAGAAGAGCGGACCCATGACGTTCACCTCTACCAAGGTCGTGAAGGGCGGCAACGGCCTCCTCCTCACCGGTGACCTGTCGCTCAAGGGCGTCACCCAGCCCGTCACCCTCGACGTGGAGTTCCTCGGCGTCGAGACCGACCCGTGGGGCGGCACCCGGATCGGTTTCGAGGGCGTCACCTCGTTGTCCCGCAGGGACTGGGGCATCGACTTCAACATCCCGATGGACGGCGGCCGCTTCCTCGTCGGCGACAAGGTCGACATCGTGATCGCCATCGAGGCGGTTCTCCAGCAGGACGCCACCGCCTGACCCGTGAGTCGTGCGGCCCCTGACCTCTGCCGGGGCAGGGCCGGGGGCCGCCGTACGACGTCCGCACGACGGGACGCGCGCCGAGACCAGGGACCGGGCCGAGACGGCTAGCTGAGGCGCTCCAGCACAAGAGCCATCCCCTGACCGCCGCCGACGCACAGCGCCACCAGACCGGTCTGCTTGTCATGCCACTGGAGCGAGTTGATCATCGTGTTCTGCAGCCGGGCCCCGGTCATCCCGAACGGGTGACCCACCGCGATGGCACCGCCGTTGACGTTGAGCCGGTCCAGATCGATGCCCAGGTCCTGGTAGGACGGCACCACCTGCGCCGCGAACGCCTCGTTGATCTCCACCAGGTCGATGTCGTCGATGCTCATGCGCGCACGACGAAGGGCCTGCCCGGCGGCCTCCACGGGGCCGAGCCCCATGATCTCGGGGGACAGCGCGGTGAGACCGGTGGACACGATCCGGGCCAGCGGCGTGAGCCCGAGCTCGGCGGCCTTGGTGTCGGACATCACCACGACGGCGGCCGCACCGTCGTTGAGCGGGCAGCAGTTGCCCGCCGTGACCACGCCGTCGGGACGGAACACCGGCTTCAGGTCGCTGACCCCCTCGAGGGTGACGCCGGCACGCGGTCCGTCGTCGCGGCTGACCACCGTGCCGTCCGGAGTTGTCACCGGCGTGATCTCCCGGGACCAGAAGCCGCTCTTGACGGCCTGCTCGGCGAGGTTCTGGCTGCGGACCCCGAACTCGTCGAGCTCCTGACGCGACAGGCCCCGCAGCCGGGCGACGTTCTCGGCGGTCTGGCCCATCGCGATGTAGGCGTCGGGCATGCTGCCCACCGTGCGGGGGTCCTCCCAGTCCGCCCCGCCCTGGGCGAGCTCCTCAGTGCGCGTCGCGGCCTCGGCGAACCGCGGGTTCTGGGTGTCCGGCAGGCTGTCGGAGTTGCCCTTGACGAAGCGAGAGACTGTCTCGACGCCGGCGGAGACGAAGACGTCGCCCTCGCCGGCCTTGATCGCGTGGAACGCCATCCGGGTGGTCTGCACGGACGACGAGCAGTAGCGGGTGATGGTGGCTCCGGGCAGATGGTCGTAGCCCAGCAGCAGCGAGACGACCCGGCCCATGTTGAAGCCGCTCTCGCCCCCGGGCAGGCCGCATCCGAGCAGCAGGTCGTCGATCTCGGCAGGATCGAGCTCGGGCACCTTGTCCAAGGCGGCGCGCACGATGGTGGCGGTCAGGTCGTCGGGACGCATGTCCTTCAACGACCCCTTGAACGCGCGGCCGATGGGGGTGCGGGCCACGGAAACGATCACTGCCTCAGGCATGAAGAGCTGCTCCTGGGTTAGGCGGGTCCGCCCAACGTGCCGCTGGACGCCCCACAAGCCTAGAACCCGGACCTGCGAGGATGCGCCCGTGGCCCGACACATCTACCTGTGCCCGCTGCGCTGGGCCGACATGGACTCCCTGGGGCACGTCAACAACGTGACCTACGTGGACTACCTCCAGGAGTCCCGGGTGGACATGCTCCGGGTGCACGCGCAGGCCACGGGCGGCGAGCAGCTGGCAGAGGGCACCGTCGTGGTGCGCCACGAGGTGGAGTTCGTCTCGCCACTTGTCTTCCGGTTCGAGCCGGTGCGGATCGAGAGCTGGGTGACCCGGATCCGCCGCGCGTCGTTCACGATGGCCTACGAGATCCTCGACGAGCTTCCCGACGGTGGACGCCATGTCTATACGCGGGCCCGGACGGTGCTCACGCCGTACGTCTTCGCCGAGGAGCGCCCACGTCGGATCAGGGACCAGGAGCGGGTGGTGCTCGAACGCTTCCTGGAGCCGGAGCCTGTGCCGGAGGGCGCGACATGAGCCTGCACACCTACCACTGCCATGTGCGGTTCTCCGACGTCGACGTCTACGGCCACGTCAACAACGTGAAGTACTTCGAGTACTACCAGGAGGCGCGCATCGACTTCCTCCGGTCACTCGCACCGGACGGCGAGCGGCCGGACACGCTGTTCGAGCCGGCCTCGACCGAGCGCCAGGTGGTGGCCCGCATCGACGTGGACTACCGCCGGCCGATCCTGTTCCGCCCCGAGCCCTACCTCGTGCAAACCCGGGTGACCCGGGTCGGCGCCTCCTCCTACGACCTCGCGTGCCGCATCGTCGACGCGCCGGGGGACGCGGGCGCGGTCTACTCGAACGCCGAGGTCCGAATGGTCGCGTTCGACCTGGGGACCAAGCGGTCGCGGCCGCTCGGACCGCTCGAGCGCCAACGGCTGGCGCGGGTCCTCGACCACTAGCGCCGGGTCGCCGGGTCGGGGGAGCCGGGCACGTCCTCGAAGGTGTTGACCATGAACTGGGCCGCGTGGGTGACGTAGTCCCAGAACTGCGCGTCGAGCTCCGGCGGGAGCTGCACCTCGTCGAGGCCCGCGCGGAAGTGCCGGAGCCAGTGCTCCTTCGCGCGCGGCGTCACCGCGAACGGCGCGTGCCGCATCCGCAGCCGAGGGTGCCCGCGCCGTTCGGAGTACGTCGTCGGGCCACCCCAGTACTGGACGAGGAACAGGGTGAACCGCTCCTGGGCGTCGGCGAGGTCCTCCTCCGGGTAGAGCGGGCGCAGCACCTCGTCGGTCGCGACCCCGGCGTAGAACCGCGCGACGATCCGGGCGATCACCGGGAAGCCGCCGATCGCGTCGTAGAACGTCTGCTGTCCGTCCACCGGGGTTGTCACGTTTCCATTGTGTCGGGCGCGGGCAAGGCTGGGGTGCGGCATCAGCGGGGTTGAGACGAAGAGCACCCGATCACATCTAGGAGAAGCCATGGCCACCACCCGCACCTCGAGGACCCATTGGGAAGGCTCGTTGACGGAGGGCAAGGGATCGGTCTCCCTCGAGTCCTCCGGGATCGGCACGTACGACGTCACCTGGGCCTCCCGCGCCGAGGACGCCAACGGCAGGACCAGCCCCGAGGAGCTGATCGCGGCGGCGCACTCGGCGTGCTACTCGATGGCGCTGTCCCACGCGCTGGCCGGTTCCGGCACGCCGCCGCAGTCGATCGACACCCAGGCGGACGTCAAGTTCCAGCCGGGTGAGGGCATCACCGGCATCCACCTCACCGTGGTGGGCAGGGTCGACGGGCTGAGCGCCGAGGACTTCGCGTCGGCCGCCGAGGACGCCAAGAAGAACTGCCCGGTGTCGCAGGCGCTCACCGGGACGACCATCACCCTGGACGCGTCCCTCGCCTGACTCCTGCTCCGAGGAGCAGGGGATGGTCAGGCGGGAGTGCCCCAGGGCGCGGCGGAGGGATGCGCCAGCGCGATGCCCTCGTGGTCGAAGCGGATCTTCACCCGCTGGCGCATCTCCCGGGCGACCGCCCACTGCTCGAGCGGAGCGGTCTTCAACGTCACCCGGACGACCACCCAGTTCGGTGTCAGGTCCTGGATCCCCCACACTGAGGGCTCCTCGATGATCACGTGGCGATAGTCGTCGTCGTCCCACAGGTCATGGGCCACGTCTCGCAGAACCTCCTGCACGCGGGTCAGGTCCTGGTCGAGGGCGACCGGGATGTCGAGGACGGTGCGGGCCCAGTTCTGGCTCTGGTTGCCGACCCGAAGGATCTCGCCGTTGCGGACGTACCACACCGTGCCCGCCACGTCGCGCAGCCTCGTCACCCGCAGGCCGACGGACTCGACGGTGCCGGTTGCCTCCCCGAGGTCCACGACGTCGCCGACGCCGTACTGGTCCTCGAAGATCATGAAGATTCCGGACAGGAAGTCCTTGACCAGGCTCTGGGCGCCGAACCCGAGCGCCACCCCGGCCACCCCGGCGCTCGCGATCAGCGGCCCCACCGGGTAGCCGACCTCGGCGATCGCGGTGATCGCGGTGACCGTGAAGATGAGGATCGAGGTGACGCTCTTCAGCAGCGATCCCATCGTCTCGGCGCGCTGGACCCGACGCCCGCTGACCAGGAGCGGCGGTTCCTCGGCCTGGTCCCTGCGGCGCCGGAGCACCGGGGTCACCATCCCCTCGGCGGCGCGGTGCACCAACCGGTCGATCACCCGGTGCAGGAACCAGCGCGTGACCACCGCCAGGACGACCAGCACCAGGATCGCCAGTGGCTTGGTGACCAGCCAGCTCACGAGCTGCGGCCGCCAGTGCGCACCGAGCCAGGACTGCATCAGGTCGCCGCCGCGGTCCAGCGCGACCCACGGCCCGGGCACGTCGAGGACGCTCGAGGGGCCGGTCATGGCCGCGACGTTACGAGACGACATGGCTGGCGCCAAACCGGGTTCGCTACCCTGGACCGGTGACGAACCGTCCTGGATCCTCCTGTTCGCGACTCCGTGCACGACGGGCTGCCCGGCTGCTCGCCCTGGTCCCCGCCGCACTCGTCACGATGACGGCCGGTGCCGCCGTCGCGGCTCCACCGGACTCGTGGGAGAACACGCCGCACGTCTCGACCCTGCACGTCCTGCTGGTGCTCGGCGCGATCCCGCTCGCGCTGATCGTGATCATCACCCTGCTCGTCTACCTGCCGTCCATGGCGCACCGCCAGCGCACGGGCGAGGCGTGGCGCGGGGAGCCCACCTGGTTCGGCGGTCCGCGCGGCGGCCTGGACGCCGTCGACAAGGCGGAGCAGCCGGCCCTCACCGACGGCGGCTCCGACACGGGTCCCCACACCGGTTCCGGCACCGGCCCCTCCAGGGGTGGCGACAGTGGCCGGTGGTGAGGTCTTCACCTCGGCACAACGGCACGACATCGACCGGGCGATCCGGGACGCCGAGACCGTGTCCCGACTCGAGTTCTCGGTGTTCGTAGGCAGGTCCGAGGGCGAGACGCGGCCGTTCGCGGAGCGGTTGCATGCCACCTTGGTGGCGCCCGACCGGTCCGTGCTCGTGATGGTCGATCCGGCCGCCAGGATGCTGGAGGTCGTCACCGGCACCGAGGCGCACCGCGTCCTCGACGACGCCGAGGTCCGGCTCGCCGTCCTGACCATGCAGTCCGCATTCGCCGACGGTGACCTGGTGGGCGGGATCACCCGGGGCGTGCAGCAGCTCGCCGAGCACGCCCGGCGGCCGGCCACCCGGCACGGCGGCTAGCCCCTCAGGCGTCGGCGGCCCGGGCCGCCAACGCCCGCGCGATGTCGTCGCGGGCCTCGCGGACGTATCGCTTGGCAGCCACGTTGGCGGGCGACGACGCCAGCCAGGCGTCGACCCGGTCGAGGGTCTCCCGGCTGGTGAGCGAGCGAGGGAACAGGTACTCCAGGATCGCCGACGCGGTCTGGGTGCCCTTGTCCTCCCAGACCGTGTCCGCCGCCGCCAGGTACCGCTCCAGGTACGGCCCGAGCAGGCTCTCCTGACCCGACGCGTCGAAGACGTAGGCGATGCTGCGCCGGGTCTCGTTGGCCACCTCGTCGCTGACCACCGCCCGGTGCCAAGCGTCCTCCTTGGCCTGCGCGGACGGAACCACGGCGAGGGCGGCCGCCGCACGCTCCTGCCCCGAGATCGTGTTGTCGCGCACCCGCTCGGCGTGCACCCGGTCCGCGTCCACGCGGCCGTGTGCCGCCAGCGCGGTGAGCGCAGCCCACCGGAGGTCGTCGGAGACCTCCAGCCCAGGCAGCACGACGGTGCCGTCGAGCAGTCCCTCGAGCAGGCGCATCGCCTCGTCGCTGCGACCGGCACCGCCGTAGGACGACGGTGGCACTCGCTTGCCGGTGACCCCGGCGAAGGCCCGCACGAACGTCAGCTGGTGGTCGGTGCCGGGGCCGGCCTCCTCGACCAGGCCGCGCAGGCCGGCCTCCCAGGTCGCCCGCAGCGCATCCCGCTTCGGGGGGGCCGCGAACTGGGCGATCGCCACCTCCACGTAGACCGGCAGCTGCTTGGCGGCGGTCTCGTCGGTCTCCGCGGCCAGACCGCGCAGCACCGCGTTCACGAACTCCGTGGCAGGCAGAAGCGCGTCGCGGGTCATGTCCCACAGGGCCCCCCAGCAGACGGCCCGGGCGAGCGAGTCCTCGAGCGTGTCGAGCGAGCCGAGCACCGTGGTCAGGGAGCGCTCGTCGAAGCGGATCTTGGCATAGGTCAGGTCACCGTCGTTGAGCAGCAGCAGGTCCGGCTGGTCCGCACCGACCAGCCCGAGGACCTCGGTGCGCTCGCCGACCACGTCCAGCTCGACCGTCGTACGACGGACCAGGCGGCCGGACCCGTCGCGGTCGAAGAGGCCCACGCCGATGCGGTGCCGGCGCAGGGTCGGGGTCGCCGGGTCCGCGGTCTGGATGACCGCGAACGAGGAGAAGCGTCCCGCCTCGTCGGTCGCGAAGTCGGCCCTCAGCGTGTTGACACCGGAGGTGCGCAGCCATTCCTGCGCCCACGAGCCCAGGTCGCGTCCGGACGTCTCCTCGAGCGCCGAGAGCAGGTCGCCGAACTCCGAGCTCCCGAAGGCGTGCCGCGCGAAGTAGCGGCGAAGGCCGGCCAGGAACTCCTTCTCCCCGACCCAGGCCACGAGCTGCTTGAGAGCCGAGGCGCCCTTGGCGTAGGTGATCCCGTCGAAGCTGACCTCGACGGCCGCCAGGTCGTGGTTGTCCGCCGCGACCGGGTGCGTGGTCGGCAGCTGGTCCTGCCGGTAGGCCCAGTTCTTCCGGTTGTTCGTGAACCCGGTCCAGGCCTCGTCGTACGCGGTCGCCGCGACCAGCGCATGGTGCGAGGCCCACTCGGCGAACGACTCGTTGAGCCACAGGTCGTCCCACCACCTCATCGTCACCAGGTCCCCGAACCACATGTGCGCCATCTCGTGGAGCACGGTGTTCGCGCGCTGCTCGTAGAACCACCGGGCCTGCCGGCTGCGCGGCAGGTAGTCGTCGCGGAGGGTGACGGCGCCGGCGTTCTCCATCGCGCCGTTGTTGAACTCGGGGACGTAGAGCTGGTCGTACTTCCCGAACGGGTAGGGAAAGTCGAACGCGTCCTCGAAGAAGGCGAACCCCTGTCGGGTGACCTCGAGGAGCTCCTCCACGTCGAGGTGGGCGGCCATCGACTGGCGGCAGTAGTGGCCCAGCGGGATCTCGCCGTGCTGGCCGACGTAGGTGTCGAGCACCTCGTGGTACTCCCCGGCCACGATCGCCGTGACGTAGGTCGAGAGCCGGGGCGTGGGCGCGAACCGCCACACGGCCCGTCCGTCGGCAGCCGGCTCCGGCTCGGGAGTCGGTGAGTTCGACACGACCTTCCAGTGCTCGGGGGCCGTGACGGTGAAGGCGAACACCGACTTCAGGTCGGGCTGCTCGAAGGTGGTGAAGACCCGTCGCGCGTCGGGGACCTCCATCTGGGAGTAGAGGTAGACCCGGTCGTCGGCCGGATCCACGAAGCGGTGCAGCCCCTCACCGGTGTGGCTGTAGGGGCACTCGGCGACCACCCGGAGCTCATTGTGCTCCTCGAGGCTGTCCAGCGTGATCCGATGCTGGGCGTAGACCGCGCTCGGGTCGAGCCGGCGGCCGTTGAGGGTGACCTCGTGGATCGTGGCGCCGACCAGGTCGGCGAAGGTGGTGGCCCCCGGGCGGTGGCTGGTGAACCGGATCACCGTCGTGGAGCCGAACGTCGTCGGGTTGCCCGGGTCGAGGTCCAGATGCACCGCGTAGGAGTCGACCTCGAGGAGCTCGGCGCGGATCAGCGCCTCGTCCCGGGTCAGGTTGGTTCCAGGCATGCGCTCGATTGTCCACCCGCCGGAGGGGAATAACCCAATCGGGCGCCTCTGTTGAGCAGAGGTGCAAGGCCCCACAGACCATGCCCCCGAGCCACGCACGAGGAGCCGTCATGACCCAGTCCACCCAGACGAGCCACGAGTCCGCCGAGCAGAAGCGCACCCCCGTCGACTTCTGGTTCGACCCGCTCTGCCCCTGGGCCTGGATGAGTTCCCGTTGGCTGCTCGAGGTGGAGAAGGTGCGGCCCATCGCGCCGTCGTTCCACGTGATGAGCCTGGCCTACCTGAACTCCGACAAGGACATCCCGGACTCCTACCGCGAGAAGCTCGAGCCCGCCTGGGGTCCGGTGCGGGTGGCGATCGCGGCCGCGCAGGCCGAGGGCGACCAGGTGCTGCTGCCGCTCTACACGGCGCTCGGCAACCGCATCCACCTGCAGGGGCGTGACATCGACCGGCAGCTGATCGTCGAGGCGCTCGAGGAGGTCGGCCTGCCTACCTCACTGGCGGACGCGGCCGACACCACGGCGTACGACGAGGACCTCAAGAAGTCCCACCACGCCGGCATGGACCAGGTGGGGATGGACGTCGGCACCCCGGTGGTGAGCGTCGAGGGGGTTGCCTTCTTCGGGCCGGTCGTGACCCCTGCGCCCAAGGGCGAGGCGGCCGGCAGGCTGTGGGACGGCGTCCTCCTGGTTGCCGGGACCCCGGGGTTCTACGAGCTCAAGCGGACGCGGGAGAAGGGTCCGGACTTCTCCTGAGACCGGGCTTCTCCTGGCGAGGGCTCTTCGGCCCGACGTGTGTCGCCCGCACCGAGCGTGGGCGCGGACGACCGCGAGGGATATCGCGATTGCCTCGATCACTAGTCTCGTCGACATGAGCAGAGTCCTGTCCGCGGTCGCCTGGCCGTATGCGAACGGCCCGCGTCACATCGGCCATGTGGCCGGCTTCGGCGTACCCTCCGACGTCTTCAGCCGCTACATGCGGATGGCCGGGCACGACGTACTCATGGTCTCCGGCACCGACGAGCACGGCACCCCGATCCTGGTGGCCGCGGACGCCGAGGGCGTCACCCCGCGTGAGCTGGCGGACCGCAACAACCGCCTGATCGTCTCGGACCTGCACGACCTCGGGCTCTCCTACGACCTGTTCACCCGCACCACGACGCCGAACCACTACACGGTGGCGCAGGAGATGTTCACCACCGTGCACCGCAACGGCTACCTGGTCGAGCACACCACCAAGGGCGCGATCTCGCCGTCCACCGGACGCACCCTGCCGGACCGCTACATCGAGGGGACCTGCCCGATCTGCGGCTACGACAGCGCACGCGGCGACCAGTGCGACAACTGCGGCAACCAGCTGGACCCCACCGACCTGATCGAGCCGCGCAGCAGGATCAACGGGGAGGTGCCGGAGTTCGTGGAGACCCAGCACTTCTTCCTCGACCTGCCTGCGCTGGCGACCGCCCTCAAGGGATGGCTCGACGAGCGGGAGGCGACCGGCCTGTGGCGGCCGAACGTGATCAAGTTCAGCCAGAACATCCTCGAGGACATCAGGCCGCGCGCGATGACCCGCGACATCGACTGGGGCATCCCGGTCCCCCTGGACGGCTGGCGGGAGCTGCCCGCCAAACGGCTCTACGTGTGGTTCGACGCGGTCATCGGCTACCTGTCGGCGTCCATCGAGTGGGCCCGCCGTCAGGGCCAGCCGGACCGCTGGCGCGAGTGGTGGAACGACCGGGATGCGCTGTCCTACTACTTCATGGGCAAGGACAACATCACCTTCCACTCCCAGATCTGGCCCGCCGAGCTGCTGGCGTACGACGGGCGCGGCGACCGCGGAGGCGAGCCGGGGGAGTACGGCGTCCTCAACCTCCCCACCGAGGTTGTCTCCTCGGAGTTCCTGACCATGGAGGGCAAGCAGTTCTCCTCCTCGCGCGGCGTGGTGATCTACGTCCACGACATGCTCGAGCGCTACCAGCCCGACGCCCTGCGCTACTTCATCTCCGCGGCCGGGCCGGAGAACCAGGACAGCAACTTCACCTGGGCCGAGTTCGTGCGCCGCACCAACGACGAGCTCGTCGCGGGCTGGGGCAACCTGGTCAACCGCACCGCATCCATGGTCGCCAAGAGCTTCGGCGAGATCCCGCCGCCCGGCGACCTCGAGTCGGAGGACCACGCACTGCTCGACCTCGTGGAGCAGGCCTTCGACACCGTCGGCGAG
>JAICWH010000129.1 GCA_025934895.1 Nocardioidaceae bacterium | reverse complement strand
GAGCCAGTTCCTCCAGCGTCCCGAGGGGCGCATCGCCTATGACCTGAGCGGCCCCGCCGACGGACCCCTGGTGGTCTGCCTGCCGGCGATGGGCGAGCTCCGCTCCTCCTACCGGCACCTCACCCCGCTCCTGGTCGAGCGTGGCTACCGCGTCGCCTGCCTGGACCTGCGCGGTCACGGGGACAGCGAGACGACCTTCTCCTCCTACGACGACGAGGCGCTCGCCTCCGACGCGCTCGGGCTGGTCGAGGCGCTCGGCGGACCGGCGTACGTCGTCGGCAACTCCATGGGCGCCGGCGCCGCGGTGATCGCCGCGGCCGAGCAGCCGAGCGCCGTGCTCGGCCTGGCACTGCTCGGGCCGTTCGTGCGCAACCCGCCGACCGGGCGGCTGGGCACGCTGCTGTTCCGGCTGACCCTGACCAAGCCGTGGGGCCCCGGGGCGTTCATGGCCTACTACCCGAGGTGGACGCCGGGCACCAGGCCGGAGGGGTACGACGAGCACACTGCCGCCGTGCGTGAGAACCTGCGCCGGCCCGGGCACTGGAAGGCGTTCGTGCGCACCACCCGCACCACGCACGCCCCTGCCGAGGCGCGGATCGCGAAGGTCAGCGCTCCAGCGGTCGTGGTGATGGGCTCCGACGACATCGACTGGAAGGACCCGCAGGCCGAGGCGGGCTGGCTCGGTGGTGCGCTGGATGCCGAGGTCGTGATGGCGCCCGGCGTCGGGCACTACCCGCAGACCCAGACGCCCGGCCTGGTCGCCGACGCGCTGGACCGGCTGGCCCGGGCCGGACGGAAGGACCCGGGTGCCTAGAGCCGGGCTGTCCACCGAGGTCGTCGTCGCGGAGGCGGTCCGGCTCGTCGACGAGGTCGGCCCGGAGCGGCTCACCCTGGCTGCCCTCGCCCAGCGCTTCGGCGTCGCGCTCCCGAGCCTGTACAAGCACGTCGGCGGGCTCGAGGACCTCCACGGCCGGCTCGCCGTGGTGGCCGCGCGGGACCTCGGAGCAGCCCTCCGCCGGGCGGCCACGGGCAAGGCGGGCGCCGACGCGACCGCGGCCATCGCGGCGGCCTACCGACGCTATGCCGGCGACCATCCGGGCTGCTACGGCTACCTGCTGCGACCGCGGGTCGGCGACGCGGAGCACGCACGGGCCAGCCGGGAGATCCTCGACGTGCTCGACGACGTCCTGGCCGGCTACGGCATCGACCGCGACGAGGACCTGGTCGACGCCGCTCGTCTGCTGCGCAGCCTGCTGCACGGCTGGGTCGCGCTGGAGACAGGTGGCGGGTTCGCGATGGCACGGTCGGTGGACCGCAGCTTCGAGCGGCTGGTCGGGGCGCTGGACGCCGCGCTGTGCGACTGGCCCTCGAAGCACGCACCGTGAGGAGGTGTCCGGCCGGCCCGCAGAAGCCGGCCCCAGCTGAGCCGGCCCGGGTCAGGCGTCGTAGTCCAGCACCAGCGTCGGGGTGCTCGGATGCGACTGACAGGTCAAGACATAGCCCTTCTCGAGCTCGTCCGGCTCGAGCGCCCAGTTGGTGTCCATCTCGACGCTGCCCTCGAGCACCTTGGCCCGGCAGGTCCCGCACACCCCGCCCTTGCACGCGAACGGCGCGTCGGAGCGCACCAGCAGGGCGGCGTCCAGCACGGCGGGACCGTCGGACCCCAGCGTGAAGGTGGAGGTCCGCCCGTCCAACGTCACAGTGACCTTCGCCCCGGCGGCGTCCTCCGGGGCGCCGGGCTCCGCCGCGACCGCGGGCCCGGCCCTGGGCGACCGACCGGATGGCTCGACGTGGAAGATCTCGGCGTGGATCGCCTTCTTCGGCACGCCCTCGCTGACCAGCAGCTTGCGCAGGTCCGACACCATCACGTGGGGCCCGCACAGGAACCACTCGTCCACCGTGTCCGGCGGCACGACTCCTTCGAGGATGCGGCCCATCCGCGCCACGTCCAGCCGCCCGGAGAACAGCTCGACCTCCTGCGGCTCCCGGGACAGCACGTGGATCAGCTGGAACCGGTCCGGATGCGCGTCCTTGAGGTCCTCCACCTCCTCGAGGAACATCACGCTGGACTGGGTGCGGTTGGCGTAGACCAGGGTCACCGAGGACAGCGGCTCGACGGCCAGCGTGCTGGCCACGATGGAGAGGATCGGCGTGATCCCCGAGCCGGCGGCGACGCAGACGTAGTGCTTGCGGTGGGCCGGGTCGAGCGGGGTGAAGAACCGGCCCGACGGGGTCATCACGTCGAGCACGTCGCCGGGCCGGAGCACGTCGAGGGCGTGCTCGGAGAACGCGCCGCCCGGCAGCCTCTTCACCGCCACCCGAAGCACCCCGGAGCCCGCCGGGGAGCAGATCGAGTAGCTGCGACGTACGTCGTCGCCGGCCAGCTCGGTGCGGATCGTGAGGTGCTGGCCGTGGCTGAACGCGTAGTCCTCGCGCAGCTCCTCGGGCACCTCGAAGGTGATGGCCACCGAGTCGTCGGTCACCGGCTCGACCGAGGCGACCCGCAGCGGGTGGAACACCGAGTGGGTGGGCGCCACTAGATCGCCTTGAAGTGGTCGAACGGCTCCCGGCACGCGCGGCACACCCACAGCGACTTGCACGCCGTCGACCCGAACCGGCTCAGCTCGCGGGTGTCCGGCGACCCGCACTGCGGACAGCGCAGGCTCAGCGTCAGGGACACGCGCCCGGGCACTCGAGGCTGCGGCGGCACGATCCCGAACTCCAGCAGCTTCCGCTTGCCCTCCTCGCTCATCCAGTCGGTCGTCCAGGCCGGTGCCAGCACGAACTCGACACGTACGTCGACCCGGCCGGCGTCCGCGAACGCCGCCAGGAGGTCGTCGCGGATCGACTCCATCGCCGGGCATCCGGAGTACGTCGGGGTGATGGTGACCGTGACGCCGTCGGGGCCCTCCTCGACGGCGCGCAGGATGCCGAGGTCCTCGATGGTCAGCACCGGTACCTCGGGGTCCAGGACGGAGGCCGCCACCTCCCAGGAGGACCGCGTCGCCGTGCTCACCACGTCGCCCCCGGATGTGCGCGGGTCAGGCCCTGCAGGTCTGCCAGCAGGGACTCGAGGTGCTCGGTGTGTCGGCCGCAACGCCCGCCACCCTCGGCCGGAACGGTTCCCGGGAGCACCAGCGTCGCCTGGTCGACGACCTGGGAGACCCGCCGGTAGAACGCGGTCCGCAGGGTGGCCGGGTCGACGGCGACCCCGCGCTGGACCAGCGCGGGGTCCAGGTGGGAGCCGTCGAACAGCTCCTCGACGTAGGGCCACTCGGCGGCCAACGCCGCCTGCATGCGCGTGTGCGACTCGTTGGTGCCGTCGCCGAGCCGCAGCGTCCACAACGTGGCGTGGTCGCGGTGGTAGTCGACCTCCTTGACGGCCTTGGCGGCGATCCCGGCCAGGGTGCCGTCGCGGGAGGCCGACAAGGCGGCGTACAGCTCGCAGTGGTAGGCCGACAGGATCAGCAGCCGGGCCACCGCGACGCCGAAGTCACCGCCCGGCCGCTCGACGAGGTGCACGCAGCGGAAGTCGCCGGCCTCGCGCAGGTAGGCCAGGTCGTCCTCGGAGCGGGGCGGGTCCAGGAGCGACCCGGCGTAGGTGAGCAGCGAGCGGGCCTGCCCGAGCAGGTCCAGGGCGATGTTGCCCAGCGCCACGTCCTCCTCGATCTGCGGTGCCTTGGCGATCCACTCGCCCATCCGCTGCGCCGCGACCAGCGCGTCGTCGCCCAGCCCCAGGACATAGTCCGCCAGCGCACGGGCCGGGTTCTCAGAGGATGACCGGGTCGGAGCCGACGGTGCCTCCGGCGACTCGGCGGACGAGGGCGGGACCCGGCTGGTCACAGGTGCTCCACCCCGTCGGGGATGTCGTAGAAGGTCGGGTGGCGGTAGATCTTGTCGCCGGCCGGGTCGAAGAACGAGTCCTTCTCCTGCGGGCTCGACGCGGTGATCGCGGACGCCTCGACCACCCACAGCGAGACCCCCTCCTGGCGCCGGGTGTAGAGGTCGCGCGCGTTGCGCAGGGCGAGCTCCGCGTCGGGCGCGTGCAGGGACCCGACGTGCACGTGCGAGAGCCCGCGACGCGAGCGCACGAACACCTCGAACAGCGGCCAGTCCCGCCGCCCGCTCACGCGGCCCCCGCCGTACGGCGCGCAGCGGTCTTCTCGGCGTACGCCGTCGCCGCCTCACGCACCCAGGCGCCCTCCTCGTGGGCGCGGCGCCGGTTGGCCATCCGCTCGGCGTTGCAGGGGCCGTTGCCCTTGATCACCTCGAACAGCTCGTTGAAGTCGATCTCGCCGAAGTCGTAGTGCCCGCGCGACTCGTTCCACCGCAGGTCAGGGTCGGGCAGGGTGAGCCCGAGCGCCTCGGCCTGCGGGACCGTCATGTCCACGAACCGCTGGCGCAGGTCGTCGTTGGAGAACCGCTTGACCCCCCAGGCCATCGACTTCGCCGTGTGGCCGGCGGTGGCGTGCGGGCCGGAGTCGTGGGGACCGAACATCATCAGGCTCGGCCACCACCACCGGTCGACCGCGTCCTGGGCCATCTCGTGCTGCTGCGGCGTGCCGTGCGAGAGGGTGTAGAGGGCCTCGAAGCCCTGCCGCTGGTGGAACGACTCCTCCTTGCAGACCCGCACCATGGCCCGCGCGTAGGGACCGTAGGAGCACCGGCACAGCGGCACCTGGTTGACGATCGCGGCGCCGTCCACGAGCCACCCGATCGTGCCGATGTCGGCCCAGGTGAGCGTCGGGTAGTTGAAGATCGAGGAGTACTTCTGCCGGCCCGTGTGCAGCATGTCCAGGAGCTCGGCCCGGTCCACGCCGAGCGTCTCCGCGGCGGCGTACAGGTAGAGCCCGTGGCCCGCCTCGTCCTGCACCTTGGCCATCAGGATCGCCTTGCGGCGCAGGCTCGGGGCCCGACTGATCCACTCCCCTTCGGGCTGCATCCCGATGATCTCCGAATGCGCGTGCTGGGCGATCTGACGCACCAGCGAGGAGCGGTAGTCCTCGGGCATCGCGTCGCGGGGCTCGATCCGGCCGTCCTCGCCGACGATCCGCCAGAAGTCCTCGAGCCCGGGCTCGACCGGCTCGGGGCTGGCCGAGGGGGCGTCGGACGGGGAGGCGAAGTCGTTGCCGTACATGACCGAAGCCTACCAGTAAAACTGTTACAACACACCGCACGTCTGCGACCCATGTGTCACACGATCGGCTGCCTGGGAGAATGGCTCACATGACTGCTCACCAGCACCCCACGCCGCCCGTCGGCCCCGGCGCCGACGTCTCGGTCCGGGTCGGCTGGACCGACGACGCGGCCGGCATCGCCGGTGTCCAGGTGCGCGCATGGCGGCACGACCTCGCGGGTGTGCTGCCCGCCGACGTGCTGCGCGAGCTCGACGCGGACCAGCTCGAGGCGGCCTGGGCTGCTTCGCTGGCCACCCCGAAGGACGCCCGCAACCGGGTGCTGGTGGCCCTCGAACGCTCGACCGTGCGCGGGTTCGCCGTCACCGGGCCGGCCACCGACCCCGACCTCGACCCGATCGCGGTGGGTGAGGTCGGCGAGCTCCTCGTGGACCCGGCGAACACCCGGCAGGGGCATGGTTCGCGGCTCGTGCAGGCCTGCGCCGACACGCTGCGCGCGGACCGGTTCGGCATCGCGGTGCTGTGGCTGAACTCCCAGGACGACGTACGCCGCACCTTCTTGACGAGCGCGGGCTGGGCCGCGGACGGCGCGCACCGCGAGCTCGACCTGTACGGCGACGGGTCGGTGCTCGTCAAGCAGGTGCGCCTGCACACCGACCTCGCCGAGCCACGCCTGTCGTGACCGGGACGCAGCTCCCGTTGGACCCCGCTGAGCGGTCCTCGATCATCCGGGACGGTCTCGCGGTCGGGCTCGCAACCGGCGCCTACGGGATCTCGTTCGGGGCCCTCTCGGTCACTGCCGGGCTCGACGTGCTGCAGACCTGCGCCCTGTCCCTGCTGCTCTTCACCGGCGCCTCGCAGTTCGCGCTCGTCGGGGTGGTGGCCTCCGGCGGCGCCCCCTTGTCGGGGGCCCTGACCGCGCTGCTGCTCGGGTCGCGCAACACCCTCTACGGGTTGCGGCTCGCCCCGCTGCTCGACTGGCACGGCTGGCGGAGGATGACGGCGGCGCACCTCGTGATCGACGAGTCCACCGCCATGTCGGTCAACCGCGAGAGCACGTCGGCCGCCCGGGTCGGGTTCCTGTCCACAGGGCTCGCGGTGTTCGTGCTCTGGAACCTCGCCACCCTCGGCGGCGCGCTGGCGGGAACGGCACTCGGGGACCCACGGACGTTCGGCCTCGACGCGGCCGTGGGCGGGGCGTTCCTCGCGCTGCTGTGGCCGCGGCTCACCAGTGTGCTCAACCGGGTCGTGGGGGTCGCAGCGGTCGCGCTGGCCCTCGGCCTGGTGCCGGTGACCACCGCCGGCGTACCGGTGCTCGCGGCTGCTGTGGTGGCAGTCGTCGTCGGTGCGGCGTCGGACCGCAGCCCGGGTCGAGGAGCACGGCGGCGGAAGGGGAGACACCGATGACCTGGACAGCGATCCTCCTTGCCGGAGCAGGCTGCTACCTGCTCAAGCTTGCGGGCCTGTCCGTGCCGCCGAGGGTGCTCGAGCGACCTCTCGTCGAGCGCATCGCCGACCTGCTTCCCGTGGCCCTGCTGTCCGCCCTGATCGGGGTGCAGGTGCTCGCCTCCGGTCCGCACCTGGTCCTCGACGCCCGGCTCGTCGGCCTCGGAGCCGCCGTGGTCGCGCTCCTCCTGCGGGCGCCGTTCATCGTCGTGGTGCTGGTCGCCGCCGCCTCGGCCGCGCTCGTGCGGCTGCTCTGAGCCCGTCACCTGGTGGCCCTGCGGATGCGCCGACCCGGCCCGTCGTGGCCCTGCGGATGCGCCGACTCGGCCGGTCGTGGCCCTGCGGATGCGCCGACTCGGCCGGTCGCGGCCCTGCGGATGCGCCGACTCGGCCGGTCGCGGCCTGACCGGTCGGCTGCCTGCGGACCGCCTGGGTTTCGGCGGCGACGACCGGGGGCACACGGACCGCTCCGAGTGCGCAAGGAGCGTCATGACAGAGCAGCAGCTGGCCGGACCGCTCCCCGACGGGGAGGCCCAGTCCGGCGGCGAGAGCGCGACGACGGTCCTCATCGCCTTCGCCGCCAACCTCGCCATCGCCGTGGCCAAGACCGTGGTCGCGGTGATCACCGGCTCCGCCTCGATGCTGGCCGAGAGCGCGCACTCCTGGGCCGACACCGCCAACGAGGTGCTTCTCCTGGTCGCGGAGCGCCGTGCGCGGCGGGAGCCCGACGAATCGCATCCGTTCGGCTACGGGCGCCTGGCATACGTCTGGTCGATGTTCGCGGCACTGGGGCTGTTCACGGCCGGCGCCGTGGTCTCGGTGTGGCACGGCGTATCGGCGCTGTTCGCGACGACCGAGGAGACGTCGTACTTCTGGGCCTACGTGGTCCTCGGCATCGCCTTCGTCCTGGAGGGGATCTCGTTCGTGCAGGCGTTCAGGCAGACCCGCCGCGAGGCCGCGACGCTGGACCGGGACATCCTCGAGCACGCGCTCGCGACGTCGGACCCGACGCTGCGGGCGGTGTTCGCCGAGGACTCCGCCGCCCTCGTCGGTCTGGTGATCGCCGGGCTCGGCATCCTGCTGCACCAGCTGACCGGCAACCCGGCGTACGACGCCATCGGCTCGATCCTGGTGGGGGTGCTCCTCGGCGTCGTCGCCGTGATCCTGATCAACCGCAACATCAGCTTCCTGTCCGGGCAGGAGAGCGACACGCGGCTCCGCGACTCCGCCATCGGCCTGGTCAAGGCGATGCCGCAGGTGGCGCGCGTCGCCTACATGCGCCTGGAGTACGTCGGCCCACGCAAGGTGCTTCTGGTCGCGGCCGTCGACCTCGAGGGCGAGCACCCGGAGACCCAGGTCGCCTACATGCTGCGGGACCTGGAGCACGAGATCGAGAAGCAGCCGATCGTGACCGATGCGGTGCTGACCCTCGCGACACCGGAGGAGCCCAGCCTCTAGCCAGCACGTCACGAGGGCGGCCGATCGGCGGCCGATCGGCGGCCGATCGGCGGCCGTTTGGCGGCCGGTGGGTGGCCAGTGGCCGGTCAGGAGACGGGCAGGTGCGTGTGCAGGAAGTCCAGCGTGCGCTGCCAGGCCAGCGCGGACGCCTCCGGGTCGTGCATCCCGTAGTCGGGGTTGTCGAAGGCGTGGTTGGCGCCCTCGTAGGTCTCCACGTGCACGTCGGCGGGTCCCCGGGTGATCGCACCCCGGATCCGCTCGACGACCTCGGGGATGAGGAAGTCGTCCGCGAGCCCGAAGTGGTGCAGGCTCGGCGCGCTGACCTGCGGCACGAGATCGAGCAGGTGAGGCAGCGAGGACCCGTAGTAGCTGACCAGGACGTCGGGGTCCGCGACCGCAGCGACGTTGAAGCCGAGCCCACCCCCGAAGCAGAAGCCCACCACCCCGGTGCCGCCGCGCACCTCGGGGCGGCCCCGGAGGTGTCCGAGAGCGGCCACCGCGTCCGCCACCGTGGTCTCCCAGTCGAGCTTCTGCACGAGCGCCATCGCCTGGCCCGTGACGTCGGGGTCGGCCATGTCGATCGGCCCTGCGTCAAGCCGCCAGTAGAGCTCCGGAGCGAGCACGACGTAGCCCACCTCGGCCAGGTCGGCCGCCCGCCGGGTGATGTAGGCGCTGACGCCGAAGATCTCCTGCAGCAGCAGGATGCCCGGCCCGGACCCGGCCTGCGGCAGCCACAGCGACGCGGGCATCTCCCCGCCGCCGGTCCTCACCTGGACACGCTCGCGCTCTCGTGTGCTCATGTCCGAAGTATGCAGTGCTCACGCGTGCAGCGAGATGGCGCGTCGGGCTGCCGCCCGGGCACGGGTGCGGTCACCCGCCGCGTCGTAGGCCAGCGCCAACCGGAACCAGCAGCGCCAGTCGCCGGGGCTGGCCTCGACCTGCTCCCGCATCCGCAGGAACAGCTGGTCCGCGGCCCCCCGGTCGACCCGGCCGGACGGCCGGCGCGGGAGGTCGTCGACCGGGAGTCCGCCCTCGGCGTCCAGGGCCCGGGCCAGCACCTCGCTACGTCGACCGAACTCGACCTCGCGCCACACCACGAACAGCCCGAGCAGCGGCATCACCAGCAGCGCCACCCCGAGGAGCCGGCCGACCAGGACGCCGCTGGCGAGCATCGCCACGCCCTTGAAGGCGATCAGGGCGGCGTAGAACGCGAGCACCACCACGAGCACGGCGATCGTCGACTTGGTGCGCACGGCTCAGTCCAGGCCCAGGAACGACTCGAGCCCGACGGTGAGCCCCGGCACGTCGGCCACCCGGCGCACCCCGAGCAGCACGCCCGGCGTGAACGACACCCGGTCCAGCGAGTCGTGCCGGATGGTCAGGGTCTCTCCCTTGGCACCCAGGATGACCTCCTGGTGGGCGACCAGCCCCCGCACGCGCACGCTGTGCAGCCGGACACCGTCCACGTCGGCGCCCCGGGCCCCCTCGAGCGACGTCGAGGTGGCGTCCGGCACCGGGCCCGTGCCCGCGTCCCGCCGGGCGGCGGCGACCAGGGAGGCCGTCCGGCGCGCGGTGCCCGACGGCGCATCCGCCTTGTCGGGATGGTGCAGCTCGACGATCTCGACCGACTCGAAGAAGGGCGCGGCCTCGGCCGCGAACCTCATCATCAGCACGGCGCCGACCGAGAAGTTCGGAGCGACCAGGACACCGGTGCTCGACCCCTCCAGCCAGGTGCGCACCTGGGCCAGCCGGGCGTCGTCGAACCCGGTGGTGCCGACCACCGCGTGGATACCGTGCTCGATGCAGAACCGCAGGTTGTCCATCACCACGTCCGGGTGGGTGAAGTCGACCACCACCGACACGTCTCGCGCGACCAGGTCGACGAGCGAGTCGTCGGCCTCGCCGGTGTCCACTCTGGCGACCAGGTCGAGGTCGGCAGTCGACTCGACCGCCGAGCACACCGCCCGGCCCACCTTGCCCCGGGCACCGAGCACACCGACCCTGACCCTGCGCATCGCACTCACGGCTCGATCACGAGCCAAGCCTAGGACGCGGCTGTCGGTGGTCCGCCCTACGGTGGG
>JAICWH010000228.1 GCA_025934895.1 Nocardioidaceae bacterium | reverse complement strand
GCGGGCTGGGGCAACCTGGTCAACCGCACCGCATCCATGGTCGCCAAGAGCTTCGGCGAGATCCCGCCGCCCGGCGACCTCGAGTCGGAGGACCACGCACTGCTCGACCTCGTGGAGCAGGCCTTCGACACCGTCGGCGAGTTCATCGAGCGGCACCGCCAGAAGGCGGCCCTCGGCGAGGCCATGCGGACGATCGCCGAGGTCAACCGCTACGTCTCGGACATGGCTCCGTGGCAGCTGAAGACCGACGACGAGCGGGCCCGGCTGGCCACGGTGCTGCACGTCGTCGTCCAGGCCGTCGCGGACTGCAACCTCCTGCTGGCACCGTTCCTGCCGCACAGCGCGAACGCCGTGGACCGGGTCCTCGGCGGTCCGGGCGACGTCGCACCGATGCCTGAGATCAGGGAGGTCGACGACCTCGACGGCGGCCCCGGCTACCCGATCATCACCGGGGACTACTCCGGCGCCCCGGCGTGGGCCCGGCGTGCGGTGGTCGCCGGCACGCAGGTCAGCAGACCGACGCCGGTGTTCACCAAGCTCGACCCGTCGGTGGTCGACGACGAGCTGGCGCGACTCTCCCGCTGAGCCGGCGGGGCCGGGGGTCTGGGACACTGGGCGGATGCGCGTCCATCTCGGCTCGGACCACGCCGGTCTCGAGCTCAAGGAACATCTGCTCAACTGGCTCGCCGACGAGGGCTACGAGGTCGTCGACCACGGTCCCTTCCTCTACGACGCCGAGGACGACTACCCGGTGTTCTGCCTGCGCTGTGCAGACGCCGTCGCAGCGGACCAGCAGGACGGGCAACAGGCCGTCGGCGTGGTCATCGGAGGCTCCGGCAACGGGGAGCAGATCGCCGCCAACAAGGTGATGGGCATCCGCGCGGCGCTCGCCTGGAGCGAGGAGACCGCCGAGCTGGCCCGGCTGCACAACGACGCCAACGTGCTCTCGGTCGGCGGCCGGATGCACACGATCGAGGACATGACCAGGTTCGTCAACGTCTTCTTGACGACCGACTACTCCGGCGAGCCGCGGCACACTCGTCGGATCGAGATGCTGACCGACTACGAGAAGACCGGCAACCTGCCGCCGCTGCCCGAGTCGGCCGTCGGCCAGGTCACCCGGTCCCAGCAGGGGTCCGGTCATGGGTCCGGTCATGGGTCCGGTCATGGGTCCGGTCATGGGGGACCCTCGCAGGGCGATGCCTGAGGGGCACACCCTCTTCCGGCTCGCCCGCGACCTCCGGGAGCGGTTCGCCGGCCGGGTCGTGTCCGTCACCAGCCCGCAGGGCCGGTTCGCCGAGTCCGCAGCCCTGCTCGACGGCACGGAGCTGGTCGGAGCAGAGTCGTGCGGCAAGCACCTGTTCGTCGAGTTCGCGCACGAGGGGTTCATCCACGTCCACCTCGGCCTGTACGGCAGGTTCGACCTCCATGACGACCTCGATGACGACCTCCCGCCGCCACCCGTGGGCCAGGTGCGGCTGCGGCTCAGCTGCGGGCCGCCCCGCCCGTCGTACGGCGACCTGCGCGGTGCAACCGCCTGCGAGCTGCTCGACCTCCAGCAGCGGGACCGGGTGCTGGACCGGCTCGGTCCCGACCCACTGCGCGGCGACGCCGACTGGACCCGTGCCTGGGAGCGGGTGAGGAGGAGCAAGGCCCCGGTGGGGGGTCTGTTGATGGACCAGACGGTGCTCGCCGGCGTCGGCAACGTCTACCGGGCCGAGGTGCTGTTCCGCCATCGCCTGCACCCGCTACGACCCGGAGGCACCCTGCGCCGCAGCCAGTTCGAGTCGATGTGGCTGGACCTGGTGGTCCTGATGCGAGAGGGCGTGCGCACCGGCCGGATCGACACCGTGCACCTCGACCACACCCCGGAGGCGATGGGGAGGCTGCCGCGGGTCGACGACCACGGGGGGGAGGTCTACGTCTACCGCCGCCAGGGTCTGCCCTGCTACCGGTGTGGCACGAGGATTCGCAGCGAGGTGCTGTCCGGCCGCAACCTGTTCTGGTGCCCTCGCTGCCAGCCGACGTTCCGCAGCCGCGCGCGCGGGTCGTGACGAGCGCCATGGGGAGCCCCGACATGCCGCGCCGGCCGGGTCGTCGGTCGCTAGGGTCGACCCGTGGTCATCGTGCGTGAGTCGAGCCGGCCCGCCGGCACGTCCACCGGTCGCACGCTGGTCCGTCGCTGGGACCACGCGGTGCGGTGGCTGCGCGAGTCGGAGCTCGTGCCGGTGCTGCTGCTGTGCGCCTTCAGCGTGGCGATCGGGGTGGCGCAGGTCTCGACCGGGCGGCTGGGGATCACCGCGATCCCGATCACCACCCTGGTGCTGCCCATGGTCGTCGGCAACCTGGTCCTGGGGCCCCGCACCCTCCCCTGGGCGCTGGTCGTGACTCTCGCCGTGCTGGTCGTGGTCGTCGCCGCCACTCCGACACTGCTCGACGACCGCGTCATCGGCGGGGTCCTGGTCAGCTTCCTGATCGGGCTGGTGATCCTGGTCTCCTCGTTCCGGCGGACGTCGCTGGGCGTGGCCGGGATGCGCGGCGAGACGATGCTGGTCGACCTGCGCGACCGGATCAACAACCAGGCGAGGATGCCCCGCCTGCCCGAGGACTGGTACGCCGAGTCGGTGCTGCGATCCGCGGGCGGCTCGTCCTTCGCCGGTGACTTCATCGTCGGCTCGCTCTCCCAGCACGGCAGGTTCCTGCAGGTGGCGGTGGTGGACGTCTCAGGCAAGGGTGAGCAGGCCGGGTCCCGCTCGTTGCTGCTCTCGGGTGCCTTCGGCGGGCTGCTCGGCGCGCTCGGCCCCGAGGCGTTCCTGCCGGCGGCCAATGACTACCTGATGCGCCAGGACTGGAGCGAGGGCTTCGCGACGGCGGTGCACCTGTCGCTGGACCTCGACACCGGGGACTTCGAGCTCCGCTCGGCGGGTCACCCGCCCGGCGTACAGCTGGTCGCCGGCACCGGGCGCTGGGCCGTCCACGAAGCGGAGGGCCCGGTGCTCGGGTTGCTGCAGGACGCCCGGTTCCTGCCGGTCTCGGGCCGGCTGGCCCGCGGGGACGCGATGCTGCTGTTCACCGACGGTCTCGTGGAGACCCCCCGCCGGGACATCTCGCTGGGCATCGACAAGCTGATCGGGCAGGCCGAGCAGCTCCTCCTCAGCGGGTTCGAGGGCGGCGCGCAGCGGCTGATCGACCGGGTCGAGTCGCGCAACGACGACCGCGCGCTGCTGCTGCTGCACCGCCGCTGACCGGTGCTCCGGGCAGGTCGGCCGATGCGAGACCACGCCCCGTGGACACCCACCGGAGATCCCGTGGAGACCAGGTGGAGACCAGGTGGAGCTGAGCGGGT
>JAICWH010000081.1 GCA_025934895.1 Nocardioidaceae bacterium | reverse complement strand
GCCTGGCGGGGTGGCACGACCTCAACGAGTGGTCGACTGGATCCGCACGTCTCACGGGCTTCCGGCGACAGTGATCGCACCGCTGTGGCACCGCCACGACGAGATGGTCTAGGAGCTGTCCGCGCAGCACCTGTCCTTCCATGCCAGCTACCACCGCGACGCCCAACCCACGGCCCCGGGCGCATGGCGCCGCGACTTCTGGGACGCCCGGCAGCGGCTGCGCCAGATGGTGCCCGCCTGCGGCACCCGCATCGACCGCGACCGACCCACCCGCGTGACCGCCCGGCCCGGCGAGCCGGCGATCCCGACGGCCGAGAAGCGGGTCATCACCAACCGCGCAGAGGACGTCGAGCAGTTCGTCACCGAGGATGCCCGTCAGCGCCGAGAACGCGAGGCGCGTGCCGCAGCGTGACCACACGCCGTCCCGAAGACCAACCAATCCACAGTTCCCGGGCCGGCAGTGGCAAGCCGGCGGGGGACGGCCGACCGTCAGTCCACTCAAGCGAATGGAGAACCGCGATGTTGCTGGCCCACGCCATCACCCTGACCAAGGCGCGCTCCTACGTCGCCGCGCTTGCCGACCGGTCGTCGACGGCGGAGGCGTCGTCGGCCTACGAGCACGCCCTGATCGAGCTCGACTGGATCCACGGCGACGACGTCCCAGCCCAGGACACGCTCGGGCTCACCACCGACCACGACATCCTGATTCTGGATGCCATCACCACGATCCTGCAGCTCGCCCAGTACGGCGTCGATGCACTCGGGATTGAGCTGGTCCTGGCCGCGCTCTACGACGCTCACGACCTGGACGCGGCGTGACATACGGCGAGAACGGACACCTACTCCGCGCCGAGCTCTCCTCACTGCTCAGGCAGCACCGCATCCAGCTCCGCATCGGCGGCCCCGGCACCCACACCGTCCCGGTCACCACCACGGGGGAGGAGCGCGCCCAGATCGGGGAACAGATACGCCGCTACCGGCAATCAGCCCTCACCTGGTCTCTGCAAGCCACCATCGCCGTCGGACCCGAAGCCGAGAGCCGCCTCTCACCACGCGCGACCAACCCGTTCCGGCTGACCTCTGCCCAGCACGGCGGGCTCGCCGCACTGCACCAGGCCCTCGACCACACCGTGCGGGCCTCCACCGCGCCACTTCCTAGCATGGCGGAACTGACCACGCGCAACGAGTTGCCTTTGGTCGAGCAGTGGCGGCAGATCGCCCGTGCCGCCGCCCTCGGCGAGCACGACTTCGACGCGGCCTCGGCCACGGTCAACTCGACGACGGGCAGCTCCACACCCTGATCGGTGACATCGCCGCCACCGTCCAGGGCGCTGGTGGTGCTCGACGGGCGCTACGCCACGATCCCAGGTTGGGAACGACTCCACCGCGCGGACCGGCTCGGCTGGGCAGCGCTGGCGTGCGCACTCGGCCCCTGATCAGCGTTTCCGCTGGTCAGAGGCCCTTTTCGTGCTGGTGGGCGATACTGGGTTTGAACCAGTGACCTCTTCCGTGTCAAGGAAGCGCGCTACCACTGCGCCAATCGCCCGTGACGACCCGTGACCCCAGGTGCGGAGTCCGAGCAATCGAGGTGGAGACGGGATTTGAACCCGTGTAGACGGATTTGCAGTCCGTTGCCTCGCCTCTCGGCCACTCCACCGCGGAGGCTGCGACCATCTTCTCCGAGCGGACGACGAGGCTCGAACTCGCGACCTCAACCTTGGCAAGGTTGCGCTCTACCAACTGAGCTACGTCCGCTTGTCAACCTGACGAAGAACCCCCCGCCCGGCATGCGAGTGAACTTTATCGGACAACGCCCAGATGACAAATTCGGTCCATATGGCGCGGGTCCGCCGCTCCCTGGAGCCTAGGGTCTGGTCATGCGTGCGTGGGTGAACGGCCAACTGCTCGAGGATCCGACGACGCCGGCGCTCACCGTGAGCGACCACGGGTTCACCGTCGGCGACGGCGTCTTCGAGGCCATGAAGGTGGTCGACGGCCGCCCGTTCGCACTCACTCGGCACCTCGACCGGCTGGCGCGTTCGGCTGCTGGGCTGGGTCTGCAGGGCGTCGACGCGGACGTCGTACGCCGGGGCGTCGGTGCCGTGCTCGGGGCCGAGCATCTCCCCCTGGGGCGCCTGCGAGTCACCTGGACGGGCGGGGTGGCGCCGCTCGGGTCGGGGCGCGGTGACGGCCCGCCGACGCTGGTCGTGGTCGCGGATGTGCTGCGGCCCACCGCGCTCACGACGTCAGTGGTCACCGTGCCGTGGCCGCGCAACGAGCGGGGTGCGCTGGCCGGGCTGAAGACCACGTCGTACGCCGAGAACGTCGTCGCACTCACCTACGCGCACGAGCGCGGCGCCACGGAGGGAGTCTTCTCCAACGTCGCCGGTCACCTCTGTGAGGGGACCGGTTCCAACGTGTTCTACGTCCTGGACGGCGAGCTGTGCACGCCGTCGCTGGCGTCGGGGTGCCTCGCGGGCATCAGCCGCGCCCTGCTCCTGGAGTGGTACGGCGCCCGCGAGGTCGACGAGCCGGTGGACGTGCTCGCCGAAGCGGACGAGATCTTCCTGGTCTCCACGACGAGGGACGTGCAGGCGGTGTCTCGGTGTGACGACCGGGAGCTTGTCGCGCCGGGTCCTGTCACTGCGGACTGCTGGGAGACATGGAAGCGGCGCGAGGCCGAGGACGACGACCCGTGACGGTCCCGGAGTCTCAGGCGGCCTCGGCCGTGAAGATGGCGGCGAGTGTGGCGTCCATGTCCAGGAACTCCGACTCGGTGCCGGGCACCACGGCCTTCGTCATCCGCTCGACGAAGGTGCTGAGGTCACCGGTGCGCGCCTGCACGAGGGCCTCGCCGTCGGGTGAGCACAGTTCGATGATCACCACGGCGTGGCCGTCGGAGTCCAGACACGGCCACACGTGGACGTCGCCGTCGCCGGAGGGCTCGAAGAGGCCCGAGCTGAGCAGGTCACGTCCGAAGGTCCAGGTCACGGCGTTCGGTCCGGTCATGAAGACAGCGGTCACGGCGTATGGGTCGCGCGGGTCGTAGTGCAGCTCGGCGTCGATCGGCGTCACGGCCCCGGACGGGTCGATCAGCTCCAGCTGCACAGACTGCGTGACGGTCAGTGGTGCCGTGTTCATCGAGAACTCCATGTCGTTGGTGCCCCTCCCAAGGTCGTCCCGGTCGGACGTGTCAAGGAGACGGACATGTGGTGGCCGCATGACGGGAAATCAAACAGTCAACAACAAGTTTTTTTCCGTGTTCGACGGCCGAGAGACGCCAAGTGTCCGGTTATGTAGCTGTTTGACGCGACCGACGTGGCCGTTCGACCGATGTGGACCCGGCCATCGCCGTGCCATCTCGCAACGAGGTGGCCGCGCGCTCGGCGTGAGTCCGCCAACGGCATGCGCTACTGTTCGGGACGCACGACCTGCACACGGGGTCGTCCCGGGCGATTGGCGCAGTGGTAGCGCGCTTCGTTCACACCGAAGAGGTCACTGGTTCGAACCCAGTATCGCCCACCGAAGCGTCATGTGACCGGCCGATCCCTCGGACCAGCGGGGAACCCCCAGGACCCCGCGCTCGCCCGCGACACGACACGGGGGCCGGGTGTCCGTTCCATGGCAGCACACCTGACGCCATATTGATAGGGCTGTCCACATCTCTGCCTGATCGGTGCCCGCCACGGCCGTGGCAAGGCATGTGCAGCGGCGACGGGCGTGACCGCGGTCACGCACATCCTGCGGCTGGTGACGGATACGATCGGGCAGTCCGACCAGCCCGGCGCCGTACGACGGGCGGCCGGGTCGCCCAGAGCGCCCGCGACAGCACCTGCCCGGGTCGAGCAAGATGTGTCGAAGGAGTGGATCTCACGTGCCCGACATCGTGGTCACCGTGGTTCAGGGGGACCCTGCACGGCGGGACGAGCGGACCGTGGCGGCCGGGACCAAGGCGTGGGAGCTGTTCCGCGACACCCCGTCCGTCATCGCCGCACGGGTCGGCGGCGACCTGCGGGACCTGGCGTGTGAGCTGAGCGACGGCGACGTCGTCGAGGGGGTCGAGATCCACAGCCGCGACGGCCGCGACATCTTGCGGCACTCCACCGCTCACGTGATGGCCCAGGCCGTGCAGGACCTCTATCCCGACGCCAGGCTGGGGATCGGGCCGCCGATCACGGATGGCTTCTACTACGACTTCGACGTCCCGGAGCCGTTCAAGCCGCAGGACCTCGAGCAGATCGAGACCCGGATGCGGAAGATCGTCAAGGAGGGCCAGAGGTTCTCCCGACGTGCGGTCAGCGACGGCGACGCGCTCGGGGAGCTGGCCGACGAGCCCTACAAGGTCGAGCTGATCGGGCTCAAGGGCGGCCGCGGGGACGCGGAGCAGGCGGCCGAGGGGGCGAGCGTCGAGGTCGGCGCCGGCGAGCTGACCATCTACGACAACCTCAGGCGCGACGGGTCGCTGGCCTGGAAGGACCTGTGCCGCGGACCCCACCTGCCCACCACCAAGCGGATCCCGGCCTTCAAGGTGATGCGGTCGGCGGCGGCGTACTGGCGCGGCGACGAGAAGAACAAGCAGCTCCAGCGCATCTACGGCACCGCGTGGGAGACCAAGGAGGCACTCGAGGAGCACCTGCACCGGATCGAGGAGGCCGAGCGCCGCGACCACCGCAAGCTCGGCCGCGAGCTCGACCTGTTCAGCTTTCCCGACGAGCTCGGCTCGGGGCTCGCGGTCTTCCATCCGAAGGGAGGCGTGCTCAAGCGGGAGATGGAGGACTACGTCCGCCGTCGGCACATCGAGGAGGGCTTCTCCTACGTCGGCACCCCGCACATCTCCAAGGAGGGGCTGTTCCACAGCTCGGGGCACCTGCCGTACTACGCCGACACGATGTTCCCGCCGATGGAGATGGAGGGCGCACGCTACTACCTCAAGGCGATGAACTGCCCGATGCACAACCTGATCTTCGCCTCCCGCGGTCGGTCCTACCGCGAGCTGCCGCTGCGGCTGTTCGAGTTCGGCTCGGTCTACCGCTTCGAGAAGTCCGGCGTGGTGCATGGGCTGACCCGGGTCCGGGGGATGACCCAGGACGACTCGCATTCCTACGTGACCCCCGAGCAGGCGCCGGACGAGATCAAGCACCTGCTGACCTTCGTGCTCGGCCTGCTCAAGGACTTCGGGATCGACGACTTCTACCTCGAGCTCTCCACCCGTGACGACTCCAGGCCGGACAAGTTCGTGGGCTCGGACCAGGACTGGGCCACCGCGACCGAGGTGCTGGAGCGGGTCGCGCTCGAGTCCGGTCTGGAGATGGTTCCGGATCCGGGCGGTGCCGCCTTCTACGGTCCGAAGATCTCTGTCCAGGCACGTGACGCGATCGGGCGGACGTGGCAGATGTCGACGATCCAATACGACTTCAACCAGCCGGCCGGCTTCGACCTCCAGTACCAGGCCGCGGACGGGTCCCGTCAACGACCGGTGATGATCCACTCCGCGAAGTTCGGCTCGATCGAGCGGTTCATCGGCCTGCTGGTCGAGCACTATGCCGGCGCCTTCCCACCGTGGCTCGCTCCCGTGCAGGTGCAGGCGATCCCGATCGCCGAGCGGCACATCGACTATCTCCTCGAGGTTGCCGCGAGGCTCCGGTCCCGGGGCATCCGCGTGGAGATCGACGACTCCGACGACCGGATGCAGAAGAAGATCCGCAACGCCCAGCTGCAGAAGGTGCCCTTCATGGTGATCGCCGGTGACAAGGACGTGGAGGCGGGGGCGGTGTCGTTCCGCTACCGCGACGGTCACCAGGACAACGGCGTGCCGGTCGAGGACGCCATCGCGCGCGTGGTCGAATCAGTGCAGAACAGGACACAGGTATGACCCTGCACGACACGCCGGGGACCGTCGTGCAGGACGGCGCCGGGGTGCCCGACGAGCTCGAGCGGCTCTGGACGCCGCACCGGCTCGCCTACCTCACCGGTGAGAACAAGCCGTCGGACTCCTCGGCCGGGGAGTGCCCGTTCTGTCGGATCCCGAAGCTGGAGGACGACGAGACGGGCCTGATCGTCCACCGAGGCGAGTCGGCCTACGCGGTGCTCAACCTCTACCCCTACAGCCCGGGTCACCTGATGATCTGCCCCTACCGCCACGTCGCCGACTACACCGAGCTCGACGACGCGGAGACCACCGAGATCGCGAGCCTCACCAAGGCGGCGATGCGCACGACCCGCGCGGTCAGCGGCGCCCACGGCTTCAACGTGGGGATGAACCAGGGTGCCGTGGCCGGTGCCGGGATCGCCGCGCACCTGCACCAGCACGTCGTACCCAGGTGGGGCGGCGACCAGAACTTCATGCCGATCATCGGACGCACGCGTACCTTGGCGCAGCTGCTCACCGATACCCGCGCCCTGCTCGCAGAGGCGTGGAAGTAGCCCACCGGCAGGTGCGCCGCGGCGCGGGGCCGCCGAGCGGTTAGCCTGCTCTGGAGATGATGGAACGTTTCCGTGCCTTCTGGGGCCAGGTCTTCACGCCGGTCGCCAGGCTCCTGCTGCGCCTGGGGGTCAGTCCCGACGTGGTGACCATCATTGGGACGGTCGGCGTGTGCGCGGCGGCCCTGGTGTTCTTCCCTCGCGGCGACTTCCTGGTCGGTGTGCTGGTCATCGTCGTCTTCGTGTTCTCCGACCTGGTGGACGGGCTGATGGCCCGGCTGAGCGGCCAGTCCTCGAGCTGGGGGGCGTTCCTCGACTCGACCCTGGACCGGTTCGGCGACGCCGCCATCTTCGCCGGCATCGCGATGTACTACGCCGGACGGGGCGACTCGCAGCCGCTCACCGGTCTGGCGATCTACTGCCTGGTGATGGGGTCGGTGACGAGCTACGTCCGCGCCCGCGCCGAGTCCCTGGGCATGCAGGCCAAGGTCGGCATCGCCGAGCGCGCCGACCGGCTCGTGGCGGTGCTCCTGATGACGGGGCTCTCCGACCTGCTCGACGTGCCGGCGCTTATCCCCGTCATGCTGGGCGCTCTCGCCGTCGCCAGCACCGTCACCGTCCTGCAGCGCGTCCTGCTGGTGCGGAGCCAGGCCAGAGCGACGGTGTGATGTCCCGGCAGCGGGGCCTCTCGATGCCGCGAGGCCTGCCCCTGCGCCGGGGCGTGGCCCGCGCGGCGCAGGCGGCCGCCGGCCAGGCCACCATGCTCGGCTACCTGTCCGGCTGGCGGGCGGTCCGGCTCCTCCCGGAGAAGCAGGCGTACGCCGTCTTCGAGCGCCTCGCCGACGAGGTGTACCGGCGCCGCGGGGCCGGCGTGCTGCGGCTCCGCGCCAACCTGCACCGGGTCCGGCCCGACCTCGACGGGCCCGATCTCGAGGAGCTCACCCATACCGCGGTACGGTCCTACCTGCGCTACTGGTGCGACTCGTTCCGGCTGCCCACCTGGTCGGTCGAAGACGTCGTCCGACGGACTCGGACGGTGGGCGAGCACCATGTGCGTGACGCCCACGCCCAGGGCCGCGGGGTCGTCGTACCCCTGCCGCACATGGCCAACTGGGACTGGGCAGGGGCGTGGGCATGTGCCACCGGGATGCCGCTGGCGACGGTCGCGGAGCGGCTGCGCCCGGAGCGGCTCTACGACGAGTTCGTGGCCTACCGCAGCACGCTGGGCATGGAGATCCTGCCGTTGACCGGCGGCGAGGCGACCCTCCCGCGACTGGAGGAGTGGGCGCGTGCCGGGGGCTTGGTCTGTCTGCTGGCGGACCGGGACCTCTCACGCACCGGTGTGGGGGTGCGGCTGTGCGGTGCGCCGGCCCGGATCCCCCGCGGGCCGGCGCTGCTGGCCAGACGCACCGGGGCGCCGCTGGTGCCGGTCACGCTGCACTACGAGGGCCGGGACCTGACCATCACGTTCCATCCGCCGGTGCCGCACGCCGACGGCGCCGACGGACTGGTGCAGATGACGCAGGCGGTCGCCGACGCCTTCAGCGGAGCCCTGCGCGAGCACCCTGAGGACTGGCACATGATGCAGAAGGTCTTCGTCGAGGACCTCCCCGCGGCTCGGTAGGGAGACCGGTGAAGGTCGGCATCGTCTGTCCCTACTCCCTCGACACTCCGGGCGGCGTGCAGAACCACGTGCGGGACCTCGCGGAGGCACTCATCGGCCTCGGTCACTCGGTGTCCGTGCTGGCGCCCGGGGAGAGCGGACGGGTGCCGCCCTACGTGGTCCCGGCCGGGCGGACGGTGGCGGTGCACTACAACGGCGCGGTCGCCCGGATGTCGTTCGGGCCGCTGGCCGCCGCGAGGGCCCGCCGCTGGCTCAAGGACGGCGACTTCGACGTCCTACACCTGCACGAGCCGGCCACCCCGAGCCTGTCCCTGCTCGCGCTCTGGGCCGCGGAGGGCCCGGTCGTCGCCACCTACCACTCCATGCACGACCGGTCCCGCGCGCTGTCGGCGACCGCGGCGGTGCTGCGGCCCGCGTTGGAGAAGATCACCGCTCGGATCGCCGTCTCCGAGGACGCCCGCGGCACGCAGGTCAGCCACATCGGCGGTGAGCCCGTCGTGATCCCGAACGGTCTGTACGTCGACCGGATCGCGTCCACGCCGCCACGGGAGGACTGGCGGGGCGACCAGGGCACCGTCGCCTTCGTCGGTCGTCTCACCGAGCCCCGCAAGGGCTTCCGGGTGCTCGCGGAGGCGTTCGGGGTCGTTGCTGCCAGCCGACCCGGACTGCGGCTGGTGGTGGTCGGCGGCGGCGACCTCGACGAGGCCCGCACCATGCTGCCGCCCGCGGCGTCCGGTCAGGTCACGTTCCTGGGAGCAGCACCCGACGCGGACAAGGCCGCCGTGCTGCGGACCGCGGACGTGTGCGTCGCTCCCAACACCGGTGCCGAGAGCTTCGGCATCGTGCTGGCCGAGGCGATGGCGGCGAGCGCGACGGTCCTGGCCAGCGACCTCCCGGCGTTCCGGCGGCTGCTCGGTGGGGGTGCCTACGGGGAGCTGTTCCGCAACGGTGACCTCGACGACCTCGCCGTCAGGCTCGCCGCACTGCTCGACGACCCTGCCCGGCGGGACGACCTGGCTGCGGCGGCGCTGGTCGCCGTCCGTCGTTACGACTGGTCCACCGTGGCGGCCAGGATCGTGCAGGTCTACGAGACCGTCACGGCGGGCAGTCCCTGATGGGGGAGTGGGTCTGCCTCAGCGTCCTGGTGCTGGTCCTGCTCGCCGGTGCGGGCCTGTGGCTGTCCTGGACCGCGAACCGGCTGGACAGGATGCACCACCGCATCGACGTCGCCCGCGAGACACTGCGAGCCCAGCTCTTCCGCCGCTCCGGCGTCACCCTGGAGGTCGCGGTCACCGAGGCCCTGGACCCATCCAGCCGGCTGCTGCTGCTCGACGCTGCGCACCGGGCCCGCAACGCCGGTCCCGAGGACTTCGAGACCGCCGAGTCCAGGCTCTCCGAGGCGTTGCGGGCGGTGCTGGACGACCCCCAGGCCGTGCGCGCCCTCCGGGACCCGGTCGCCGACCTGGCGCTGGCGTCGCTGGTCGACGAGCTGGCGCAGGCCTGTGCCAAGGTGGAGCTGGCGCGGCGGTTCCACAACGACGTGGTGGTCTCCGCCCGCAGCTTGCGGTCCCGGCGCCGGGTGCGTTGGCTGCACCTGGCGGGACGCGCCGGGCCCCTGCAGACCGTCGACCTGGACGACGAACCCCCACCGGCCCTGACCTCGCCGTGACGCCGGCCGAAGCCCGGGCCGTCCCCGGCTCGACGTAGGCTGGAGCCGTCCACGCACCCGGCCCGGTCAGCCGTGCCGGCGCGCCGCCACTCCGGCGCAGGCACACCCGGGCCGGCTGAACCAGGCAGACGACACCGAAGACGACACCGAAGGCGACACAGAGGTCCACAGTGACGAACAGCGACAACCAGAGCATCCCCGCCACACCGACGACCGGGACCGGCGGGGTCAAGCGCGGGATGGCCGAGATGCTCAAGGGCGGCGTGATCATGGACGTGGTCACCGCCGAGCAGGCGAAGATCGCCGAGGACGCCGGGGCGGTCGCGGTGATGGCGCTCGAGCGCGTGCCCGCCGACATCCGCGCACAGGGCGGCGTGTCCCGGATGAGCGACCCCGACATGATCGACTCGATCATCGAGACGGTCTCCATCCCGGTGATGGCCAAGGCCCGGATCGGCCACTTCGCGGAGGCGCAGGTGCTGCAGAGCCTCGGTGTGGACTACATCGACGAGTCCGAGGTGCTGACGCCTGCCGACTATGCACACCACATCGACAAGCTGGCCTTCACGGTGCCGTTCGTGTGCGGAGCGACCAACCTCGGTGAGGCGCTGCGCCGGATCACCGAGGGCGCGGCGATGATCCGCTCCAAGGGCGAGGCGGGCACCGGGGACGTCTCGAACGCGGTGACGCACATGCGGACCATCAGGGGCGAGATCCGCAGGTTGCAGAGCCTTCCCCACGATGAGCTCTACGTGGCCGCCCGTGACCTGCAGGCGCCCTACCAGCTGGTCCGGGAGGTCGCGGAGGCCGGCAAGCTGCCCGTCGTACTGTTCACCGCCGGCGGCATCGCGACCCCTGCCGACGCGGCGATGATGATGCAGCTCGGCGCCGAGGGCATCTTCGTCGGCTCCGGGATCTTCAAGTCCGGCAACCCGGCCCAGCGCGCCGAGGCGATCGTCAAGGCCACCACGTTCTTCGACGACCCCGACGTGGTCGCCAAGGCGTCCCGAGGCCTCGGGGAGGCGATGGTCGGGATCAACGTCGAGGAGATCCCCCAGCCGCACCGCCTCGCCGACCGGGGCTGGTAGGCCGGATGAGAACCGACCCGACGGCCGAGGAACAGGTGCGCGCCTTCGCGCGCTCGTGCGTCCGCGCCGGCCTGCAGACCTCTGAGCAGATGCACGCGGAGGTCGCCGAGGCGATCACCCACGACCTGGCGGACCGGGCGGAGGAGGCCGACACGCTGGCGAGCGTGTGGCTCGAGGAGGCGCACGACCAGCTGCGTGAGGACCAGAACGAATGGCCCGAGTCCACCGACTACGAGCGCCTTCAGTCCGCCTTCGCGGAGATGGAGCTGCTCGACGTCTCGGTGCTCCAGGGCTGTGAGGACCACTGGGCGGCCAAGCGCCTCATCGAGGAGAGCAGGGCCGGCGGCGCTGGCCTGCGCGGCGTGGCGTGGTTCACCCCCGCCGATGTCTGGCATGCCGTCGACGAGGGGATGCTGGAGGTGAACCTCTGGCACGGCACCTCCGCCAACGCGGCACCCGGAGACGAGCTGCTCGACGACGTGCTCGGGATCCTGGAGAAGCACGGGCTGTCGGCCCGCTTCGACGAGGGCCGCATCGAGGTCGACGCGCACTGGTACAAGAGGATCGCCCCGTGAGGATCGCCCCGTGAGGATTGCCCCGCTCGTCGGCGTGCTGGCGCTGCAGGGTGACGTCCGTGAGCACCGGGCGATGCTGGAGCGCGCGGGCGCCCGCACCCTCGCCGTACGACGGCCCGAGGAGCTCGACGACCTCGACGGGATCGTGATGCCGGGCGGGGAGTCCACGACGATCTCGAAGCTGGCACGGGTCTTCGGTCTCTTCGACCCCCTCTCGGTCCGGCTCCGCGACGGGCTTCCCGCCTTCGGCACCTGCGCCGGGATGATCATGCTGGCCGACCGCATCGAGGGCGGCGTCCGCGGCCAGGAGACGTTCGGCGGGCTCGACGTGGTGGTCCGGCGCAACGCCTTCGGTCGCCAGGTGGACTCGTTCGAGGCAGACCTCGACGTGCACCTCGACGGCTCGCGGGACCGGCCGTTCCACGCGATGTTCATCAGGGCCCCTTGGGTGGAGAAGGTCGGCGCTGAGGTCGCGGTGGTCGCCACGGTCGCCACCGGGAGTGCCGTGGGTAGGATCGTCGCCGTCCGGCAGGGGACCCTGCTGGCCACCTCGTTCCACCCCGAGATCACCGGTGACGACCGGTTCCACTCCCTGTTCGTGGACCTGGTCCGGACGCCGGGACGTCACCAGCGGTGAAAGGTTGAGGACCCCCTGATGTCTGGCCACTCCAAATGGGCGACCACCAAGCACAAGAAGGCCGTCGTCGACGCCCGCCGCGGCAAGTTGTTCGCCAAGCTGGTCAAGAACATCGAGGTCGCGGCGCGCGCCGGCGGCGGGGACGTGTCCGGGAACCCGACGCTGTACGACGCCATCCAGAAGGCCAAGAAGACCTCGGTGCCGAACGACAACATCGACCGGGCCGTCAAGCGGGGGTCCGGCGCGGAGTCCGGCGGGGCCGACTACCAGACGATCATGTACGAGGGCTACGGCCCGCACGGCGTCGCGTTCCTGATCGAGTGCCTCACCGACAACAAGAACCGGGCGGCGATGGAGGTCCGGACCGCGATGAACCGCAACGGCGGCTCCCTCGCGGACCCGGGCTCGGTGTCCTACCTCTTTAACCGCAAGGGCGTGGTCATCGTGCCGCAGGCGCAGGAGGGCGGCCGGGTCTCCGAGGACGACGTGCTCGAGGCCACGCTCGACGCCGGGGCCGAGGAGGTCAACGACCTCGGCGACTCCTTCGAGGTGGTCTGCGAGGCCACCGACCTGGTCGCCGTCCGCACCGCGCTGCAGGCCGCCGGGATCGACTACGACTCCGCGGAGGCCGCCTTCGTGCCATCGATGAACATCGCGATCGAGGACGACAAGGCCGCCGGTGCCGTCCTTCGGCTGGCCGAGGCGCTGGAGGATCTCGACGACGTCCAGAACGTCTACGGCAACTTCGACGTGAGCGACGCCCTGCTGGAGTCTCTGGACGCCTGACCCGTGTCGTGCCCCGGGACCGGGGGCAGGTTCGGTTAGCGTCGTCTTAGAACACGTGTTCGGACGAGAGGCGGCCAGCGTGCGGGTGGTGGGAATCGACCCCGGGCTGACCCGCTGCGGTCTCGGCGTCGTCGAGGGATCCGTGGGTCGACCCCTGGTGATGCGGGACTACGGCGTGGTGGTGACCGCTGCGCACCTGCCGACCGCTCTGCGGCTGTGCGAGATCGAGCGGGTCGTGGACGACTGGCTCGACGTGCACACTCCCGACGCCGTCGCCGTCGAGCGGGTGTTCAGCCAGCACAACGTGCGCACGGTGATGGGCACCGCGCAGGCCAGCGGGGTCGTGATGGTGGTCGCGGCCCGGCGCGGCATCCCGGTCGCGCTGCATACCCCGAGTGAGGTGAAGGCCTCGGTCAGCGGCAGCGGCCGCGCCGACAAGGCCCAGGTCGCCCTGATGGTCACCCGGCTGCTGCGGCTCGAGGTCTCTCCTCGACCTGCCGATGCTGCCGACGCCCTGGCGCTGGCGATCTGTCACATCTGGCGGGGCGCGGCGCAGGCTCGCATCGACTCGGCGGTGGCCTCCGCCCGTCCGCTGACCGAGACCGGCGCGTCGAGCAGGTCCTGGCCCGGCGCAGGCACCCGCACAGGAAGGAGGCGGCCATGATCGCGTTCGTCCGGGGCACCGTCGCGGACGTCACCTTGGACAGCGTCGTCCTCGAGGTCGGCGGCGTCGGGTTAGAGCTGCACTGCACACCTCCCACGCTGGCCACCCTGCACGTCGGGTCCCCGGTCACCCTGCCGACCAGCATGGTGGTCCGCGAGGAGTCGCTCACGCTGTTCGGCTTCCTCGACGACGAGGAGAAGGCGATGTTCGAGCTCCTGCAGACCTCGAGCGGGGTCGGTCCCAAGCTCGCACAGGCGATGCTCGCCGCGCTCACCCCTGACGAGCTCCGACGTGCGGTCGGCGGGGAGGACGTCCGCGCTCTGACGTCGGTGTCCGGCATCGGGCAGAAGGGCGCCCAGCGGATCATCCTCGAGCTCAAGGACCGGATCGGCGCGGTCAGCGTTCCCGCTCCCGGCCGGAGGGTCCTCGCGCGTCCCCCGCAGGACGGTTGGCGCAGCCAGGTGCACGCGGGCCTGGTCGGCCTGGGCTGGTCCGGCAAGGAGGCCGACAGGGCGCTCGACGCGGTGGCCCCCGAAGCCGAGCGCGCGGACGGTGCAGAGCCCGACGTCGCGGCGCTGCTGCGCGCCGCCCTCCGGTCGCTGAGCAGCGCATGACCGCGGAGAAGCGGCCGGGTGGCGGAGCCGGGACGGACCCGCCACCGGCGTCCGAGCCCCCTCGGTCGGCCGCCGAGACCGGGCTGTCGCCTGCCGAGACCGGGCTGTCGGCTGCCGAGGCCGGGCTGTCGGCCGCGGAGGCGGCCTACGCGCGGGACCGCGCCGTCGTGGCCCCCGAGGCGCAGGCCGACGACCAGGCCGTGGAGGCAGCCCTGCGACCGCGCACCTTGGATGAGGTGATCGGCCAGGAGCGGGTCCGCGAGCAGCTCTCCCTGGTCCTGCAGGCGGCTCGGGCCCGCGAGCGGGTGCCCGACCACGTCCTGCTCTCCGGTCCGCCTGGGCTCGGCAAGACCACGCTCGCGATGATCATCGCCGCCGAGATGGCCAGCCCGCTGCGGCTCACCTCCGGTCCCGCGATCACCCACGCCGGTGACCTGGCGGCCATCCTCTCCGGTCTCAACGAGGGCGACGTGCTGTTCGTCGACGAGATCCACCGGATGTCCCGACCGGCCGAGGAGATGCTCTACATCGCCATGGAGGACTTCCGGGTCGACGTCGTCATCGGGAAGGGGCCGGGCGCCACCGCGATCCCGCTGGAGATCCCGTCGTTCACCCTGGTGGGCGCCACCACCCGCGCTGGCCTGCTACCGGGTCCCCTCCGAGACAGGTTCGGGTTCACCGGGCACCTCGAGTTCTACGAGCCGGCCGAGCTCGAGCAGATCGTGCGGCGCTCCTCCGGCCTGCTCGGCGTCGCGCTGACCGACGAGGGCGCCGCCGAGATCGCCTCCCGGTCCCGTGGCACCCCGCGGATCGCCAACCGGCTGCTGCGTCGGGTGCGCGACTACGCGCAGGTCCGTTCCGACGGGGTGGTGACACTGGACATCGCGCATCGAGGTCTGGATCTCTACGAGGTCGACCAGTCCGGACTGGACCGGCTGGACCGGGCTGTCCTCGACGTTCTCTGCCGCCGGTTCGGAGGGGGTCCCGTCGGCGTGTCCACGCTCGCGGTCGCGGTCGGCGAGGAGCGGGAGACGGTCGAGGAGGTCGCCGAGCCGTTCCTGGTGCGCTCCGGGCTGCTGGCCCGCACCCCACGCGGGCGGATCGCCACAGCGGCCGCCTGGGCGCACCTGGGACTCAGCGTCCCGGTCGGCTCCCCGTTCGGGCCCTCCGCGGGCGACCCCAGTGCCGGGCCGACGCTGTTCGACGTTGACGAGTGAGCCCAGGACGCGACGCCTGGGACCAGGGCCGGGGTCGGCTTCGCGCGGCGTCGCACGTCGGGTCTCACGCAGGCGTCCGGTTAGACTCGCCGACGGTCGAGCGTGTCGACCCCTGTGTCATGCCCGTAATCCATCCTGAGGTGCATCTTCGTGAAAGACTTGGCAGGAGTCCTGCCGTTCGTCCTGATCGCGCTCGTCTTCTACTTCTTGATCCTGCGGCCGCAACGTCGCCGTCAGCAGACCCTCACGTCCACACAGTCACAGCTGGTGCCGGGCGCCGAGGTGATGCTGACGTCCGGGATCTATGGGCGGGTTGCTTCGTTGGACGGGGAGACGATCCAGCTCGAGGTGTCGCCCGGAACGCACGTCAAGGTCGCCCGCCAGGCCGTCGTACGCGTCGTCGACGAGCACCACCCGAGAGGCAGCGCGGGCGAGTCCGAGGACGAGCCCGGGTCGACCGACCAGCATCAGTGAGCGACTACGTCCGGGCCGACCCCGGGTCGTTGAGGAGCGAGTAGCAGTGGCGAGACCTACGGCACGCCCGGGGCGTCGGCTGATCATCTTCGCGTTGGTCGTCGCCGCCCTGTACGGCGGAGTGGCCCTGGCCGGTCAGTGGAAGCCCAAGCTCGGGCTGGACCTGCAGGGCGGCACCCGGATCACCCTCGAGGCGAGCACGACGACCGGTCAGAAGGTCACCCCGACGAACCTCGAGGAGGCCCGCAGCATCATCGACCAGCGGGTCAACGGCAACGGTGTCACCGAGGGGTCGGTGGCCACCCAGGGCAACAACAACATCGTCGTGGAGATCCCCGGCCCGACCCGGAGTGGCCTGGTCGACAGCGTCAAGCAGACAGCGCAGCTGCGTTTCCGGCTGGTCGCACTCGTGCAGCCGGGCCAGCCGCAGCCCACGCCGTCCGCCTCACCGAGCGGCAGCGCCGCACCGTCGGGCAAGCCCGGCAGCCGGCCCGGCAGCCGGCCCAGCAGCGGGCCCAGCAGCGGGCCCAGCAGCGGTCAGAGCGTCGGGCCGAAGGCCTCCAAGAGCGCCAGTCCCAGGGGCCGCGCGCTGTCCTCGGGGTTGGTCGCCGCGGACCGGCCGGGGCTCGCGAAGGCCAAGGCGACAGCGAAGCCCAGTCCCGGCTCCGCGGCGAGGTCCACCCCGAGGCCGTCGACCGGCGCGACGTCGTCCCCGTCGCCCGGGGCCGGTGCTCCGTCCTCGACCGCTCCGAACCAGTCTCCGGTCACCGCCAAGGGCGCACCGGTCGACCAGCCGCTAAAGTGGCAGGACGACCCCGGCGCCGCCTGGCTGCAGAGGTTCGGGAAGTTCACCTGTCCCGCCAACGGCAAGAACGCGCCTCCCGTCAACGACGTCCCCACGAAGCCGCTGCTGACCTGCGACCAGGACGGCAACAAGCTCCTGCTCTCCGCGGCGCTGATCGAGGGCACGCAGCTCAAGAGCGCCCAGGCCACGCCGCCCAACCAGCAGAACGTGCAGTGGACGGTGAACCTCACCTTCGACAGCGCGGCGCGCAAGACCTTCGCCACGGTCACCCAGCAGATCGCCAACCAGACGAGCCCGCTGACCAACCAGCAGAAGCAGTTCGCGATCGTCCTGGACGGCAAGGTGATCTCCGCACCCACGGTCAACGGCATCATCAACAACGGGCAGGCCGAGATCAGCGGCAGCTTCACCCAGCAGTCCGCGCAGTCGCTCGCGAACAGCCTGAAGTACGGCGCCCTGCCGCTGAAGTTCCAGGTGCCCGTGGTGACCGAGCAGGGTCCCACGCTCGCCTCCGACCAGCTCTCCGCGGGGCTGATCGCCGGCGGCATCGGCCTCGGCCTGGTGCTGATCTACTGCCTGCTCTACTACCGGGGCCTCGGCATCGTGGTGCTGTTCTCACTGGTCGTGGCCGGGATCATCACCTACGCGGTCGTGCTCGCGATGAGCCAGGCGGTCAACTTCACGTTGACGCTGCCGGGCATCGCCGGACTGATCGTGGCGGTGGGTATCACCGCCGACTCGTTCATCGTCTACTTCGAACGGATCCGCGACGAGATGCGCAGCGGCAAGTCGATGCGGGTCGCGGTCGAGGCTGGCTGGGTCCGGGCCCGCGCCACCTGCCTGGCCGCGGACGCCGTCTCCCTGCTCGCGGCCGTGGTGCTCTACATCTTCTCGATCGGGGTGGTGAAGGGCTTCGCGTTCACGCTCGGCATCAGCACCGTCATCGACATCGTGGTGTTCTTCTTGTTCACCAAGCCGCTGGTGTCGTGGCTGGCCACCTTCCGGTTCTACTACGCGGGCCACCGGCTGTCCGGCCTCTCCCCGGACCAGGTCGGTCGGCGCCCGTCCGGCAGCAACCGGCCACCTGGAGCCCGTCCGACACCGGCTGGAGGCAGCCTCTGATGAGCAGACTCTCCCGCATGGGCCACGCCCTCTACGAGGGTCAGGTCTCCATCGACTTCGTCGGCCGCAAGTGGCTGTGGTACGCCCTGTCCGGCGTGATCGTGCTCGCCGCCGTCAGCGGTCTCCTGGTCCGCGGTCTGAACCTCGGCATCGAGTTCAAGGGCGGCGTGGAGTACCAGGTCTCGATGCCCGCCGGCCAGAACACCGAGGCGAACGTCGTCAAGATCCGGGAGGCCGTCGCGCGCACCGCCGGGACCGCCAACATCCCGGCCGCCGACGCCCCGATCGTGAACACCTCCGGCAACAGCATCCGGGTGCAGACCGAGCCGCTGAACAACGACGAGTCCACGACGATCTCCAGGTCGATCCAGAAGGCCGTCGGGGTCGGCAACAACGCCATCAGCTCCGACGCCATCGGCGCGACCTGGGGCAAGCAGGTCGCGCAGCGGGCCCTGCTCGGTCTCCTGGTGTTCCTGGTCCTCGTGGTGCTGTTCATCTGGGCGTACTTCCGCGAGTGGAAGATGTCGGTGGCGGCCCTGGTCGCGCTCGCGCACGACCTGGTCATCACCGTGGGGATCTATGCGCTGTCCGGGTTCGAGGTCACCCCGGCGACCGTCACCGGCATCCTGACGATCCTCGGCTTCTCGCTCTACGACACCGTCGTGGTGTTCGACAAGGTGCGGGAGAACACCAAGAACCTCGCGCGCTCGCGG
>JAICWH010000065.1 GCA_025934895.1 Nocardioidaceae bacterium | reverse complement strand
TGCTCGTTCGCCACCTCGATGTACATGCTGGCGGCGCTGCGGGCGGTGCAGGGGCTCGGCGCGGGCGGCCTCTTCACGCTCGTGCTGGCGATCATCGGTGACATCGTGTCGCCGCGCGAGCGGGCGAAGTACACCGGATACTTCATGGCCGTCTTCGCCACCTCGAGCGTGCTCGGCCCGGTCGCCGGAGGAATGTTCGCCGGCCAGGCCTCCATCCTGGGCATCACCGGCTGGCGCTGGGTGTTCCTCGTCAACGTGCCCATCGGCATCGCGGCGCTGTTCGTGGTGACCAGGAACCTGCACCTGCACCACGTGCGTCGCGAGTCCCGGATCGACTGGTGGGGTGCCATCTCTCTGGTCGTTGCGCTGGTGCCGCTGCTCACCGTCGCGGAGCAGGGACGCGAGTGGGGCTGGGGGTCGGGACGCTCGCTGGTCTGCTACGCCATCGGCGCGGTCGGTGTCCTGGGGTGGGTGCTGGTCGAGCGGGCGATGGGCAATGACGCGCTGATCCCGCTGCGGATCTTCCGGCTGCGGGCGGCCGCGGTGGTCATCGCCGGCGGCGTCATCGTCGGCGGCGCGATGTTCGGCGCCATCACGGTGCTGCCGCAGTACATGCAGATCGTGCACGGCGCGTCGCCCACGAAGGCGGGCCTGATGATGGTGCCGATGGTCGTGGGCATGATGAGCGCCGGCATCGTCGTCGGGCAGATCACCTCGCGCACCGGAGCGATCAGGATGTTCCCGATCCTCGGCTCGGGGCTCGCCGGCGTGGCGATGCTGGCCCTGTCCAGGGTCGGCGCCGACACCAGCCTGCTCTGGGTGATGGTCGGGATGCTGTTCCTGGGCCTCGGCCTGGGCCAGTGCATGCAGCCGCTGACGATCATCGTGCAGAACGCCGTGCCCCCCTCGGAGATCGGGGTCGCCACCAGCTCGGCCACGTTCTTCCGCCAGCTCGGCGGAACGCTCGGGGTCGCGGTCTTCCTCTCGCTGCTGTTCAGCACCCTCGGCGACAACATCGGGTCCGCGTTCAGGAGCGCGGCACCGGACATCCAGCAGGCTGCCGCCGCCGGTCAGATCCCCCGCACCGCTATCAACGACCAGGTGCTCGCCGGGCTTCGGAACCCGGGCCAGGGGGGTGGCGTCTTCACGGCGGTGCAGAACGACTCCTCGATCATCAACACGATGAGCTCGGTCCTCGCTCACCCGTTCAAGGTCGGCTTCTCCGACTCGATGAGCCTGGTGCTGCTGGGCGGCGGATGCATGATGCTGGTCGCCTTCGGCGTGCTGCTCCTGATGCCACACGTCGAGCTGCGCAAGACCTCTGCCAGTGCCGCGGCTCGGGCCGAGCACGACGCCGGCCAGTCAGGACCCTCGGCTCCTCCGCTCGACGCCCCCATCCGGGCCGGCGCCCACCGGGCCGACGTACCGGTGGTCACCGGTGAGGCACCGGCCGGGGAGGCGCGTGGCAGGCATGTCCGGGCCGCGCTCGAGGACGCCCGGGACTGAGCCGCAGCCCCGGTGAGGCGATCGGACCGCCTCGCGTGGACCTGGCGCGCTGACCGAGCAGCAGGTCTACGCCCACCGCGTGGTGCACCAGGGCTGCGATCCCGCCCGAGCGCGGATCAGCGGTAGCGGAAGCCGTCCATGAAGCGTCGGAAGAGGCCGCCCTTCTGGGGGAGTGGCGGTGCCGGTGGCGGAGCGGTCGGCCGCCGGGTCGCGATCGGCTTGTCGTAGTCGGTGCGCAGGATGGTGTCGATGATCTGCTCCTCGGTGTAGTCACCAGAGCCCTCGATCACCGGGACGAAGCCGACCAGCACACCGTTGCGCATCACCTGCGCCTCGAGCTCGGCTGTGCCGTCGGAGTCCCAGGTCGCCTCACGACCGTCTGGGAGCCTGATGCTGACCCCGAACTGGTAGACACCGACCCGGGCCATGTCGGCGTCGGTGCCGCGCTCCCGCAGAGCGTCGACGACACGACGTGCCTTGTTCTCCTCCATGGTCTCCCGAGACTACCCCGGGATCAGAACGGCCTCGTCCTGGCGCCGCGCGTGCTCAGGCGGTGGGGAACGGTGGGGTCTGCTGGACCGGCACCGGCAGCGCGTCCTGCGACGGCATCAGGATCCACAGGATCGGGTAGGCCAGGATCTGGCTGCCCGGGATGACCATCAGCGTCAGCAGGAACAACAGTCGCGCAGTCCACGGTGAGATGCCGAATCGTCGACCCAGTCCGGCGCACACGCCGCCCAGGACCCGGTCCTGCCGCGGCCGGACCAGTCCCTGCTGCGCGAAGCTCTGGTGGATGTCGTTCATGGTTGGTGCACTCCTTGGTGGGCAGAAGGTCGGGGCCTCTCCCCGACACCTCAACTGTGCGTGACGAACGCGCCCGGGACCATCGGGTGCCGCCCTGGTCCGACCCCGACCACCCGGCTCAGGGTGCTCGGGGTCAGCCGGGTCCTCGGAACCTCGGCGGGCCGCCTGTTCGGTGCCGTCAGGCCGTCCACCGGTAGGTCGCTCACCGCACCTCGACAGCGGTGCCCTCAAGTGGCCGCCGGTCGACGTCGATGCTCCTTGCGCACGACCCCGTCCACACCCTCGTAGGAGCCCCGTAGGGCTCGTCAGCTCGCACAGACAACCCCCTTTCCGCACCCGACCTTAGGTGAGCCATGCCTCGACGACCCCGTCGCAAGAAGTCCACCCCGCTGCTGATGTTGACCCCCGTGCTGCTCTCCGGCTTCCTGCTGCAGGCGGCACCCGCCGACGCGCAGGGCCCGCACCTCGCCGGCGTGCACGGCTCGAGCCTCGAAGGGGGTCGCACCGGTTGGGAGGCCGGTGCGGCCCTGCCCCGGGTGCAGGCATCAACCGCTTCGGTGGTCACGATCGGCACGGCCAGCTATCCGCTCACCGGCATCAACGTCGCTCGCGGCGTCGACCAGCTGGTCGCCTACACCAGCCCGGTCACCATCACGCCCACGAACATGTGGGGCAGCGAGATGACGGTCGTGGGTGGCAAGGTCACAGCCGTCAACAACCGTCAGTCGACGCGGAGCAGCACCGGCACCAAGGTCCCGGCCAACGGCTACGTGCTGTCGGGTCACGACGCGGCGATGGACTGGCTGATCGCCCACGCCACCGTCGGCGCGAGCGTGCAGTCGAACGTCACCCCGCCGCAGGTGCCGGCTGTCACCATCGGAAAGGTTGCTGACATCGGCACCGGCACCTACCGGGTGTCCGGCACGAACGTCGCCCGTGGCGCCAACCAGCTCGTCGCCTACACCAAGCCCGTCACCGTCACCTCGACGAACTTCTGGGGGACCGAGGTGAGCGTCGTCGGCGGCAAGGTGACCGCCGTGAACCTGCGCGAGTCCACCGGCAGCACCACCGGCACCAAGGTCCCGACCAACGGCTACCTGCTCTCCGGCAACGGAGCTGCGAAGGACTGGCTGAACACCTATGCCAAGGTCGGCTCGGTCGTGGCCTTCGACAAGACGGTGGCGCCGCCGCCGGCGCCGCCCGTGAGCGGGTCGGCCGCGCCGATGGCGCTGCCGGCGAAGGTGGTCGGGCTCTACTACATGATGTGGTCGAACTCCGGCTCCCCGAAGCTGAGCACCATCCCCACCCGCGTGAACGTCGTCAACCTCTCCTTCCTGCAGGGTGACCCGCCCTCGATCGTCGGCTGGGGCGCCCAAGGTCAGACGTCCTTCATCGCCGACGCCAAGGCGCTGCGTGCCAGGGGCGTCCGCATCGTCGCCTCTGTCGGAGGCGCCGGCGGCTCGTTGAACGTCGCCAACCGGACCGCCTTCGTGAACAGCGTGATGGCCCTGAACGCGAAGATGCCGCTCGACGGCATCGACTGGGACCTCGAGGGCACGTCGATGGGCACGTCCGACGTCGTCTACATCTCCCAGCGGCTCAAGCAGCTGCGAGGACCGGCCTTCTCGGTCACCATGGCCCCGAACGGGTCGAACGTCGACCAGTACCGCGCCGTCGCCGTGGAGCTGCAGAAGGTGGGCGCCCTGAGCATGATCGGCCAGCAGTTCTACGACGCCGTCGTGTCCAAGGAGGCGGCCAAGGGCCGCATCGACCAGCTCGTCGCAGCAGGCATCAGCCCGTCCCACATCGGCATCGGGATGATGGTGGGGGACACGGACCACTACTGGACCGTCCCCGAGAGCATGACCGCGGTCAGCTACCTCAAGGCTGCCTACCCCGGGATCCGGGGAGGCTACCTGTGGGAGGCCGGCCGCGCCGGGACGGCTGACTGGGTCACCCGGGTGGGTGCCCTGCTCGGCTCCTGAGCCAAGGCGGTCCCCCGCCGCGTCCCTCGCGTCCCTGTGCGCCCCTGGTACCGCCCCATCACCGCCCTACCACCGCATCCTGCGGCGGTGGGGCGGTTCTGCTTTTATCCGTCAGATCGGACATCTGTGCTCAAGTGGTGCCTTCCGGGTGTCGATGCTCAGGCGTAGGGCTTCCCAGCCACCCGAGCACGACCGACACCGCTAGGTGATGTGCATGCACCGATCCCGCCTCCTCGGACACCTGTCCGCCTTCGTCCTGACACCCACGCTGCTGGCCACCGGACTGACCCTGGTCCCGGCGCCGGCGAGCGCCCGAACGCACTACGTGAACCGCGTGACGAACGGTGAGTTCGAACGCGGCACCACCGGCTGGGCGGCCGGCACCGCGCGCACCCACCTGCGGGTCGTCAGGGCCGGCAGCAGCAGGGTCGCAGAGCTCAGCACGGTGCACGCCTCCACCGTGGCCCTCACCGACCGGCCCCGGGCGGTCCGGGCGAGCATCAGGGGCCAGCGGTTCGTGGCCAGCGCCTGGGTGCGCGCCATCCGGCCCGGCAGGAACGGGCAGACCGGCCGGATGGCGATCCGCCAGGCGCGACGGCACGGCCGTGACGTCGTCGGCTCGTCGCCGTTCCGCGTCGGTCGTTCATGGAAGCGGGTGTCGGTCGCGGTGTACGCCGCCGGGCCGGGGTCCCGGATCGAGGTCCGGTTGCTGGCCGGGCTGCGCCACGGTCAACGGCTCCAGGTTGACCATGTCAAGGTGCTCGGCTCCGTGGGCAGGGTGGCTCCGGCTCCGCGTCCTCGTAGCTCTGCTCCGATGGCACTCCCCGCCAAGGTCGTCGCGCTCTACTACATGATGTGGGGCAACTCAGGATCCCCACGCCTGCGGAGCATCCCGGCCGGCGTGAACGTCGTGAACCTCGCCTTCCTGCAGGGGGACAGGCCCTCGATCGTCGGGTGGGGCGCGCAGGGTCAGCGCTCGTTCCTCGCCGATGCCCGCGCCCTGCGCGCCCGCGGCGTCCGCATCGTCGCCTCCGTCGGCGGCGGCGGCGGCCAGGTGAACATCGCGGACCGCCGCGGGTTCATCGCGGGCGTGATGGCGCTCAACGCGAAGCTGCCCCTCGACGGTCTGGACTGGGACCTGGAGCGCACCGCGATGGGGGCCTCCGACGTCGTCTACATCTCCAAGCGCCTCAAGCAGCTCAGAGGCCCCGCCTTCTCGATCACGATGGCCCCCAACGGCTCCAACATCGACCACTACCGCGCGGTGGCCGTGCAGCTGCAGCGGGCCAGGGCCCTGAACCTGATCGGCCAGCAGTTCTACGACGCCGTGGTCTCCCCTCAGGCCGCGAAGGGCCGCATCGACCAGCTCGTCAGGGCGGGCATCCCGCCGTCCCGGATCAGCATCGGGATGATGGTGGGCCCGACCTCGCACTACTGGACCGTCGACGAGAGCGTCACCGCCGTACGGCACATCAAGGGGGCCTATCCCGGTGTGCGCGGAGGCTACCTGTGGGAGTCCAGTCGGACCGGGACGGCCGACTGGGTGCACCGTGTCGGCGCCCTGCTCCGCCGGTGAGCCGCCGGGCCCACGGTGGCCACGTCGGGCCGGTCCGACCAGCCTGATCAGGCCAGGGCGAAGAGGTCGGCTGCCTCGCCGGCGAGGTGGCCGGCGATCGCCAGGGAGGCCGTGGCGGCCGGCGAGGGTGCGTTGAGCACGTGCATCGAGTCGCCGTCGCCGACCAGCCTGAAGTCGTCGACCATCGCGCCGTCGGCGTCGAGGGCCTGGGCCCGGACGCCGGAGGGCCCGAAGGTCAGCTGGTCGGAGCGGACCTCGGGGACGTAGCGCTGGAGCTCCTTGACGAACGCACTCTTGACCACGTCGCGCCACGCCTCGACGGCACCGGTGCGCCAGTAGGTCCGGGCCAGCTTCCGGAAACCCGGGAACCGGAGCGTCTCGAGGAGGTCAGCACGGTTGACGTCGGTGCGGGAGTACCCTTCCCGCGCCGTCGCCAGGACCGCGTTGGGTCCCGCCCAGACGTTGCCGTCGATCCGTTTGGTGAAGTGCACGCCCAGGAACGGGAGGCTCGGGTCGGGCACCGGGTAGATCAGCCCGCGGCACAGGCTCCGGGCCTCCTCGCGCAGCGTGTAGTAGTCGCCTCGGAACGGGACGATCTGCACGGGCGTCGGAGACGTGAGGCCGGCCACCCGGTCCGAGTGCAGCCCCGCGCAGCTGATCACCTGGCGGGCAGCCACCGGGCCACCGGTGGTCTCCAGCACCTGGACGCCGTCGCGGCGCTGGATCGAGCGCACCTCGTGGCCGTAGAGCACGGGGACGCCCCCCGACCCGAGGTCGGCCGCCATCGCCTGGACCACCTGGGCGAAGTCGATGATGCCTGTCCCGGGGGAGTGCAGGGCCCGCACACCCGCCGCGGCCGGCTCGATCTCCCGCATCTCCTGCGGCCCGACCATCCGGAGTCCGGGAACGCCGTTCGCGCGACCTCGCGACTCCAGGTCGGCGAGCCGCCCGAGCTCGTCCTCGCCGAGTGCCACGATCAGCTTGCCGCAGCGCTCGAACGGGATGTCGTGCTCGTCGGCGAACCGCTCCATGAGCACCTTGCCCTGCACGCACAACCGTGCCTTGAGAGAGCCGGGCTGGTAGTAGACGCCGGCGTGCAGCACGCCGCTGTTGTGCCCGCTCTGGTGCAGGCCGGCGGCCGGCTCCTTCTCCAGCACCGCGATGCTCAGGCTCGGATGACGGCCGTGCAGCTCCCGAGCCGTGGCCAGTCCCAGGATCCCGGCGCCGATCATCACGAGGTCGTACGGCTTCACTGGTCTCCCCCCAGGTGGACGTGCGGACAAGGCTACGGGACGGTCCCGTCAGCGGCTCACCGGTCTCAGGTGGCCGGCTGTAGGCTGCCGCAGAAGAGCCGACGCATGGGGCCAGGAGCCGTGCAGAGACCGGGGTCGAGCTGTTCCGAGGTGGGGGCACGTGTCAAGAGGCAAGGTCCTGGGAGGACTCCTGCTGGTGCTGATCGTGGTGACCGGTCTGTCCGCGGCGGCCGTCACCCTGCCGATCGGCGGCAACGACTCGGACCAGGGCTCCTCCGGCCCTGCGGTGGGGCACCCCAAGGTCCGGCCCGGGGCGCCCTGGGCCAGCGGTGCATGGGTGGGGGGCAGCTCCTCCACAGCGGCGATCGACAAGTTCGGGCGATGGCGGGGCAAGCCGGCCGCCACGGTCACCACCTACCCGGCCTACGACACGTGGCAGCAGATCATCGACTCCGACTGGCACGTCAGCAACTTCGACGGCTTCCGCGGGACGCTCGTCTACGGCCTTCCCCTGCTGCCGTCGAAGGAGAAGGCCGCCCTGGGCGACGTGGCGGCCGGCGACCACGACGATGTCTGGCGCGCGGTGGCCGACACGCTGGTCAAGCACGGCCGAGGTGACAGCTTCGTGCGGATCGGGCTCGAGGCCAACGGGACCTGGTTCCCGTGGGGTGCCACGGCCGACACCGCCGCCGACTACGTCGCCGCCTACCGGCACGTGGCACGGGTGATGGCCGCGCGGGCACCGCACCTCCGGTTCGTCTTCGACATCACGTGTGGCGCCGCACTCAAAGGCAGCGACGACCGGATGGCGAGCCTCGAGAACCTCTACCCCGGCGACGACGTCGTGGACGTCGTGGGCTGTGACTTCTACGACGCCTGGTCCACCAAGGTCCGCAACGACAGAGAGCTGGCGAGCGTCGAGTCCCCCTCCGCGGGTCCGGGGCTCGAGGACGTCGTCGCGTTCGCCAGGAGCCACGGCAAGCAGTTCGCCGTGCCGGAGTGGGGGCTGACCGGCGTCGACGCGCACGGCTCGGGCGACAATCCCTACTTCATCCGGGTGATGTACGAGTTCTTCTACGTCAACCGCCGGTCCCTGGCCTTCGAGGACTACTTCGACGAGCCGAACAGCTACATCTCGTCCTCGATCTCCCAGGGCGACCAGAACCCGAAGGCCGCAGCGGAGTACCGCCGGCTCTGGTGAGCGCCAGCCGTCTCAGGGTCGGCGGACGCTGGCGCCGGTCGGCTGGGCCCGGGTGGTGATCCCCTCCAGGAAGCCGACCCCCCAGGCCAGGTGCATGGTCGCGAAGGCGCCGGCCAACCGGCCGGCGTCCAGCCCACCACCCGCCGACCGGATGGTGCGTGGCACCGCCACGGCGAGAGCCGCCGGGTAGGGCAGGCCGAGAACGGTGGCGACCCGCCGCCGGCCGGTCGCGGCTGCGAGGGCGGAGGCGCCGAGCATCAGCACCAGGCCGGGCGCGGCGAGATGTCTCGGGCGGACCGCCGCCGGCCCGTTCTTGCGAACCATGGCCGCCTTGCCCCTGCCGTAGCGGCGGTACTGCCGTCCGAAGTCGCGCAGCGTCTCCCGGATCCGCCAGTGGATCAGCATCTCGGGGTCGAACCGGATGCGGTGTCCCTGCTCCTGCAGTCGTAGGTCGAGGTCCACGTCCTCGTTGACGGCGAGCGCCTCGTCCCAGCCGCCGACCGCTCGGACCGCGTCCGCCCGGAAGACACCGAAGGACGCGTGATCGGTGTCTTGGGCCTCGGTGGCGTAGTGGTTGATGGAGTCGCCGACCCCGAAGGGGCTGGACAGCGCGGCGGCGATCGCGCGGCCCGTCCTCGTCCGGGCGACCCCGACGCGGCGGCCGCCCACGGCAGCCACCCCGGGCTCGGCCTCCAGGATCGCCACGGCGCGCTCCAGATAGGTCCTGCTGATCGTGGCGTGCGCGTCCACCCGGGCGACGTACCGGCCGCGCGCGTGGGCGAGGCCGATGTTGAGGGCGTGCGGGATCAGCCGGCCAGGGTTCTCCAGCAGGCGCACCTGCGGCTGGCGTACGGCGAGCTCACGCACCGTCTCCGCGCAGGAGTCCTCGGAGAGCCCGTCGACGACCAGGACCTCGAGGTCGGCGAAGGACTGCTCGAGCACCGACTCGACGGCGGCTGCCACGGTCGGGCCCTCGTTCAGGGTGGGCATCAGGACCGAGACGGCGGGGGACGCGGCGCTCACACGGAGACCTCTCGTTCGCGCTGGACCCGACCCTCCGCCGCTGGCCCCGGGCTCGCGGCCGCCGCCAGCTCCATCACCGGCGAGTCGCGGGGGGACCACCACGAGACGAGGAGCAGCAGCGGAGCCACCAGGACCGCGACCGTCGTACCGGGTTGCAGGCCCCACAACGAGACGAACAGCGAGACCGCCAGGGACCGGCTGGGGCCGCCCAGGTAGCACAAGACGATGAAGGCGGCCAGGACGCCGCCGGCCAGCAGCCCGTAGTCGAAGAAGATCTTGATCGGGGTCGGGATCAGCAGCCCCTCGATCGCGGAGTTGGTCGCCAGCACCTGCGAGGAGCCGGGGCCGCCGCCGAGCAGCACGAAGCCGACGTGGTCGACCCAGGTGTGCCAGAGGTACTGGTAGGGCATGACGGCGCGCAGGTTCGCCGAGGAGCCGGCGCTGAAGACCTCGGTCACGCGGCCCAGCAGGCCTCGCCCGAGGGGAGTGACCACCATCAGCACCAGGGCGACGGACGCGGACACCGCGTAGGGGCGAAGGACGTGGCGCCCGGGGAGGACCAGCATCACGATGACCGCGACCACCAGGATGGCGAAACCCGAGCCGGACGCGGAACTGACCATGCCCGCGAGCAGGATGACGAGGGTCGCCGGGCGGGCCCGCACGAGAAGGGCGGCGACGAGGCCGATGCCGAGCTGCGCCGACACGATGGAGGGCTCGAGACCGATCCAGGCGTTCGAGCGGTAGATGTGCGACCCGTAGCTCAGCGGATAGGTGATCACGAAGTCGTGCAGCAGCAGCTTGCCCGGGAACACGCTGGCCATCAGGTCGCGGTAGGGCATCCCGGCGAGCTGGCTGAGCAGCATCAGGGTGCTCACCCCGGCCAGGCACATGGTCACCGCGACGACGACCCGCAAGACGGCGATGTAGGTCTCGCGGCGCCGGTCGACCAGCCGCAGCGTGAAGGGGGCCCACGTGGTCACGAACAGGCTCCACGACAGTGGGCTGATCGTGGCGTCCAGGACCAGCAGGTGCTGGGCGCCGATCGCCATCGCCATTGCTCCCGAGGCGAGCAACCAGGCCGTCAGCCGGTAGGGGTCGAACCGTGCCAGGCCGGTCGCCACCCCCCACAGGCCGCCCAGGAGCAGCACCGGGAGAACGAGGGCGACCACCGGAAGCCCCGGCACGGCGAAGCGCTGAAGAAGGACGGTGGCCGCGAACAGGCCCCCGACCCAGCGCACCGTGGCGCGCTGGATGTCCGTCGGGCGGCTCACGACGTCAGGATCACCGTCGGATCGGCGTAGCGGAGTCGAGAGACCACGCGCTGCAGATCGTCGACCCGCTGCTCGCCGGCCGTCGCGACGACGACGGCCAGCAACCGGGTCCGGCCGTCGAGGAGGCTCAGGGAGCCGTCGTCCGACGAGCTGAGGATGACCCGGACCGCCTCGTCGTCGTCGTGTCCGGCGTCGCCGTGAGCGGTCGGGTCGATCCAACCCTGCGCTGCAGCGTCGGCCACCCCGTTCGGGTGTGCCCCGTCGACCCCGCCGACCGGCACGGGCCACCGTGCCGCCGTCGGAGCTGCTGCCGGTCCTGTCGTGACGGGCACGCCGTGGACACCGAGCAGGTCGACGACCCGGGCCCGGAAGTCCTGGGCGGCGTCGACGTCGTCCATGGCCACGACCACGAGGTCACGCCCCCGCGACTCGGACAGCCGCCCAGCCAGCTCGCCGGCGCCGGCGAGGGCGGATCGCACCCGGACCCCCGGCAGCAACGCGTCGAGCTGCTTGGGATCACGCACCCGCAGACGGCCGACGGATGCGAGCATGGCGGCCGCCGCGGCGAGGGCTGCCAGGGCGAAGGCGCCGAGGGCCGCACCCACCGGCCGGGGGATCCCGGTGGGGTCCGCGGTCCGGGCCGGTCCGACCAGCTGGACCGAGGTGGCCCCGGCGACTGCGTCGCTCTGCTGTCCGGCGATGGCGGCGCCGAGCTGGGTCCTGCGCTCGGTCTCGGCCTTCTTGTCCGCCAGGGTGCCGGAGGTGAGCAGGTCGTCGCCCTCCCGGCTGATCTGGTTGACCTGGTCGGCGGACTGCCGGTCGGCGACGGTGGTGATCGCGTTGGCCACCGCGTTGGCCTGGGTGACGGCCGAGCCGGCGTCGGCCGCCCGCACCGTGACGTTGACGATGTCGCTGTCCTGCTTCCACACCACCGTCAGCCTCGCCGCCAGGTCGCTGGCGGAGATCCGTCGGCTCCGCGCGGCGTCGGCCACCACGACCGACGAGGTCGCAGTGCTCTCCACGGTCTGGCCGAGCTGCTGGATGCGGAGGCTGTCGTCGCCGCTCTGGGTGATCTCCATGATGCTCGTCGCCTTGTAGCTCGTGGGGCCGGAGACCAGGGCGCCGAGCAGCAGCCCGACCAGGAACGCGCCCACGACCCAGCGCCAGCGCAGCCGGAGGCTGGACAGCGGTTGCGACATGGCGCGCTGCGGTGCGGGCTGGGTCGGATATCCGGATCGACCCCCCGGTCGACCTCCGGATCCATCGATGGTCGATACGTCCTGGTTGTCCCCGCCCGCGGACGCGACGATAGGCTTGTCCCCTAGCCAGCTCATATGGTTCATGGTAGGCGACGTGGCGCCCCTCGGATCACCCAGAGCGAACCTGTGAGCACTTCGCGGTGTGAGTGCGCTCACGCCGTCCGCGGGCCGCAGCGGCAAGGTCAGCCACCCGTCTGGGAGCAGGGGGAAACGTGAACGCTCATCGCTGGGTCGTCGTCGCCGACTCCGCGTTCCTGCCCGCGCGAGGCGGCGGAGAGCGGGAGCACCTCGGATTCGTCCGGGCCGCCGCGGACAGGGGTGCACTGGCGCTGCTGGTGGTCCCGACCAAGGGCGTCCTCGACGTGCGGCCCTACCAGGAACTCGCCGCGGGACTGCCGGTTCTTCCATCTCCTCGGCGCACCAACCCGCTGCTGCTCGGGCACCCCACGCGACCCTACGTGGTGGCGTCGCGTCCCGCTGCGGCCGACCTGGTGCACCGCGCACGGGCCCTGGCACCGGACGCGACCGGGGTGGTGGTCTTCTCCTACAAGTCCTGGCGCATCGGAGAGGCCCTGGCTCGAGGGCTGGACCTGCCGGCCGTGCTGCGCCAGCACAACCTCGAGGGGGCCTACCACCGCAGCCTGGCCCAGCAGACGTCAGGCCTGCGAGGGCTGGTCCTGCGGTGGGAGTCGGCTCGCATCACGCGCGACGAGCGGCGGGTCGACCGGGCGCCGTGGCTGCGTGCGGTGGCCGACATCTCGGCCTACGACGCGGGTCGCCGGCGGCGACGGGGCGCGCCCGCCGTACACGTGCCGCCGTTCGCGTTCGATGCGCGGCTGGCGGCCTTGCCCAGACGACCCGACCAGCGACGCCGGGTGCTCTTCCTGGGCGCCCTCGACGTGGCGACGAACACGGCGGCGGTCGACTGGCTGCTCTCAGGCCCCTGGCGAGCGGTTCGGAGCGAGGTGCCCGGGGCCGTCCTCGAGATCGTCGGGCGAGGTCCCTCCCCTGCCCTGAGGACCCGGCTCGCCGGCGAGCCCGGTGTGATCCTGCACGCGGACGTGCCGGAGGTGCACTCGTTCCTGTCCACCGCAGCCGTCGCGCTCAACCCGGCGGTCGCCGGGTCAGGGGTCAACATCAAGCTGGTGGACTACCTCCAGGCCGGGATCCCGGTGGTGAGCACCACGCTGGGGAGCCAGGGCCTGCACCTGGGTGCCGGTGAGGACCTGGAGGTTCACGACGACCCGGCGGCCTTCGCGCGGGCGGTCGTCGCGCTGCTGCGGGACCCGGCGCGAGCGGAGGACCTCGGTGCAGCCGGCCGCCGTACCATCGCCGCCATGCTCGACCCGGCCGCCAACATCCGCCGCCTGGAGGAGTCCTTCGGGTGACTCTCCCGCCGTCCACGCGGAGCCGGGCCCCCGGTCCGCGTCCAGATCCTGGTTCAGGCGGCCTGCTACGTTCCTTGAGGATGCGGCGGCGGTCGACCTCGGCCGCCGGTGGACGCCCCGCGCGACGCTCCGTCTCCCGCCGAGACCCGCTGCCCGCCACGGACCCGAGGAGCTGATCAGGTGACCACCCGCTCGCCCCGTCCGCCGGGCCCCTCCGGCTCGCCGCGTCTGCGCATCGTGATGCGGTCCTACGGCGGGGAGAACATGAAGGACCGGCCCTCCTACTACACGAAGCTGGTCTGTCTCGCCTCGCTCGTGCGCGCCGCGCGGGCCGTCAGCCCCACCCCCGAGATCGTCTTCGTCAACGACGGACCGATCCCGGGTGACCGTGAGGCGGTGATGCGTGCTGCAGGCGAGGTCGTGCGGCTCGAGGCGGGCAGCAACAGGTCGTCCTACCGGGAGGCGGTCGCGCTGGCCGTGGGCCGACCGTGGGTGGACACGGACCTGGTGTGGTTCGGCGAGGACGACTACCTGTACCGTCCCGATGCCTTCCGCCGGCTGCTCGAGGGCGCCGCGGCAGCCGAGCTCGCCGAGGCCGACTACTTCGCGCTCTACGGTGGTTCGGCGTTCGACACCTCCACCGGCCGGTTGCACGCCAGGGAGCGCCGCGAGCGAGGAGCCACCGGTGACCCGTCGGCGATTCCCCTCGGCCAGGTCCGGTGGTACCGCGGGCTGGCGACGACCAGCTCCTTCGGCGTACGTCGTGGCGCGCTCGTCCAGGACGCCCGGCTGCTCCGGCTGGTGCCCTTCACCGGGGGTGCCTGGGACCGGACCACCTGCCTGACCGCGCAGGGGCTGCGACCGTTCACCCGGCGCGAGCTGGTCGAGGACCTGCTGCCGTTCACGAGCCAGCCGGCTCCCGAGTGGCCCCGGTCGCTGGCCCGCGGGCTGCTGAGGGTGATGTTGAGCACCCGCGCCCTGCGGCGCGTGTCCCGGCGACGGGTGATGCGCAGCTCCGACCCGGACCAGATCTGCCACCTGGAGCTCGGCGTGCTGGCGCCGGGCGACGACTGGGCGGAGCTGGCGCAGGAGACGCGTGCGTGGCTCGACGCGTGGCACACCAGCGCCCCCACGGGCGCGGACCAGTCGTGAAGGCTCCCGCCGCCCTGCGTCGAGCGAGCTGGAACCTGGTGGACCAGGTGATCTCCAGCGGGACCAACGCAGCTCTGTCCTTCTTGATCGCCCGATCGGTGAGCAGTGCGGACTTCGGTGGGTTCGCCGTCGCCTTCACCGTCTTCTCCCTGGTCATCGGGGTCAGTCGGGCCGTCTCGACGTCCCCGCTCAGCGTCCGGTTCACCACGGTCTCGCCCGAGGACTTCCGGCGCGCGGCCGCTTCCGGGGTCGGCACCGCCTTCAGCCTGGGCGTCGTCGGCGGGATGGGGTGCCTGGTGGCCGGCGCGCTGGTCGGCGGGGCCGCCGGCGAGGCGCTGGTGGCGCTCGGAGTGGTGCTGCCGGGCCTGCTGAGCCAGGATGCCTGGCGGCTCGTGTTCTTCGCCGAGGGGCGGCCGCGGGCGGCCGCGGTCAACGACGCCATGTGGGCTGTGACCCAGCTCGCGGCGGTGGGCGCGCTGCTCCTCGGCGGCTTCGACACCATCGGTCTGCTGCTGGGCGCCTGGGGGCTGGCGGCAGCCGCCGCCGCCCTGCTGGGTCTGCGGCAGTCCGGTGTCCGGCCACGGCCAGGCACGGCGCTGCCGTGGCTGCGCGACCACCGCAGCCTGACCGGCTACCTGCTGGCCGAGTTCGTCACCCTGCAGGGCGGTCAGCAGACCGCGATGCTGATCATCGCGAGCGTCGGCTCGCTCGAGGCGATCGGCGCCCTGCGCGGGGCGCAGGTGGTCCTGGGCCCCACGACCATCCTGGCCGTCGGGATGTACAGCTTCGCGCTGCCCGAGTTCTCCCGACGGCGTGCCACCCTGACCGTCCCCGAGTGGGTCCGCAGCGCCTCGGCGCTCTCGCTGTTCATCACGTTGTCCGGCGTCGCGTGGGGGGTGCTGTTCTTCGTGCTCCCGAACGCCGTGGGGCAGGCCCTGCTCGGCGACTCCTGGCGCGGCACCGAGTCGGTGCTGTTCGCCTCGATCGTCGGCCAGGCAGGCGCTGCCATCGTCACGGGTCCCTCCACCATGCTCTATGCCATGGACCGGGCCCGGGTGACGATCCGGATCCATGTCGTGCTGGCGGTCCTGCTGTTCGCCTGCGGGGTGGGCGGGGTCCTGATCGGGGGAGCCTCCGGAGCGGCCTGGGGCTTCGCCGTGGCGTTCTGGAGCGTCGTACCTGCTTGGTGGGTGCTGCTGCACCGGGAGGCCAGGCGCACGGTGCTGCAGGCGGCTGCGCCGGTGGACCAGCCCAGCACCTGACTCCGTTCTCGGATGCCTGGAGGCGACCTAGGGGTCGGTGGGGGGCATGTCCTGTCCCATGTCGGGAGCGCCCCGCCACAGCCCGCGGTTGTAGGCCACGAACCCCCGGGCGGCGTCCTTGTGCGAGCGGAGCAGGGAGACGAGCGTGCGACCGAGCGCGCCGGCGGAGAGCGTCAACCTCATCGCTGCGAGGGTGACGGGGGAGTTGTGCCGGCGCAGGTAGGTCACCATCGAGGACCCCCGCATCTGGAGCATCGCCTCCTTGGAGCCACCCGACCCCGCCCCGGCGTGCGGGATGAGCACGTCGGTGCGCAGCCGCTGCCGGAGCCCCGCCTCCCGCAGCCGGCGCCCGTAGGCCATGTCCTCGTTGTAGAGGAAGAAGCTCTCGTCGAAGCCGCCCAGGGACAGGAACCGGTCACGCGGGACCGCCATGCAGGCACCGGTGAGCCAGTCGAGGTCGATCGGCTCGAAGGGCTCCGGCCGGGCGTAGAGACCGGCCCGGGGGAGCCGCGAGTGCAAGCCGGAGGAGTAGACCAGGGCGCGTGCGACGGTGGGCTCCCACCCGCCGACGCCGAGCTCGACCCGGCCGTCGGGGGCGACGGTGGTGGCTGCGACCGCGCCCAGGGTGGGGTCCTCCACGAGGTCCTCGACCAGCGTCGTCAGCTGCTCGTAGGCCGGCCGGGTGTCCGGGTTGACGAAGACGAGATAGGGCCGCGTCGAGGTGCGGGCGGCGAGGTTCGCAGCCTTCGCGAACCCCTGCCCGGCACCGGTGAGGTAACGCCCGTGCGGCCGGTCGACGACGAGGTCCGCGACGCCGTCCGCTCCCTGGGAGTTGTCGGCGATCACGACGGGGACGTCCTGCGGCAGGGAGGCGAGGAGGTCGGCGACGAGGTCCCGGCTGAAGTAGGTCACGATGACCAGCTCCAGTGCGGTCCCCGCGCCGGCCTCGGTGTGGTCCGCCACCGCTAGCGTCCGGCCAGCTGCGACTGCTCGGCCCGCAGGACGTCGACCAGCCGCCCTGGGGGGAGTACGACGTCCCGGTAGCCGACCGGCTGGTCGGCGCCGATGTCACGGACCAGCCGGCAGCCCTCCGCGACGCCGATGGGCAGCAGTCCCTCGGACGCTGTCACGTCCGCGCGCTCAGCCTCGCCGTAGGTGTCGAAGCCCCCGAGCCCGTCCAGCACGGAGCCGGCCGCGAGGTCCCGCTTGGCGATGGTGACCACCTCCACCGTCGGAGGTCCGGCAGGAGTGATGGTCGCGTCGCCGAACAGCACGGCCCTGGCGACGGTGGTGGGCACCTCGAAGTGGCAGAGGTGGTAGGGGGTGTAGAAGCTGTAGAGCGGACCGGTGCCGAGCTTGTAGAGCTCGAGGTAGTGCCGCTGCTTCGGGTCGTCGTGCGTCGCCAGCACGAAGACTCCCGGCCCCGGCTGGCTGCCCACGACATAGTCGACGTAGCCGCCGCTGGCACGCAGCTCGTCGACGTCGTAGCCGGTGGTCAGCTCGTCGACGTGCCCGTGGTGGTCGCTGCCCCGCATGCCACGACGCTCCACGGTCATGCCGGTGGCGTTGGCGACGCACGCCTGTTCCACCGAGATCTTGGTCCCGTCGGCGAAGCTCGTCACCATGTGCGGGTCCTGGCCCCACCGGGCGGCGAACGCGGCCTGCGTGGTCGGAGTGCGATGGGGATCCTGCAGACCTTTGACGTTGCCGCAGACCCGCGGGGTCAGGCCGATGCCCTCGACGAAACGCACCAGGTTCATCTGCACACCGGGCTGGTCACCGTCACAGCCGGTGAGGACGACGCCCGCCTCCTTCGCCCGGAGGCTGAGCACCGAGCCCACGGTCGCGTCGACCTCCGCGTTCAGCAGCACCACATGCTTGCCGTTGTCGATCGCGCGAAGCACCACATGGCACCCGAACTCGACGGCGCCGGTCGCCTCCACGACCGCGTCGACGGACCTGGCCTCGCAGACCGCGGCGTAGTCGTCGGTGACGGCGGGCCGGCCGTTCGCGACAGCCTTGTCGACCTCGGAGGCGTCGGTGACCACCGCCCACTCGGTGACTCCGGCCTCCCGGTAGGCACGTTCCGCCGTGGCCACGGTGCGGTTGGCGATGGCGACGAGCTCCATGCCGGGGACGCTGTTGACGATCTGGTTGGTGAGCCCGCGTCCCATGAACCCGGCCCCGACCAGGGCCACCCGGATCGGGTTCCCGTCCGCCGCGCGCTGCCGAAGCGCGGTGTCGACGATGATCACGCGTCGACGCCCTCGGGAGTGCCGACGAGCTCCGCCTGGTCCCGCTCGGCGAGCAGCTGCCAGGACCGGTCCTTGTCGCTGGTCACGGAGACCGGCAGCGGCCAGGTGAGGCCGAGGTCGGGGTCGTCGTAGCGCAGTCCCCGCTCCGCCGAGGGCGTGTAGGCACCACTGACCTGGTAGAACACCTCCGTGTCGTCGACCAGGGTCTGGAAGCCGTGCGCGAAGTAGGGCGGCACGAACAGCGAGCGCCGGTTGTCCGCGGTGAGCTCGACCTCGACGTGCTGAAGACGCGTCGGCGAGTCCGGTCGCATGTCCACGATGATGTCCACGATCGCGCCTCGGACGCAGCGCACGAGCTTGGTCTCGGGATGGGGTGAGACCTGGAAGTGCATGCCGCGCAGCGTGCCGGCCGCGTGGTTGTAGGAGAGGTTGCACTGCTCCACGGCCGGCTCCAGGCCGGCGTCCACGAACTGCTGCCGGTCGAAGGTCCGGGCGAAGAAGCCCCGGTCGTCCTCGCGGAGCTCCAGGTCGATGACCGCCACGCCGGCGATCGGCGTCGTGTGGATGATCACGGGGCTCTCCAGAACAGAGCGTCGTCGAGCTGGCCGGTCGTGATGAGGTGCTGGAGCTGGAGGAGGCGGGTGTGCCCGCGCCCGGTGAACGTCGCCTCGTCCATGTCGATCCTGCTGAACACGTCGTGCAGCTGCTCCGCCCCGCGCCGGGCGTCCCACTGGCACGCGAAGCCGGGGAGCTTGTTGGCGATCTTCTCGAACGAGACTCGGTAGCTGCGGTTGTCGCCGCCGCTGTCCCCGAAGGAGACGGCGCATCCCGGGAACGTCTCCCCGACGATCTCGGCGATGTCCCGGACCCGGTAGTTGTGCTCGGTGGCACCGACGTTGAACTTCTGCGCGTGCACCAGGTCTCGCGGTGCCTCCAGGACCCGACGGATGGCCTGGGCGATGTCGAGACCGTGCACCAGGGGGCGCCACGGCGACCCGTCGCTGGTCATCGTGATCTCCCTGCGGGTCCAGGCCAGTCCGCTGAGGTTGTTCAGGACGATGTCGAACCGCATCCGCGGGGAGGCGCCGTAGGCGGTGGCGTTGCGCATGAAGGTGGGCGAGAAGCTGTCGTCGGCCATCGACGTGAGGTCCCGCTCGACGAGGACCTTGCACTCGGCGTACGCCGTCTGCGGGTCGACCTCCGACTCCTCGTCGACCACGCCGTCAGCGACGCCGTACACGCTGCAGGACGACATGTAGACGAAGCGGCTCACCCCGGCCTGCTTGGCGAGCCGAGCGAGGTGCACCGAGCCGGCGTGGTTGATCTCGTAGGTGATCGTGGGGGACAGCTGGCCGAGGGGGTCGTTGGACAGCTCGGCCAGGTGGACCACGGCGTCGACACCGGAGAGGTCCTCGACGCGGAGGTGGCGGATGTCGCGCACCAGGGTCCGGGCGGTCGTGTCGACGCCGTTGTAGAGCCAGCCGGCCTTGTAGAACCCGGTGTCGACCCCGAGCACGTCGTGGCCGTCGCGCATCAGCTCCGGCGCCAGCAGGCAGCCGAGATATCCCTCGGTGCCCGTCACGAGAATCTTCATCTCAGTCCTCCCAGATCTTCCACGGCGGGTTGCCGCTGTCCCACAGGCCGTTCAGCTCGGTCCAGTCACGGAAGGTGTCCATGCCCATCCAGAAGCCCTCGTGGCGGTTCACGGTCAGCTCGCCGTCGGCGGCCAGCCGGCGCAGCGGCTGGTGCTCCAGGAGCAGCCCCGGGTCGTCGTCGAGATACTTGTCGACCACCACCCGGTCGAACGCGAAGAAGCCGCCGCTGACCCAGCCGGTGGCCAGGGTCGGCTTCTCGTTGAACTCGCTGACCCGGCTGCCCTCCACGTGCATCTCGCCGTAGCGGCTGCTCGGGTGCACGCCGGTGACGGTGCCGAGCCGCCCTGCGCCGCGGTGGGTGGCCAGCAGGGCGTCGATGTCCACGGCTCCGATCCCGTCCCCGTAGGTCAGCAGGAACACCTCCTTGTCGAGGTAGTCCGCGACCCGGCGCACCCGGGCGCCCGTGCCGGTCAGGAGGCCGGTGTCGACGAACGTGATCTCCCAGTCCTCGGCCATCCGCTCGCCGTGCCAGCGCGGGGGCTCGTCGGCCGCCAGCCGCAGCGTGAAGTCGTTCTGGTGCTCGCGGTAGTCGAGGAAGTAGCGCCGGATCAGCTCGCTCTTGTAGCCCAGGCACAGGATGAAGCGGCGGAACCCGAAGTGGCTGTAGGTCTTCATCACGTGCCACAGGATCGGCTTGCCGCCGATGTCGACGAGGGGCTTGGGCAGCTTCTCGCTGGCCTCGCGCAGCCGCGTTCCCATGCCTCCGCACAGGATCACCACCGGGATGTCGGCGTTCTTCGGCTGGGGCTGCTCGCTCACTGCCTGGGTCCTTGTCTGACGGGTGCTGTGACGGGTGCTCCGGTGGGCCGGCCGTCCTCAGCCGGGCGGACCAGCGATCGTATCCCAGCCGGTCCCGGCGTCGAACCAGCGCTCGGAGCAGGCATTTCCACGGTTCGGGGTCGACCAACGGCGATCAGGAGCACACTGGTGCTCGAGGCTGCAGACCGCCGGTCGCCGAGGAGACGCCCCGTGTCGCTGAACCCGAGATTGTCGGCTCCGCAAGGGACGCGCCCCGGCGTCGCGCCGGCGCCCCAGCAGCCGACAGACCTGCTGCGCGGGGTCCTGTGGGGCCTGCTGTTCGCAGCCCCGGTGTGGGCGGTGGCCGTGGTCATCGGGGCCTGGTTGATCCAGATGTACGGCTGAGGGCCGTCCGTGCTGCGCCGACCGGCTCGTTCCGACGCGTCACGGCGTCGGTCGACCGCTGCCTGCGGTCCCACGACGCAGGCACTGCGTAGTCCCACGACGCCATGGACCGTCACCCAGGAGCCCCCTCGCCGGTGGTGCCGCTCAGCTGCGCGTCCCGCGGACCCCCCGGCCCGCGTCCCGTTGCTTCGGGTGCGCCACTGCATGCTACCAACCGGTCAGGGGCTGGTGCATCCCGCGGAGGAGTGCGACCCGTCTCAGGAGGGACCCCCACTTGTCGTGACGCGCATCACCTCTTAAGGTCGTCAGACACCACAAACCGTGCGGAACGATGCTCTCTCCCCTACTCGGAAGCGGAGGCCAGCCATGCAGACCCTCGACGGCGTCGCGGTAGCCGAGCCACCATCGGAAGGCGCGGTCGACGGTCTGGCGGCGGTCGAGCGGCGGGCCCGCGAGCTGATCGGACCCGAAGGCGTGATCAGCGACCACATGCGGTTGCGCACCTACGAGTGCGACGGGCTCGCGCACTACCGCGTCCGTCCCGCGCTGGTGGTGATCCCCGACGACGCCGAGCAGCTCGCGGCCGTGGTCCGGGCCTGCGCCGAGCACCAGGTGCCCTTCGTGGCCCGCGGCTCCGGCACGGGGCTCTCCGGCGGTGCCCTTCCGCACGCGGACGGTGTCCTCATCGTGACCTCCCGCATGAAGACCATCCGGGAGCTGCGTCCGCAGGACCAGCGGGCGGTCGTGGACCCGGGCGTGATAAACCTGGACCTCACCCGGGCGGCCACCCCGCACGGCTACTACTACGCGCCGGACCCCTCGAGCCAGCAGGTCTGCTCGATCGGCGGCAACGTCGCGGAGAACTCCGGCGGCGCCCACTGCCTGAAGTACGGCTTCACGACCAACCACGTGCTGGCCGCCGAGTTCGTCACCCCGCAGGGGGACGTGCTGCAGATCGGCAGCGCTGCTCCGGACGCGCCGGGCTACGACCTGCTCGGGGCCGTGGTGGGCTCGGAGGGCACGCTGGGGATCGTCACCGCCACGACCGTGCGACTGGTGCGGCTGCCGGAGGAGGTCCGCACGATCCTCGTCGGGTTCGAGTCCACCGACCAGGCCGGGGCGGCGACCTCCGCGATCATCTCGGCCGGGATCGTGCCGGCGGCAATCGAGATGATGGACGCGCTCGCGATCGAGGCGGCCGAGGCCGCGGTGCAGTGCAACTACCCGGCCGGTGCCGGAGCGGTGCTCGTCATCGAGCTCGACGGCGCCGGGGTGGAGGTCGGTCAGGAGTACGACGAGGTCGAGAGGCTGTGCCGGGAGAACGGCTCGTTCGAGCAGCGGCTGGCCACCGACCCAGTCGAGCGGGCGCTGATCTGGAAGGGCCGCAAGTCGGCGTTCGCCGCGGTCGGCCGGATCAGCCCCGACTACATCGTCCAGGACGGCGTCATCCCGCGGACGGCGCTCCCCGAGGTGCTCAAGGCGATCGCGGAGGTGTCCGAGAGGTCCGGGGTCCGGGTAGCCAACGTCTTCCACGCCGGCGACGGCAACCTGCACCCCCTGGTGCTCTTCGACGACTCGGTCGAAGGTGCCGGCAAGGCGGCGGAGAAGGTCAGCGGTGCGATCCTCGACCTGTGCATCGGGCACGGTGGCTCGATCACCGGCGAGCACGGTGTCGGCATCGACAAGGCGGCGTACATGCCCCGGATGTACAACGACGACGACCTGGACACCATGCAGCTCGTGCGATGCGCCTTCGACCCCGACACCATCTCCAACCCCGGCAAGGTCTTCCCCACGCCTCGGCTGTGCGGCGAGGTCCCGGGGCGACACAAGGGTGCCCATCCACTGCAGGAGGCCGGCGTGGCGGAGGTCTTCTGATGACCCCCCCGGAGGCCCCCACCGGGCTGTCAGAGGGTGGGTCGGCCGGGACCGCCCCCGCGCCCGACAAGTGGGCCGAGGCCATCAGGTCCGCCTGCTCCGACGTGCGGGAGGCCGAGGACTCGGACCTGGTCGACGGCGTCGCACCGTCCCTGGTCGCGCGGCCCGCCTCGACCGAGCAGGTCGCCGAGGTGCTGCG
>JAICWH010000027.1 GCA_025934895.1 Nocardioidaceae bacterium | reverse complement strand
TCGAACTCGCGCCGGGCCCGGCGCTGGCGAAGCAGGTCCCAGCACTGGTCGAGCTGCTCCTCGACGTGCCGCAGGCGTCCGGGGTCGACCTCGCTGCCGCCGCTGCGCATCGCGTGCTCCTCCTCGACGAGCCCCTCGATGCGGTGGAGGATGTCGACGTCCTGTTCACTCATGTCGCCAGCGTGCTCGTCCGGGCCTCGCCGGACAAGGGGTCACCTCCAGGCCCTGACCGCCGCGGGCACCGACCTGCTGGGGTGAGTCGGACGTGGCCCGGCTGCCGGCGCTCAGGTCACCCGCACCCCGGCGCGCTCCATCTCCTGGATCGCCGAGTAGGTGGACGCCGGTGCCACCCCCGCGCACAGGCTGGGCAGCAGGCGTGTGTCGAACCCGTTCCTCACCGCGTCCAGGGCGGTCGCGCGCACGCAGTAGTCGGTGGCGATGCCGCACACGTCGACATCGGTCACGTCGTGCTCCCGGAGCCAGTCCGCCAGCGTCGTACCGTCTCCCGAGCGTCCCTCGAAGCCGGAGTACGCCGCCGCGTTCTCCCCCTTGAGGAAGACCGCGTCGAACGGCTGCGGGTCGAGGTTCGGGTGGAACGCCTCGCCGTCGGTGCCGACGACGCAGTGCACCGGCCACGACGTGTCGAAGTCGGGCCGGTCGCTGAAGTGGTCGCCCGGGTCGACGTGGTGGTCTCGGGTGGCGACCGCCAGATCGTAGTCCGGCGCCTTCGGGTCCTGGTTCGACCAGTGGTGCAGCAGCTGCCCGATCCGGAACGCCACCTCGGCGCCGCCGTGGACGGCCAGGCTGCCGCCCTCACAGAAGTCGTTCTGTACGTCGACCACGATCAGTGCGCGTTTCATGGCACCCGAGGCTAGCCGAAGCCCGACCCGGACACCGACGCCCGAGGGCGCTCAGCGCTGCAGCGGCAGCCAGGCGAGCACGTCTCGGATGGTCGTGTCCCATAGTCCCCACTCGTGCTCACCGGGTCGGAAGTCGACGTGCAGGTCGAGACCAGCGGCCGTCGCCTCGTCGACGAAGCGGACATTGCCGGTGAACAGCTGGTCCTCGGTGCCGCAGCCGACGTAGAAGGACGGGAGCGCCTCGACCTCGGCCTCGGCGAGCAGCCCGAACAGGTCGTCGTGCGGGCCGACCCGGCCGTCGAAGACCCGCTCGAACAGCTCACCGCGCCGTGGGTCCGCGGTCAGCGCGACGGCGTCGAGCGCACCGGACAGGCTGGCCACCGCGGCGAACCGCTCGGGCTGGCGCAGCGCCCACTTGACCGCGCCGTAGCCGCCCATCGACAGGCCGGCGACGAACGTGTCCTCGCGCCGCCCGGAGAGGTTGAAGAACGAGTGGACCACGGCGGGCAGCTCCTCGGACAGGAACGTCCAGTAGCGGCCGCCGTGCACCTCGTCGGCGTAGAAGCTGCGGCCCACCTGCGGCATCACGACGGCGAGGCCGAGCTCGGCGGCGTACCGCTCGATGCTGGTGAAGCGGGACCAGGCGGTGGCGTCGTCGCTGAGCCCGTGCAGGAGGTACAGCACCGGGAAACTCCCGTCCGCACCGGGCGCCGCCTCGACCACCCCGATCTGCTCCTGGCTCGCCTGAGGCAGCAGCACGGTCATCGAGGTGCCCATCTCGAGCACGTCGGAGAAGAAGTCGCAGCGCAGGAGAGCCATCCGCCCTCAGCCCACGTGCTCGGTATCGATGACCGGCTCGCCCTTGGACAGCTGGTGGGCCTGAGGCGGCAGCTCGGCTCGCGCCGCCTTGTGCCGGTCGCGGGCCGTCTCCAGCGGCTCTCGGCCGACCATCTCGCCGCCCTCGACCAGGTGGACGAGGAGCGAGCGGTCGTTGCCGTCGTTCTTGGGTGGCGTGCCGATCCCGACCACCTCGGCCTCCGCGACGCCGTCGCGGGAGAGCCGGCGCATGGCGTACTTGCGGCCGCCGATCGAGATCTTGTCCTTGCTCTTCTTCGCGACGCCGACCAACGTGCCGTCGTCGTCGGCGCGCGCGACCAGCTTGTAGACGAACCCGCAGGTCGGGTGGCCGCTCCCGGTGACCAGTGAGGTCCCGACGCCGTACCCGTCCACGGGTGCGGATGCGAGCCCGGCGATGGCGTACTCGTCGAGGTCCGAGGTGACCACGATCCGGGTGTTCGTGGCGCCCAGGCTGTCGAGCTCGGTCCGCACCTGCTGGGCGAGCACACCGAGGTCCCCGCTGTCGAGGCGTACGGCGCCCAGGTCGGGGCCGGCGATGTCGACGCCCATCCGCACCGCCTCCGCCACGTCGTAGGTGTCCACCAGCAGCGTCGTGCCCTTGCCCAGGGAGCTCACCTGCGCCGTGAACGCGTCCCGCTCGCTGTCGTGCAGCAGCGTGAAGCTGTGCGCGCTGGTGCCGGCGGTCGGCACGCCGTAGCGCTGCCCGGCGGCGAGGTTCGAGGTGGAGGTGAAGCCGGCGACGTACGCCGCGCGGGCGGCCGCCACCGCCGCTTCCTCGTGCGTGCGGCGCGAGCCCATCTCGATGCAGGGCCGGTCCCCGGCGGCCCAGGTCATCCGGGACGCCGCGGAGGCGATCGCGCAGTCGTGGTTGTAGACCGAGAGCAGGACGGTCTCCAGGACCACCGCCTCCGCGAACGTCGCCTCGACTCGGAGCAGCGGGGAGTAGGGGAAGAACGTGTCGCCCTCGGCGTAGCCCCACACGTCACCGAGGAACCGGTAGTCCGCGAGCCATTCGAGGGTGGGCTCGTCGACGACCCCGTGCTCGCGCAGCAGGTCGACGGCGTCGCTGTCGAACCTGAAGTCCTCGATCGCGTCGAGGGCGCGCCCGACACCGGCCACCACGCCGTACCGCCGGCCCTCGGGGAGTCGTCGGGGGAACAGCTCGAAGACGGCCTGCCGGTGCGCCGTGCCGCTGGCCAGGGCCGCCTGGATCATGGTCAGCTCGTAGTGGTCGGTCAGCAGCGCTGTGGGTCGGCCAGTCAGGTGAGGGGGCACGCGCACAGCCTAGGATGACCGCTGTGTCCGCTCCCACGCCCGTCGAGCTCGATCAGCCGGAGGTCGCAGAGACCACCTTCCTGGACCGGCCCTGGGTGACCATCGTGTGGAACGACCCGGTCAACCTGATGAGCTACGTCACCTTCGTGTTCCGCACCTACTTCGGCTACGGCAAGAAGAAGGCCGAGAAGCTGATGCTCGAGGTGCACAACGACGGCAAGTCCGTGGTGTCCAACGGGTCGCGCGAGGAGATGGAGCGCGACGTGCAGGCGATGCACGAGTACGGCCTGTGGGCCACCCTGGAGAAGGCCGAAGGATGAGCGAGGGCTTCCACCGGCGGCGCAAGGGCGGCGCCGTGGCCACCTTCACCGGCTTCGAGGCGGACCTGCTGCGGTCCCTGGCCTCCCAGCTGGTCGAGCTACTGCGCAACGAGGCCGCCGCCCCGGCCACCGGGGACGACCCGCTCGAGTCGCTGCTGGACTTCTCCGGGCCCACCGCTGCGCCCGACGACCCGGTCCTGGCGCGGCTGTTCCCGACCGCCTACCCCGAGGACGAGGAGGCGGCCGGTGAGTTCCGCCGGTTCACCGAGGGCGCTCTGCGCGACAGCAAGGCGCAGGCGGCCGCGCTGGTGATCGAGACCCTCGAGGCGGGGGGGCTGCCGCCCGAGGGTGGCCAGGAGGGGCTGGTCGTCGACATCGAGCTCGGGCCGCCGGACGCGCTCACCTGGCTGAGGTCGTTCACCGACATCCGGCTCGCGCTGGCCACGCGGCTCGGGGTCGAGGAGGGGGACGAGGACTACTGGCTGGCGCTGCCCGACGAGGACCCCCGCGCGCACGTCTACGACATCTACCAGTGGGTCGGCTACCTCCAGGAGACCCTGGTGGCCGCGGTCTCGCCTCGCTGAGGCCGCTCACGCGTGAGACGGCTGGATGCCGACCTCGCGACCGCGGTCCCCACCGGATCTCAGGATTCGGACCCGACCGGCGTACGGCGCGCCGCTCATCGACCGGCTCCTACCCTGGCTCACGTGCTGAGGATCCCCCGGGAAGTCGTGGACGCGATGGTCGCGCACGCGAAGCGGGACCACCCCGACGAGGCATGCGGCGTGGTGGCTGGACCGGAGGGGTCCGACCGCCCCGAGCGCTTCGTGCCGATGCTGAACGCGGCGAGCTCCCCGACGTTCTACGAGTTCGACCCGACCGACCTGCTGCGGCTCTACCGGGAGATGGACGACCGCGGCGAGGAGCCGGTAGTGGTCTACCACTCACACACGGCCACCGAGGCCTACCCGTCCCGCACCGACGTCAACCTGGCCATGGAGCCGCTTGCGCACTATGTGCTGGTCAGCACACGGGAGCACGGGAATAGCGACGGGCCGGTGGAGTTGAGGTCCTACAGGATCGTCGACGGCGTGGTGACCGAGGAAGACGTCGTCGTCGAGGCCGCGAACCAGACCGGCGTCTAGCCGAACGACGCACACCGCACCCACGAGCAGCCGAGGAGTCCGCGCTGATGGCAGTAGAGGTCCGCATCCCGACGATCCTGCGCACCTACACGGGCGGGGAGAAGGCGGTGCCCGGTGAGGGCACGACGCTCTCGGAGGTCATCGAGAGCCTTGAGAGCAATCACCCCGGCATCAAGGAGCGGCTCATCGAGCCCGGCGGGGACCAGGACGGCCCGGGTGACCTGAGGCGGTTCGTCAACGTCTACGTCAACGACGAGGACGTGCGGTTCACCGGCGGCCTCGGCACGGCGGTGAGCGATGGCGACCAGGTGGTCGTCCTCCCCGCCGTCGCCGGCGGCTGACCTTGCGCTTCGACTCGACACTCGACTCGGTCGGTGGCACGCCGCTCGTCGGCCTGCCGCGGCTCTCGCCCTCGCCCGACGTACGCCTCTGGGCGAAGCTCGAGGACCAGAACCCGACCGGCTCGATCAAGGACCGTGCGGCGCTGAAGATGGTCGAGGTGGCCGAGAAGGACGGCGCCCTCCGCCCCGGGTGCACGATCCTGGAGCCCACGTCGGGCAACACGGGCATCTCGCTGGCGATGGCCGCCAAGCTCAAGGGCTACCGGCTGGTGTGCGTGATGCCGGAGAACACCTCGGTCGAACGCCGTCAGCTGCTCCAGATGTGGGGCGCCGAGATCATCGCCTCCCCGGCCGCCGGCGGGTCCAACGAGGCCGTCCGGGTGGCCAAGCAGGTCGCCGAGGACCACCCCGACTGGGTGATGCTCTACCAGTACGGCAATCCCGCCAACGCGCTCGCACACTACGAGGGCACCGGCCCCGAGGTGCTCCAGGACCTGCCGGAGGTCACCCACTTCGTCGCCGGCCTCGGCACCACCGGCACCCTGATGGGCGTCGGCCGGTTCTTCCGCGAGCACAAGCCGGAGGTGCGCATCGTCGCCGCCGAGCCCCGCTACGGCGAGCTGGTCTACGGCCTGCGCAACCTCGACGAGGGCTTCGTGCCCGAGCTGTACGACGAGCGGCTGATCGATGCGCGCTTCTCGGTGGGACCGCGGGACGCCGTGCGCCGGGTCCGGGAGCTGCTGGAGCTCGAGGGCATCTTCGCCGGCATCTCCACCGGCGCGATCCTGCATGCCGCCCTGGGCCAGGCCGCGAAGTCGGTCAAGGCCGGTGAGCGTGCCGACATCGTGTTCGTGGTCTGCGACGGCGGCTGGAAGTACCTCTCCACCGGTGCCTACGAGGGCACCGTCGCCGAGGCCGAGCAGCGCCTCGAGGGCCAGCTCTGGGCCTGAGCGGCCGCCGCGAAGGGGCGCGTCCCGCCGTTGTGAGCTGTATCGTGGCGCGCGTTCGGCAGGGCCACCTCAGCCCACCCCACCCCCACCCCGGGAGCGCCTGGTGCGTGAGATCGTCGTCTTCAGCGGCAGCGCTCATCGGCCGCTGGCCAAGTCCATCTGCGACTCCCTGGGGGTCGGGCTCTCCTCGGTCGAGATCAGTCGGTTCAGCAACGACTGCCTGCAGGCCCAGCTGCAGGCGAACTGTCGCCAGCGCGACGTGTACATCGTGCAGCCGCTGGTGCCGCCGACACAGGAGCACCTGATGGAGCTGTTGCTGATGGTGGATGCCGCCAAGGGCGCCTCGGCCGCGCAGATCACGGCGGTCATCCCGCACTACGCCTACGCGCGCTCGGACAAGAAGGACGCCTCCCGGATCTCGCTCGGCGGCCGGCTGGTCGCCGACCTGCTGGTCACGGCGGGCGTCAGCCGGGTGCTGACGATGACACTGCACGCCCCTCAGGTGCACGGCTTCTTCTCGGTGCCGGTCGACCACCTCACCGCCCTGGCGGTGCTGGCCGAGCACTACCGCGACACGGACCTCGACCACGCGGTCGTCGTCTCACCGGACCTCGGGAACGCGAAGACCGCGACCCACTTCTCCCGGCTGCTGGGGCTGCCGGTGGCGGCGGGCAGCAAGCAGCGGCTCGCCGACGACCGAGTGGTCATCGACGCGATCGTGGGTGACGTGGCTGGCAAGCACGCGATCGTCCTGGATGACGAGATCGCCACCGGCGGCTCGATCCTCGAGCTGCTCGACAAGCTCGAGGCGCTGGGCTGCACGGGCGCCTCGGTCGCCTGCACGCACGGGCTCTTCGTCGGCAAGGCCGTCGACCGGCTCCGCGGGCACCCGATGATCTCCGAGGTGGTCACCACCGACACGGTGCCGGCGCCGGTGGACTGGCCCGAGCTCAAGGTCCGCTCGGTCGCCGAGCTGTTCGCGGAGGCCATCTCCCGGGTGCATGCGGGGGAGTCGGTCAGCAGCCTGTTCGACGGGGTCGACCCGACGCTCGGCCCGCCGCAGCCCAAGCTCCCGTTCGACGACTGAGCACGGCGGCGCGCTACCCACGGGTACGGCGGTCGGGTGCCGGTTGTGAGCTCCCACCTGGCAGGCTGGTGACCTCGGGCACAGGCGGGAGGGACGGGCGATGTTGTACGAGGTCGTGCATGCGGTGGTGCCGCCGGTGTGGAAGGCCCTGTGGCGGCCCGTCGTCGAGGGTCTGGACAACATCCCGCGGACCGGGCCGGTGATCGTCGCCAGCAACCACCTGTCTTTCGCGGACAGCATGGTGATCCCGTTCGTCACCCCCCGCAAGGTCGCCTTCCTCGCCAAGGAGGACTACTTCACGGGCACCGGGGTCAAGGGCACCCTGGTCCGCGCCTGGTTCGAGGGCATCGGCATGGTGCCGGTCGACCGGGACGACACCAAGGCCGCGGTCGCCTCGCTCGAGATCGCCCTGGAGATCCTGGCGCGAGGGGAGGCCTTCGGGATCTATCCCGAGGGCACCCGGTCGCGTGACGGTCGTCTCTACCGGGGCCGGACCGGAGTCGGTCACCTGGCACTGACCTCCGGCGCGCCCGTCGTACCCGTCGGGCTGATCGGCACCGAGCACATCCAGCCGGTCGGCACGACGGTGCCCAGGCTCGCGGAGGTCACGGTGCGGTTCGGCCAGCCGCTGACCTTCGGCAGCGTCTACACCGGGGTGCCGCTCGGTCGGGCTCGACGCCAGGTGACCGACGTGGTGATGGACGCGATCGCGGAGCTCTCGGGGCAGGAACGGGCCGGCGTCTACAACGAGCGGCCCGCCGAGCCGACGCCGGAGTGAGCGGCCCTCCGCACGGAGGTGACCGGGGTCGCACGTGACGTCCGTCGCGCGTGCAGGTGCTCGTCGGTGCCTGCCCTTAGCCTGGACCCGTGGCAGACGCACCGATCGGCATCTTCGACTCAGGCTTCGGTGGGCTCACCGTCGCCCGGGCGGTCCTCGACCAGCTGCCGCACGAGCCGGTGCTCTACCTCGGTGACACCGCCCGTCAGCCCTACGGTCCCAAGCCGATCGGCGAGGTGCGGGAGTTCGCGCTCGAGTGCCTGGACCACCTGGTCGACGAGGGGGTCAAGGCGCTGGTGATCGCGTGCAACTCCGCGAGCGCGGCTGTCCTGCGGGACGCCCGGCAGCGCTACCCGGTTCCGGTCGTCGAGGTGATCCACCCCGCGACGCGTCGAGCGGTCGCCGCGTCGCGGACCGGTCGGATCGGGGTGATCTGCACCCGGGCCACCGCCGAGTCGATGGCCTATGACGACGCGTTCACGGCCGCTCCGCACGTCGTACTCCACACCCGGGCCTGCCCGCGGTTCGTGGAGCTCGTCGAGGCCGGGGTGACCAGCGGCCCGGAGCTGCTGGCCGTGGCGCACGAGTACCTCGACCCGCTGACCTCGGCCGGGATCGACACCCTGATCCTCGGCTGCACCCACTACCCGCTCCTGACCGGCGTGGTGTCCTACGTGATGGGCGACCAGGTGACGCTGGTGTCCTCCGCGGAGGAGACCGCCAAGGACGTCTACCGGCTGCTCGTCCAGCACGGCCTGGAGCGCGACCCCGCGCTGCCGCCGCCCGTCCACCGGTTCCTGACCACCGGGCAGCCCGAGGAGTTCGCGACCATCGGCCGGCGCTTCCTCGGCCCCGAGCTCGAGTCGGTGCACCAGCTCGCCCGGGCCACCTCCTGGATGCAGGTGTGAGGCTCACCGTCATCGGGTGCTCCGGGTCGTTCGCCGGACCGGACTCCGCGGCCAGCTGCTACCTGCTCGAGGGCGAGCAGGAGGGGCGTGCCTGGCGGGTGCTGCTGGACCTCGGCAGCGGAGCGCTCGGGTCCCTGCAGCGGTTCGTCGACCCGCTGAGCATCGACGCCGTGCTGCTCAGCCACCTGCACCCGGACCACTACTTCGACATCAGCGGCCTGTACGTGCTGTGGCGCTACCACCCCGACGGGCCGCGCCGCCCGATCCCGATCTTCGGGCCCAAGGGGGTCGCTCGCCAGTCGGCCCGCGCCTACGGTCTGCGCAAGGAGCCGGGCATGTCCGCCGAGTTCGACTTCCACGAGTACGACGACCAGCCGATCCGGCTGGGTCCGTTCACCGTCCGGGTGACGCGGGTCGTGCATCCCGTGACGGCCTACGGGATCCGGGTCGAGTCCCGAGGACGCGTGGTCGCCTACTCCGGGGACACCGGCCCCTGTCGGCAGCTCGTGGAGCTCGCGTCGGGCGCGGACCTGCTGCTCGCCGAGTCGGCGTTCGTGGAGGGCGGGGACAACCCCGTCGACCTGCACCTGACCGGCAGGCAGGCCGGGGCGGCGGCGGCCGAGGCCGGCGTACGACGCCTGGTGCTGACCCACATCCCGCCGTGGCACGACCCGGGGGTCTGCCTGGCTGAGGCCCGTGAGACGTTCGCCGGACCCTCCGAGCTGGCCGTCACGGGCAGCAGCTACCTGCTCTGACCCGGGGCCGGGGCATGGGTAGCGGCCCGAGGGGGCCCTGTGGACAACGAACGGCGCCGATCGGCGATCTCGGTCAGGCTGGGGTGCGTGAACCGACCCCGTTGCGTCCTCGTCGTGCTGGTGGCCCTGGTGGCACTGGTGGCACTCGTGGCATCGCTGGCGCTGGTGGCGCTGCGGCTGGGGGCGGTGGCGACTCGTGGGACACCCACGAGAAGTCCGCGAGCGGAGCCCGGGTCGGCGACCACGGAGGCGCTGCTGGTGCTGCGGGACTGGGACGACCGACGGGCGGACGCCTACGCGGCCGGGTCGACGGACCGGCTGCGGGACCTCTACGTCCCCCGGGCGGGAACCGCCGACCTGCGGATGCTGCGGGCCTACCGCAGCCGGGGGCTCCGCGTGGTCGGCATGCGGACCCAGCTGCTCAGCGTCGCGGTCCTCGAACGGCATCCCGCCCGCTGGACTGTCCGGGTCACCGACCGGCTGGACGGCGCGGTGGCGGTGCACGGCGACCAGCGGACCGCGCTGCCCCATGACACCAGCAGCATCCACCTGCTGACGCTGGTCCGGTCCGCGGCAGGTCGATGGCGAGTCGCCGGCGTCGAGGCAGCGGCTAGGTGAGGGCCGCGGCGAGCTGCGAGTTCAGACTCGGGTGCTCGAAGAGGAACCCCTCGGCCAGCAGCCGCGCCGGCTCCACGCGCGTCGAGTTCAGCAGCTCGGAGGCCACCGTGCCGGCAAGGGTGCGCAGCACGACGGCGGGCACGGGCACGACGGAGGGCCGGTGCAGCATCCGCCCGAGCTCCCTGCCGAACTCCGCGTTGGTCGTGGGGTTCGGGCCGGACAGGTTGTAGGCGCCGCGCGAGCCGTCGTGCTCCGCGAGATGGGTGGCGGCGCGGACCCAGTCCACCAGCGACATCGTCGAGAGGTACTGCCTTCCCGAGCCGATCGGCCCGCCGAGCCCGGCCCGGAACACCAGCAGCAACGGCTTCAGCGCGCCGCCGCGCCGGTCCAGGATCACCCCGGTGCGCAGCACCGCGACCCGAGCGCCGGCGTCCGCCGCGGGCTGGCTCGCTGCCTCCCACTGGCGTACGACGGAGCCCATGAACGTGTCCGCGTCCACGGGGGCGTCCTCGCTCAGCAACCGGTCACCCTGGTCGCCGTACCCGGCCACCCCGCTCTGGGCGAGGAACGCCGGCTTGCGGTCGGAGGAGGCGATGGCCTCGGCGAGGGTGCGGGTGGTGGCCACCCGGCTGTCGGTGAAGGTGCGTCTGTAGGACGCGGTCCATGGCCAGTGCGCCAGCGGTGCCCCGGCCAGGTTGGCGACCACGTCGGCGCTCTCCACCAGGGAGCGGTCCACCTGCCCCGCGTACGGGTCCCAGTGCGACTCGCTCCCGGACAGGACCTCGCCGCGCACCAGCCGCACCACGTCATGTCCCTGTCGCGCGAGGTGGTCGCGCCAGGCCGTGCCGAGGAATCCGGACCCGCCGGCCAGAACGAGCTTCATGTCCCCGAATGTACGTCGGGCCTCCGCCCGGGTGGCCAGAGTGCTGCGACTCCGCATGGCCGATGGCCCTCGTGCGGCGACTCCCCATGGCGATCTGGCACTCCCCATGGGTCACATGCCATGGGGAGCGCCAGACATCCTGCATCCCCTGGTAATCGGTCAGGGGTGCGCCAGGCCGCGCCGATCGGGCGTCAGACCTCGAACTGACCGGCTTCCAGACGCTGCTTGACGTCGGTGAGGAAGCGGGCCGCGTCGGCGCCGTCCACGATCCGGTGGTCGTAGGTCAGCGCGAGGTAGACCATCCGGCGCACCGCGATCGTCTCCCCGAGGTTCGGGTCGTCGATCACCACCGGCCGTTTCACCACCGTCCCGGTGCCGAGGATCGCGACCTGCGGCTGGTTGATGATCGGGGTGTCGAACAGGGCGCCGCGGCTGCCGGTGTTGGTCAGCGTGAACGTGCCGCCCGCCAGCTCGTCGGGACCGATCTTGTTGGTCCGGGTCCGCTCGGCGACGTCCGCGATCTTGCGGGCCAGGCCGGCGATCGAGAGGTCACCCGCATCCTTGATGACGGGTGTGAGCAGGCCCTTCTCGGTGTCCACGGCGACCGACAGGTTCTCGTGGTCGAAGTAGGTCACCTCACCCTTCTCGGTGTCGATCGAGGCGTTCAGGGACGGGTGGGCCTTGAGCGCGTCGATCGCAGCCTTCGCGAAGAACGGCAGGAATGACAGCTTCACGCCTTCGCGGGTCGCGAAGTCGGCCTTCACCTGGTCGCGCAACCGGGCGATCCTGGTGATGTCCACCTCGACGACCGTGGTGAGCTGGGCGGAGACCTGGAGCGACTCGACCATCCGCTTGGCGATCACCTTGCGCAGGCGCGTCATCTTCTCGGTCTTGCCGCGCAGCGGGCTCGGGGTGACCGGTGCCGAGGCCGCCGGCTGCTCCGCAGCCGCGGGTGCCTGGGACGGTGCGGAGGGCTCCTGCGGCTTCTCCGTCGCCGCGGCAGCCGCGTCGAGCACGTCCTGCTTGCGGATCCGGCCGCCGACCCCGCTCCCCTCGAGCGAGGAGAGGTCGACGCCGTGCTCGGCGGCCATCTTGCGCACCAGCGGGGTCACGTAGGGCCCGTCTCCGGACGAGGGGGTCCCGTCCTGGCCGCCGCTCATCGACGAGGTGTCGGACGAGCGCTGCTGGCCCGGCGTCGGCTCCTCACTCGGCACCGGCTCCCGCTGCGCGTCGGGCTGCTTCCCCTCGGACTTCGGGGCGGTCCGGGCGTCCCGTCCGTTCGCCGCCGCCGACTCCTTCTCCGCCGGCTCGGACGTCTTCTGCGCCGAGGTCTGCTGTGCCGCCGGCGGGGTCGGGTCCGGCGTCGGCTCCTGGCTCGCCGCCTCGGGAGCGTCAGCGTCGCTGCTCGTCGCGTCCTCGGCGTCCTCGGCCTGTGGGGCGCTGGCGGAGCCGCCCGAGCCGGCGTCCCCCGAGCCGATCACCGCCAGCTCGCCGCCCACCTCGACCGTCTCGTCCTCCTCGGCCTTGATCTCCAGCAGGGTGCCGGCGACCGGTGAGGGGATCTCGGTGTCGACCTTGTCCGTGGACACCTCCAGCAGCGGCTCGTCGACCGCGACCTCGTCCCCGACCTGCTTCAGCCACCGGGTCACGGTCCCCTCGGTGACGGACTCTCCGAGCGCCGGGAGCGTCACCGACGTGCCGGAGCCGCCGCCGGAGGGTCCGGAGCCGTCCGTGGACCCGCCACCGGTGGAGGCCTGGGCGGGCTCGGGGCTCTCCTCCTCGGCCACCGGCGCGGCAGCCTCCTGCGCGCCGTCGTCCGAGTCCTGCGCGCCGTCGTCCGAGTCCTGCGCACCGGCCGAGGAGTCGTCGGAGCCGGCAGACTCGCCCTCGTCGCCGATCGTGCACAGCTCGGCGCCGACCTCGATGGTCTCGTCCTCGTCGGCCTTGATCTCCAGCAGGGTGCCGGCGACCGGTGAGGGGATCTCGGTGTCCACCTTGTCGGTGGAGACCTCGAGGAGCGCCTCGTCGACGGCCACCGCATCCCCGGGCTGCTTGAGCCATCGGGTGACGGTGCCTTCGGTGACGGACTCGCCGAGTGCGGGAAGGGTGACTGAGGTCGCCATGGTGTCTCTTCGCTCCTAGTGATGGAGAGGTGATGGGGCTGTGAGGGAGTCGGGTCGGAGTCTATGAGTGGGCGTGCAGCGGCTTTCCGGCGAGCGCCAGGTGCGCCTCGCCGAGGGCCTCGGTCTGGGTGGGGTGGGCGTGCACGAGCGGTGCGACGTCCTCGGGGAACGCCTGCCACCCGATGGTCAGCTGGGCCTCGCCGACCAGCTCGCCGGCACGGGCCCCGATGATGTGGATGCCGACGACGGGCCCGTCCCTGCGGCGCACCAGCTTGACGAAGCCCTGGGTGCGCAGGATCTGGCTGCGGCCGTTGCCACTGAGGTCGTAGGTCAGGGACTCCACCTCACTCTCGCCGTACGTCGACCGGGCCGCCGCCTCGCTCAGCCCGACGGACGCGATCTCGGGGTCGCAGTAGGTCACCCGCGGGATGCCCGCCTCGTCGATCGGCACCGGGTCGAGCCCGGCGATCTCCTCCGCGACGAAGATGCCCTGCGCGAACCCGCGGTGCGCCAGCTGGAGACCCGGCACGATGTCGCCGACGGCGTAGACGCCCTCGACGCTGGTGCGCAGCCGCCCATCGGTGACCAGGTAGCCCCGCTCCGTCGCGACCCCCTGCTCCTCGAGCCCGAGGCCCGCCGTGGAGGGCCCGCGCCCGACCGCGACCAGCAGCACCTCGGCGTCGACCGGGTCGCCTCCGCTGAGGCTGACCTGCACCCCGTCCTGCACCGGTGAGACCGACTCGAACGAGGTGCCGACGCGCAGGCCGATCCCGCGCTTGCGGAACGCGCGCTCGAGGCTCCGCGAGACCGCCGCGTCCTCGCCGGCGACCAGCCGGGGGAGGGCCTCCACGATCGTCACCTCGGCACCGAAGGAGCGCCAGACGCTGGCGAACTCGCAGCCGATCACGCCGCCGCCGAGCACGACGACCGACGCCGGCACGTGGTCGAGGGCCAGCGCGTGCTCCGAGGTGATCACCCGGTGGCCGTCGACCTCGAGACCGGGCAGCGACCGGGAGTACGAGCCCGAGGCCAGGACGACCGAGCGACCGTCGTAGCGGCGGCCGTTGACCTCGACCGTGTGCGGTCCTGCCAGCTTGCCGTCGCCCTCGACGACGGTGATGCCGCGGCCGCGGATCAGGCCGGTCAACCCCTTGAACAGCTTGGTGACGACGGCGTCCTTGTACTTGTTGACCCCGCCCATGTCGATGCTCTCGAACGTCGCGTTGACCCCGAACTGCTCGGAGTCCCGTGCCGCGTCCGCAACCTCGGCCGCGTGCAGCAGCGCCTTGGTGGGGATGCATCCCACGTGCAGGCAGGTGCCGCCGAGCCTCCCCTTCTCCACGAGCGCGACGGAGAGCCCGAGCTGTGCGGCGCGCAGGGCGCACGCGTAGCCGCCGCTGCCCGCCCCCAGCACCACCACGTCGAAGCTGTCCGCCACCCGTCGCCCTCCGGATCCTGCCCTCGCGAGGGCTGCCCTGGTCTCGTGACCAGTCATCCTCGCACCAAAACCTCCCATGTCCACCCGGCGTCCGGGGGAGACCGCCGAGCCGGTTCGGAGGAGTTTCAGGGAAACCTCAGTCCGGACCGGCACACTGGTGCAATGGCGTGGAGAGATCGGCTCCGCAGAGGTGGCCGTCCCCGGATGCGTCGCCCGGGTCGTTCCGGTGCGGCGACGACGGTGCGTGCCTCGGACGCGGCCGACGAGCGGCACCTCACCGAGTTCACCACCACCCGGCGCGGCGTGGAGGGCTTCGTGGAGCCGCGTACGGCGGTCAGCGACGTCACCCTCATCCTGGTGGCGCACGACGGGGAGTGGACCCGTCGCCGGGTGCCGTCGGTGGAGTGGGCGCACCGGTTCGCCAACCGGCTCGGCGTCCCGTCCTACGACGCGGCCGTGGTCGGCTACCCGGAGCGGATGCGCGAGTACAACCGCCGCCGCAAGCAGCGCGGCGACCTGTAGGAGGACCGGCCTACCCCGGCTGGGCTACCCGGCTGGGCTACCCGGTTGAGCTACCCGGTTGGGCTACCCGGTTGGGCTACCCGGTTGGGCTACCCGGTTGGGCTACCCGGTTGGGCTACCCCGGCTGGGCAACCCCGGCTCAGCGCCGTCCGGCCAGCTCCGTCGCCAGCTCGACGAGCGTCCCCACGCCGAACCCGGTGCCCCCGCTCGGCACGTGGCCGTAGCCGGCGCGGGTGTTGAACGCAGGACCCGCGATGTCGAGGTGCGCCCAGCGATGGGTGCCCACGAACTCCTGCAGGAACGCTGCCGCGTAGATCGCGCCACCGACCCCGTCGACGTTGTGCTGCATCAGGTCGGCGACCGTGCTGCTGTTCCGCACCTTGTCCACGATCTCCGGCGTGATCGGCAGCTGCCACAGCGCCTCACCGGCCCGCTCGCCGGCCGCCACCGCGCGGGCGGCCAGGTCGTCGTCGTTGCCGAGCACGCCCGCCACGCGGTCCCCGAGCGCGGTGACGCAGGCCCCGGTCAGGGTCGCCACGTCGATGAGCAGGTCCGGCTCGGCCTCACCCGCCAGCACCAACCCGTCGGCGAGCACCAGCCGCCCCTCGGCGTCGGTGTTCAGCACCTCGACGGTGCGGCCGCCGTACATCGTGAGCACGTCCCCAGGACGCGACGCCTCCCCGGACACCATGTTCTCGGCCAGCGGGGCCAGCGTCGTGACCTGGACAGGCAGCCCGAGCTCGGCGATCGCGAAGGTGGCAGCGACGACGGCGGCAGCTCCCGCCATGTCGCACTTCATCGTCGTCATCGCGCCCGCGGTCTTGATCGAGAGGCCGCCGGAGTCGAACGTGATGCCCTTGCCGACCAGCGCGAGATGGGTTGCCGCGCCCTTGGGGGCGTAGGTCAGCCGGACCAGCCGCGGCGGGTGGGCAGACCCCTGCCCGACGCCGACGATGCCTCCGAACCCCTGGGCCCGCAGTGCTGCGTCGTCGGTCACCGCAACCTTCAGCTTCCCGGGCTTGCGGGTGCGGTGCTCGGCGACGACAGCGTCCGCGAAGATCTCCGGCGTCAGGTCGGCGGCCGGCGTGTTCACCCAGTCGCGGGCCAGGGCGGTCATCTCGCCGACGACCCGCGCCACCTCCAGTGCGCGCCGAGCGCCGGCGCCGCGCGCCCCGTCGCTGAGCACGACGACCTCGCCGGGTCCGGCCGGCGTGGACCCCGACTTGTACGTCGCGAAGGCGTAGCTGCCGAGGATGGCTCCCTCGACGACCGCGCGGACCTGACGGTCGTCGGTCGCCGGAAGGGCCAGGACCACCGAGGCGGCGTTGTCGACGCTGCGGATCGCGACGCCCGCGGCCCGTCGTACGGCGGAGGGGTCGAGCTCGCGCTGCTCGCCCAGGCCGACCAGGACCAGGAGGGGCGACCTGATGGCGCCGCCGGTCGGGACCTTGGCGACCTCGTCGAGGCGGCCCGAGAAGCCGAGCGTGGAGAGCAGGGGCACCAGCCTGCGGCCGTAGGCGGCCATGACGCCCTCCCCGCCCGGCGCGGCCTGCGGCCCCTGAGGAGTGCGGTGCACGCCGACGACCACGACGTCTGCTCTGGTCTTCTCGGCAGCGCCCTTGCGCAGCGTGTAGCTGGTCACTGACCGGACTCCTCGGAAGCTGTGGGTGATGAGGCCCGGGGGCCAGGCTGGAACACTCTAGCCGCGAGGGCGCAGCGCCCGGGGACGCAGCCGAGGTCGGGTAGGTTCGTGCCCCATGAGCCCCGACGCCCTGCTCACTTCGCCCCTGCACGAGCGGCACGTCGCCCTCGGTGCCAAGCTCGCCGGGTTCGGCGGGTGGTCGATGCCCCTGGAGTACGCCGGTTCAGGGGTCGTCAAGGAGCACAACGCCGTGCGTGAGGCGGTCGGGATGTTCGACGTCAGCCACCTCGGCAAGGCGGTCGTCCGGGGTCCGGGCGCGGCGGCGTTCGTCAACGCCACACTGAGCAACGACCTCGGGCGGATCGGGCCCGGTCAGGCCCAGTACACCCTGTGCTGCGACGCCGCGACCGGGGGCATCGTGGACGACCTGATCGCCTACCTCTACGGCGAGGACCACGTCTTCCTGGTGCCGAACGCAGCGAACACGTCGGAGGTGCTGGCCCGGCTCTCGGCCGAGGCGCCGGACGGCGTCGAGGTCCTCGACCAGCACCGGTCCCTGGCGGTGCTCGCGGTGCAGGGGCCGCGCTGCGACGAGGTCCTGGACGCGGTCGGAGTGCCGAACGGGCACGGCTACATGTCCTTCGTCGAGGGCGAGCTCGGCGGTTCGACCGTCGTCGTCTGCCGCACCGGCTACACCGGTGAACGCGGCTACGAGCTGGTCTGCGAGAACGAGGCCGCGCCCGGGCTGTGGGACGCGCTGATGGCGGCCGGGGAGCCGTTCGGGCTGCTGCCTTGTGGCCTCGGGGCACGGGACACCCTGCGCACCGAGATGGGCTACCCGCTGCACGGCCAGGACCTCACCCTCGACGTCACCGCGGTGCAGGCGCGGCTCGGCTGGGCGGTGGGCTGGGCCAAGGACGCGTTCTGGGGCAAGGACGCCCTGCTCGCGGAGAGGGCGGAGGGTCCCGTCCGGGTGCTGCGCGGGCTGGTCGCCACCGGCCGCGGCATTCCCCGTCCCGGGATGCGGGTGCTGCTGGCCGCCGACGTGCCGATCGGGGAGGTCACCTCGGGCACGTTCTCACCGACCCTGCGCACGGGTGTCGGGCTGGCGCTGGTCGCCGCCATGGTCACCGAGGGCGCTGAGGTCTCCGTCGACGTGCGCGGCCGCCGCGAGGTCTTCACCGTGACCCGTCCACCCTTCGTGGCAGCCCACGTGCGCGGCTGACCTCAGCCCTCAGCGGCCGGACAGCACCGTCAGCACCAGCAGGGAGGCCGCGAACGCGACCTCGACGCAGGCACCCAGCACGTCCCCGGTCACGCCACCGAGCCGTCGCACGCACCGGACCGCCAGCAGCCACGCCAGCAGCAGGGGGACGGCGACCGCGAGGACGGTCGGGAGCCCGCCCGGTGCACCCGGGTGGGGCCCGGTCCGCAGCGCCAGCCCCTGCGTCAGCCAGGTCACGGACGTGATCGCGGCCGCCAGCAGCACGGCGAGCAGCAGCCCCGCTCGGGACACGCTGCCGGCGACGGTGCTGCCGAGCCCCTGGGGACGGGCAGCCGGGATGCCGCTCGAGCACACCAGCGGCAGGGCGAGCCGGCTGGTGACCAGGGCCAGCACCAGCGGGGTGGGGCCGGCGGGCAGCAGCCCCGCCAGCGCGGTCACCTGGAGCAGCACCACCAGGACGAGCGTGACGACCCCGAACGGGCCGACGTCGCCCCGGCGCATCAGCAGCAGCGCCTCGTCGCGGGACCTGCCGGAGCCGAGTCCGTCGGCGGTGTCGGCGAGGCCGTCGAGATGGATTCCGCGCGTGAGCACGGTGAGCAGGGCGATGGCGAGCGTCGCCGCCAGCAGCGGTGGCAGGCCGCGGCACAGCCAGAGCAGCCCGACCAGCACGGCGGCCAGCAGCAGGCCGACCACCGGTGCCAGGACCATCGCCCGGCCGGCCGTGCGCCGGTCCACCTGCGTGGGGGGCCGCACGGGCGCCACGCTGAGCGTCCCGAGCGCCAGCCGCCACGCGTCCCTCACAGCGCCATCACCCGGCCGGCCACGCACCACCTGACGTCCTCGGTCTCGGCGGCCAGCCGCGTGTTGAGCCGGCCCATCAGGTCGCGGAACCGTCGCCCGGCCGCGCTGTCCGGCACGACGCCCTGGCCGACCTCGTTGGTCACGGCGACGACCCGGCGACTGGTGGTGCGCCACGCGGCGGCCAGCGCGTCCATCTCGGCGTGCACGGCCTTCTCGCCGGTGCCCGACCAGGTGGCGTCGTCCCAGGCGTCGTGCGCGTCCAGCACCCGGGTCAGCCACAGCGTCAGGCAGTCCACCAGCAGCGGGCCGCCGTCGATGCCGAGCAGCGACAGCAGGTCGGTCGTCTCGAGCGTCGTCCAGTGCGCCGGTCGCCGGGAGCGGTGCAGCCGCACCCGCTCGGCCCACTCGTCGTCGTGCTGTGCGGGGTAGGCGGTCGCCACGTAGGTCACCTCGGCCTCCGCCGCCAGCAGCCGCTCGGCCTCGCGGGACTTGCCCGAGCGGGCGCCGCCGACCACGAGCGTGCGGCCTGCCTGCACCGGCGCGGGTCGGGCACCGAGCGTCGTCCCGTCCGGCACCACCCGAGCACCCCAGGGTGCCAGCCGCCGGGAGAGCTCGGAGGTCGCCGGGTTGTGGTGCGACAGATGTACGGCGACCGTGTCGGTGCCGGACGTGACCGCGCCCACCGCCCTGAGTCGGCGCAGCTGCTCGGGGAACGTGACCAGGTCGAGGTGGTCGGTGCCGTGGCCGGTGTGGTCCCCGAAGGTCTCCTCCATCAGCACCACGTCGAACCCCGCGCCGCGGACGGCCTCGACGGTGGGGTCGGGCAGCGGCCCGGTGTCAGTGGCGTAGAGCAGCCGCCCGGCGGGTGCGGTCACGTCGAAGAGCACCCCCGCGCCGGGCTTCCCGTGCAGCGCGCCGAGCACCCGGACGTCGTACGCCCCGAGGGTGAGGCGGTCCCCGGCGGTGACCGCCCGGAACCGGACCGGCGAGTCGGGGGCGACCCACATCCGGGCCTGTTCGAGGACCTCGGGTGGGCCGACGACGTCCAGCGGGGGGCTGCCGTCGACCCAGGAGCGGAACAGCAGGAAGGCCGGGGCGCAGTGGTCGGGGTGCGCGTGGGTGACCAGCACGTGCCGCAGCCGCGTGAGGTCCAGGCCGGCCCGTTGCGCCGCGTGCGGCGTCTCGGGCCCGCAGTCCAGGAGCAGCACCTCGTCGAGCAGCGCGGCGGTCTGCCCGCGCAGCGTCCCGGAGGTGCGAGCCGAAGCGCAGGAGGCGCAGCGGCAGTGCGGGTTCGGCCAGCCGTCCGCGGACCCGGAGCCGAGGACCGTGAGGTTCACCGGGTGCCCACCCACGGCTCTCCGGGCGGCTCCTCGAAGACGGCCACCGCGTCGAACGCCGCCCGCCTCGCGGCCCGCCGCAGCGCCCGCAGCAGAGCGCGCCCGGCCAGCAACAGCACCAGGGCCGAGAGCACCGACCGCCCGAGGTCCCAGGGCAGGGACGTGGTGAGGTAGAACAGCGCGTAGCGGGACAGGTTGGCACCGAACGGGTCACCGGCCACGAACGACGTCTCGGGTCCGTAGGACGCGAACGGCCAGAACCACAGGTTCATCACCATCCCGTAGACCAGCCCGACCACGAACGCGTAGGCGGCCAGGCAGAGCACCTCGAGCCGCCCGCGAGAGGCTGGCAGGCAGCCGGCGAAGAAGCCGACCCAGCCGGCCGCCACCATCTGGAACGGGAGCCAGGGGCCCACGCCTCCGGTGAGCAGGGCACCGGTGAACAGGGTCAGCGCGCCCAGCACGAAGCCGAATCCGCGGCCGAAGACCCGGCCGCCCACGATGATGACCGCGAAGCTGGGCTCCAGGCCGGCGGTCCCCGGTCCGAGGGCGCGCAGCGCTCCTCCGACCGCGGTCAGCATGCCGAGCATGGCGACCGCCTTGGCGTCCATCCCGCCGGCGGTCAGCTCGGCGAGCACCACGGCGGCCAGCAGCGGGAGGATGAGCACGAAGACCAGGGGAGCGTCACCGGAGTGCGAGGTGTCCAGCGCCGCGCCGGGCCGCACGAGGAACGGCCAGCCGAACGCGACGACCCCTACCGCGAACGCCGCGGTGAGGGCCAGCCCGGAGCGGAGCCGGACCGGCACCAGGTGCGCGGCGTCGACCTGGCCGGGCGGAAGCCCCCTCACGGGGTCACCGCCGAGGTGTCGGCCAGCGCGAGCGCGACCTCGGTCGGGGTCAGCCAGTGCTGGGGGGCGAGCACCTTTGCGACCTGCGGGGCGAACGCCGGGGAGGACACCACGACATCGGCCGTGCGGCCGTCGGCCACGATCTCGCCCTCGGCCATCACCAGCACACGGGCGGCCACCTCCGCGACCAGCTCGACGTCGTGGGTGGCGAGCAGCACGGCGTGGCCCTGCTCGGCGAGGTCCCTGAGGATCTCGACCAGCCGGTGCTTCGCCGTGTAGTCGAGCCCGCGGGTGGGCTCGTCGAGGAGCAGCAGCGGAGGCCGGGCGGCGAGCACGATGGACAGCGCCAGACTGAGCCGCTGTCCCTCCGAGAGGTCCCGGGGGTGCTGCTCGAGCGGCACCGCCGGGGACAGCCGCCGGAACACCGCCAGGGTGGTGCCGGGCCGGACGCGGGCGTCCCGGTCCGCGTGCTCGCACTCGAGGCCCACCGAGGGGGCGTACAACAGGTCCGCGGGCACCTGCGGCACCATCGCGACGTGCCGCAGCAGCGCCCCGGGCCGCAGCCGCGAGGGGACCAGGCCGTCCACCTCGACCGTCCCGCTGGCCGGCTTCACCATCCCGACGAGCGCCTTCAGCAGCGTGGACTTGCCGGCACCGTTGCGGCCCATCAGCGCCACCACCTTCCCGGCGGACAACCGCGCGGAGACGCCTCGGACGGCCGGCACCCGCCGGTAGGACACCACCAGGTCGGCGCAGGCTGCCACGGTCCGCCCCTCCGACGTGCCCTCCCTCGCGCCCTCCCTCGCGCGTCGAGACGACGGGTCGGCGTGCGCGAGCCGGCTGCGCAGCGGGCCGGCCAGTCGACGGGCGTCGCGGACCGAGAGCGGCACCGGACGCCAGCCGGCGACCCGGCCGAGCTCGACCACCGGCGGCGCGACGGGGGAGTCGCTGAGCACCTCGACCGGGGTGCCGTCCACGACCGGCCGGCCGTCGCCGGGGACCAGGACGACGCGGTCGGCGTACTGCACGACGCGCTCGAGACGGTGCTCGGCGAGCACGACGGTGAGCCCGAGGTCGTGCACCAGTCGCTGCAGGGTGGCCAGCACCTCCTCGGCGGCGAGCGGGTCCAGCGCGGACGTCGGCTCGTCGAGGACCAGGACCCGCGGATGGGTGGTGAGCACCGCGCCGATCGCCACCCGCTGCTGCTGGCCGGCGGACAGGTCGGCGACGGGGCGGCCGCGGACCTCGGCGAGCCCGAGCAGGTCGAGCGTCTCCTCGACCCTCTTGCGCATCGTGTCAGCCGGCAGCCCCAGCGACTCCATGCCGTAGGCCAGCTCGTCCTCGACGGCATCGGTCACGAACCCCGAGAGCGGGTCCTGTCCCACGTAGCCGACCACGTCGGCGAGGTCGCGGGGGCGGTGCGTGCGGGTGTCGCGGCCGTCGACGACGACCCGGCCGTGCAGCGTGCCGCCCGAGAAGTGCGGCACGAGCCCGTTGAGGGTGCGCAGGAGCGTGCTCTTCCCCGACCCCGTCCGGCCGACGACCAGGGCCAGCTCGCCCTCGCCGATCGCCAGGTCGACCCCGGAGAGCACCGGTGCATCCGCGTCCGCATAGGTCACCCCGACCCCGTGCATCTCGATCACGCGACCACCTCGACCCGGTCGGAGCGGTGGCTGCCGGTCGGTCCGCGGGGGATGGCCGGGCCCGGCTGTGGCGGAGCGAGCAGGGCAGGGAGCAGCCCGACGAAGATCCCCAGGCAGGCCAGCAGCGGCACCGGGGGTGCGTCGGTCACGCCGGCCAGCACGAAGTCCGCGGGGGAGAGGTGCACGTCGACGAACACGGTCACAGCGGCGACCGTCCCGGAGCCGGCGACGAGCCACTCGGGCAGAGCCCACGGGTCGGGGCGGTACCTCGTGCGGCCGGTGCGGCGGCCCCCGACGTGCAGCCCCACGGCGCCGAGGACCACCCCGCTGGCGAGCATCGGTGCACCCATCCACGTCGAGGCGGTACCGTCGAGCAGCCCGTAGACGCCGATGCAGACGCCGAGCAGGCCCCCGAAGACCAGCAGGGCGGTGACCCGCCGCGAGACCCGGTCGGCGTCCGTCGTACGCCCGTATCCGCGCGCGTCCATCGCCGCTGCCAGGTCCACGGACCGCTCGAGGGCCCCCTCGAGGACAGGCATCGCCAGTCGGCGCAAGCTGCCCAGGCCTCCGTTGCGGCCACGGAGCCGGTGGGCGGCGCGGACCCGGGCCGCGTCGGTGACCAGCTGGGGGGCGAAGGTGAGGGCGATGACGCAGGCGACGCCGATCTCGTACAGCGCGCCGGGCACGTAGCGCAGCAGCCGCCGGGCGCTGCCGAGCGCGTTGGCAGCACCGACGCAGCACAAGATGGTGGCCAGCTGGAGGCCTTCGTAGAGCGCCTGCAGCACGGCCTCGAGGCTCACCACTCCGCCCAGCTTGAGGCCGCTGTTCGCCGGCATCGGCAGGGCCGGCAGCGTGAACAGCACCGTGGGGCCCTGGGCGCCGGTCGAGAGCAGCGCCTGCAACAGGATCCGGACCACGACGACGACCAGGGACAGCTTGAGGAACGCGACGTAGGAGCTCGCCCAGGGGGCGCTGCTCCGGCGCGCCGCGACGACGAACGCGGTGACCACGAGGATGAGCAGCAGCGGGACCGGGTTCGCCGTGCGGCTGGCCGCCGCCGCGAGCGCGACCGCCCACAGCCACCACGCCCCCGGGTGCAGGTTGCGGGGATAGGTGACCAGGTGCTCGGCGCGCATGAGGGGGCGGCCGTCGCCTCAGGCGTCCCGGTTGCGGCGCGAGAGCAGGAAGGCCCCGACCGCCAGGACCACGACCGCGACGCCGACCCCGACGGCCGGCAGGGAGAGGCCGCTGCTGGGCGACCCGGAGGAGGCCGGCGTGGCGTCCTTGGCGTGGGACGGCAGGGAGAACGTCACGCTCTTCTCCGGTGCGACGCGCGGGGCGTTCTTGACGGTCACCGAGCAGCCGCTTGTCGGGTAGCCGTCGATGCCGCAGGTCAGCTGCTTCTCGACCCGCACCTTGGCCACCTTCTCCAGGACCTGCTGCCCGGTGGCTCCGGCCGGGACGATCGCGCACGCCGCGCGGGGCTTCGGCGGCGTGTCGTTCCCGCCGGAGTCCTGCGCGGTGCCGTAGTCGATCAGCACCCCGACCCGCTTCTGTCCGGCCGGCGCCTTCCGGGTGCCGCAGATGTCCTCGATCGGGTACGTCGTCGCCGGCGTGCGGGGCTTGATGCCGTCCGCGGCGGTGGAGAGGCCGTATCGGAAGGCCTCCACGGCACCGTCCTTGGGCTTGTAGGAGCCGGGACCGGTCTGCGCGAACACGTACGTGCCGCCGACGACGTGGAAGTAGTTCCAGTAGCGGTAGCCGTCGGCCGCGTCCGCCGTACCGGCCCCGGCGACCAGCAGCAGGGTGGTCAGCAGCCCGGCGGCGAGCAGGGCGAGCGCTCGCTGGGTGCGGCGGTGAGCGAGGGCCATCAGGGGCCTTTCTCTGCGGCGGTGCACAGGCCAGCGCCGGACCGCCGGCACCCCTGGCAGGGGTGCTGGTCCGGCTCCGTCCCCGCGTTCCTCGACGGTGGATGTGGAGCCGCTGTCTCCGCCGGTCATCCGGCTCGCCGGCCCGACGGACGCTGGAGGGGCGCCCGAGGTGCTCGGCCTACGGCTGCGGGTCAGCGCCGGCTGGGGTCCGGCTTTCCCGACGTGGGACAGATGAGCAACACGGTCCCACGCGCTTCGGGCGGCGTCAAAGCGGGGCTCGACCCGGGCCCTCCTGGTTGTCGCCGGTCCCGGATAGGCTGCCCGGATGACGAACTCTCTCGAGCCATCCTCGTCCTTCAGCGCCAGCGAGCCGGTGGTGAAGGCGACCTGGCGGTGGCGTTTCGAGGACGCGTCGGGAGCCGAGGTCCAGCTGCCCGAGGACGGCGCGACCGGAGGGATCGGCAGCTTCCCCTCCCAGAGCGACGCCGAGTCCTGGGTCGGTGAGGTCTGGCAGGACCTCCTCGAGGACGGCGTCGACCAGGTGACGCTGTTCGAGGCGGACCGGGAGGTCTACGGGCCGATGAGCCTGCACACCCAGGGGTGACCCCCGCCGGTGTCGGGGCCGCCTCAGCCGAAGTCCCGCTTCGCCGGTGAGACCGTCCTGCCCGGGTCCCGCTCGACCGCGTCGCCGAGCACCTCGTCGATCCGGGTCAGCAGGTCGGCGTCCAGCTTCACCCCGGCCGCCTTCACGTTCTCGGTGACCTGCTCGGGGCGGGACGCGCCGATGATGGCGGCGGACACATTCGGGTTCTGCAGCACCCAGGCGACGGCCAGCGTGGCGAGGGACAGCCCCGCCTCGTCCGCGAGCGGCCGCAGCCGCTGCACCCGGCCGAGCACGTCGTCCTTCAGCCAGCGCGAGATCATGTCCGCGCCGCCCTTCTCGTCCGTCGCCCGCGAGCCGGCCGGGTAGTCCTCGCCCGGCTTGTACTTGCCGGTCAGCACGCCCTGCGCGATGGGTGAGAACACCACCTGGCCGATGCCGAGCTCCTCGCAGGTGGGCACCACCTCGGACTCGACGACGCGCCACAGCATGTTGTACTGCGGCTGGTTCGAGGCGAGCGGGATCCGCAGCTCACGGGCCAGCCGGTGCCCCTCGCGGATCTCCTCCGCGCGCCACTCCGAGACCCCGATGTAGTGCGCCTTGCCGGAGTGCACGACGTCGGCGAAGGCCGCCATGGTCTCCTCCAGCGGCGTCTCGTGGTCGTAGCGGTGCGCCTGGTAGACGTCGACGTGGTCGGTGCCGAGCCGCTCCAGCGAGCCGTTGATCGACTCCAGGATGTGCTTGCGCGACAGGCCGTGGTCGTTGTGCCTTCCAGGGCCGGTGGGCCAGTAGACCTTCGTGAAGATCTCCAGGCTCTCGCGCCGCTCGCCCTGCAGGGCCTTGCCGAGCACCGTCTCCGCCTTGGTGTTGGCGTACACGTCGGCCGTGTCGAACGTGGTGATGCCCTCGTCGAGCGCCTGCCGCACGCACGCGACGGCAGCGTCCTCCTCGACCTGCGACCCGTGGGTGAGCCAGTTGCCGTAGGCGATCGCCGAGATCTTCAGACCGCTCGAGCCGAGGTTGCGTATCTCCATGCGCCGACCCTAGAACAGCCGGACGGGTCAGTAGCGGTCGGGCAGCTTCGACCCCAGCTTGACCTGGGTCTTGGGCATCCGGATGAACCTCAGCTGCATCGAGCGCAGGATGCCGTAGCCGACGGCGCCCTTCGTCACCTGGCCGGCGAACCGGCGGGCCAGCTGGCGCCGCAGCCGGAAGACGAGCAGCAGGGTGTCCAGGATGACCAGCACGATCGTCGCCGTCCACAGCCCGTTGCTGACCGCCCGGGCGAACGCCTGGCTCACCATGATCAGCAGGAGCAGCGGCAGCAGCAGCTCGGCCATGCACAGCCGGGCGTCGACGTAGTCCCGCACGAAGCGCCGCACCGGCCCCTTGTCGCGGGCCGGCAGGTAGCGGTCGTCCCCGGTCCGCATGCCCTCACGGGTCTTCGCGGCGGCCTCACTGCGACGCTCGCGCTGCAGCCGGGCGGCCGCCTTCTTGTCCTGCGGGCCCTTGGCCCGCGCCTTCGCGGCCGCCTGGGCCTCCGCCCGGGTGGGCGTGGGCCGACCCTTGCCGCCCTCCTTGACAGGGACGGACGGGGCGGGGGCCTGCGCGGTCTTGCGACGGAACACGGGGGTGTCTTCCTCGAAGGGGACCAAGCACTGGGGACTCGGTGGTCTGCCCACGATAACGGTGCCAGCCCGACCTGCCGACCGACAAGGGGCCACGAGCTCCCCGGCAGAGAGCTCCGGCTGACAGGTCCGGCTGACCAGCTCCGGCACCTGACCGGGCGCTGACGAGGGGGAACCTCCTACTGCCCCCGCCCGTTTCCCCCGTAGGCTGGCAGTCCACCGACTGCATCACCGAGGAAAGAAACGAGGCCGGCCTCCATGACCATCATGCAGCGCATCAGCCTGATCTTCCGGGCCAAGGCGGACAAGGCGCTGGATCGTGCCGAGGACCCCCGCGAAACCCTCGACTACAGCTACAAGCGTCAGCTCGACCTGCTGACCAAGGTACGTCGGGGCGTGGCCGACGTCGCGACGAGCCGCAAGCGGGTCGAGCTCCAGGTCAACCAGCTGCAGCAGCAGGCCGACAAGCTCACCCAGCAGGCCCAGAAGGCACTGTCGATGAACCGCGAGGACCTGGCGCGCGAGGCGCTCACCCGGAAGTCTGCGCTCGGCTCTCAGCTCACCGACCTCGAGCAGCAGCGCAGCCAGCTGCAGGCCGAGGAGGACAAGCTGGTGATGGCCTCCCAGCGGCTGCAGGCCAAGGTGGAGTCCTTCCGCACCCAGAAGGAGACCATCAAGGCCAAGTACACCGCCGCCGAGGCCTCCACCAAGATCAACGAGGCGTTCTCCGGCATCTCCGAGGAGATGGGCGACGTCGGGATGGCCGTGCAGCGGGCCGAGGACAAGACGGCCCAGATGCAGGCCCGCTCCGGCGCGATCGACGAGCTGATCGCCTCGGGGGCCCTCGACGACGTGTCGGCGATCAACCGGGGTGACGACATCTCGCGCGAGCTCGACGCCCTGTCCTCGGGCTCCGACGTGGAGTCCGAGCTGGCGGCCCTCAAGGCCGGCACCTCTGGTGGCACCCCGACACTGCAATCCGGCGAGACGACGCCGCCGGCCCAGATCGAGGCCGGTCCGGGTCAGCCGGGTCAGGGCGAGGCCGGTCAGAGGCGGGCCACCCCGGTCGCCGAGCCGCACCGGGAGGGTGAGCAGCCGTGATCGTGCGGATCCTGGCCGAGGGCCAGTGGGACGTCCACGAGGACCGGCTCGACCGGCTCAACGAGCTGGACTCCGCGCTGGAGAAGGCCGTCGAGGCCGGTGACGACACGGCGTTCTCGCAGACGCTGGGCGCGCTGCTGCACGCCGTACGCACGGAAGGTGACCCGTTGCCCGTCGACGCGCTGCAGGACTCCAAGCTGATCCTTCCACCCGCTGACGCAACGATCGAGGAGGTGCGGGAGCTGCTCGGCGACGACGGGCTGATCCCGGGCTGATGGCACGCACACGCTTCATCAACGACCGGGGGCTGACCGCCCGGATGACGCTGGTCATGTTCCTCCTGGGGGCGCTGTTCGTGGCGCTCGTCGTGGTCCTGATGTACGCCGGCGGCCGGTACGGCGGCAGCAGGCTGGCCCTCGTCATCGGCCTCGCGGGTCTGGGCGTCGCCTGGTGGCAGTGGTACAACTCCGACAAGCTGGCGCTGCGGGCGATGCGCGCCGTGGACGTCACCCCCGAGCAGGCTCCCGAGCTGCATGGCATGATCGACCGGCTGTGCGCCCTGGCCGACATGCCCAAGCCGCGGGTGGCCATCGCCTACACCGACATGCCCAACGCGTTCGCGACCGGCCGCTCACCGAGCCACTCGGCGGTGTGCGTCACCACCGGGATCCTGGACCGGCTCACCGCCGAGGAGCTCGAGGGGGTGCTAGCGCACGAGCTGTCCCATGTCGCGCACCGCGACGTCCTGGTGATGACCCTTGCGGCGTCTGCCGGCATCGCCGCCGGTCTGCTGACCCGTGGCGCGCAGTACGGCATGCTGTTCGGCGGCGGTGGAGGACGACGCGACAACAACAACAACAGTGGCCCGCCGTTCTGGCTGATCGCCCTGGTGGTCAGCCTGGTCGTCTATGCCGTGAGCTTCTTCCTGACCAGGCTGCTGTCCCGCTACCGCGAGCTGTGCGCCGACCGGTCCGGAGCCTTCCTCACCCAGAAGCCGGGCGCCCTGGCGAGTGCGCTGACGAAGATCAGCGGTGACGTCGCCTCGATCCCCACCAAGGACCTGCGCGAGGTCCAGTCCATGAACGCCTTCTTCATCACCCCAGCGATCAGCGGCATGGGCCTGCGGACGCTGACCTCCACGCACCCGTCCCTCGAACAGCGGCTCGAGCAGCTCGCCAGGGTGTCCGCCGAGCTCGGCAAGCCGATGGACGGTGGCTTCTCGGCCCCCGGCTTCGGCCGCTGAGCGGCCGGCGGCCGAGCGAGGACGGGTCAGGACGGGATGGGCATCTGGGACGCGCTGACCGGGCGAAGCAAGCCGGTGCGCGCCAACCTCGACGCGCTGTTCTCGCTGCCGTCGGCGGCCATCACCCTGCAGACCGCCGCCGCGTTCACCGCTACCGGCATCGGCTCGGTCTGCTACCGCGCCGCCGAGGGGGCGGCGTTCGCGCAGGCCCAACAGGACGTGGTGACCCTGCTCGACAATGACGACGATCCCGATGTGGAGCGCAGCACCGACTCGTTCGGCTTCACCTGGCTGCTGGCCCGGCAGTCCCCGGACGACCTCTCCGCGCTCGTGACCGACCTGCACACGGTCAACACGTCGTTGGAGGCGCAGGGCTTCGGCCCGAGCCTGCTGTGCTCGCTGGTCGGGTTCACCGACCCCTCCGGTCGCCGGCTCGGCCTCGTCTACCTCTACAAGCAGGGCACCTTCTACCCGTTCGCGCCGCAGGGCCCCCAGCGGCGCGACAACCTGCTGGAGCTCCAGGTCCGGGACCTGCTCAAGGACGACCTGCCCATCGAGCCGCAGCTGAGCCGGTGGATGCCGCTGTGGGGCGCCCCCGGGCTGTGACCGGGGAAGTCACAAGAAGGCGCCGCTGTGCAGGTAGGGCATCGGCGGCTTCATGCCCCGCAGGCCGAGGTAGCCGCTGGTCCACAGCTGCAGCCGGCAGGCCATCCCCACGTCCAGCGCCCACTCGTTGACGGACGTGACGTGCGAGACGCTCACCGGCTCGTCCGGGGACGAGGCCGCGAGCGTCTCCCACAGCAGGTCGGTGGCGGCCCGCCGGCTGGTTGCCGCCAACAGGTACGCCGCCCCGTCGGGTCGTACGTAGGCGTAGCCCGAGCCGGTCGGCCGGTCCACCACCACCAGCCGCATGGCCCCCGTCAGCCACTCGTGGTCGGTGCCGTGGGCCGCGCCGCGGACCTGCCGGTCGACCGAGTTCAACAGGTCGATGTCGGCCGCCGACCCCTCACGCACCCGCTCCACGACCGGCAGGGCCGTGCGGGGCACGACGCCGTGCAGCAGCATCGTGGGATGCAGCGTGAAGCCGGCGAGCCGGTAGCGGCGCGCGGCGACCGGGTCGTCGGAGGACGCGACCATCGCGCGCAGCGACCCGGCGCCGTGCACGAGCGCCGCGTCCAGCAGCTGCCGACCGACCCCACGCCCCTGCCGGTCGGGACGCACGACGTACGTCGCCAGCACCCAGGTCAAGTCCCGCCGCACGCCGACCGCAGCACCCAGCAGCCCGGAGGAGTCCTCGGCGACCCAGCACCCGCGCGCATCGCTGGCGAGGAGGTGCGTCAGCCGCCCGCGCCAGGTCGCCGACGCGCGCGGGGTGCGCCGGACCGGCTCCGGCCAGCCGGCGCGGTGCGTGCGGACCTCCAGGTCCAGGAACGCCTCATCGCTGAGCCGCTCCACCGCGTGCACGTCCGCACGCGTCATGGGGCGGATGAAGTAGTCGCTGGCCACGCGGGTCATCCCATCACGACCGCGGGGCCGGTGGGCTCGGCGAGGATGGCCGCATGCGTGTGCTGATCGCCCCGGACAGGTTCGCAGGGACACTGACTGCCGTGGAGGCGGCCGCCGCCATCGCGGAGGGCTGGCGCCGGCGGTCGCCCGACGACGAGCTGGACCTGGTGCCGATGGCCGACGGAGGCCCCGGGTTCGTCGACGTCCTGCACGCGTCCCTCGGCGGCGAGCTGCTCGCCGTCGCGGTGCGCGGGCCCTACGGCGAGCAGGTGCCGGGCTCGGTCCTGCTCAACGGCGACACGGCGTACGTCGAGAGCGCCCAGGCGTGCGGCCTGCACCTCACCCCGGAGGCGGACCGGCGGCCAGAGCAGGCCAGCAGCTACGGCGTCGGCGAGCTGGTCACCGCCGCGGTCGGCGCCGGTGCGCGGGAGGTGTACGTCGGGCTGGGAGGCTCGGGCACCAACGACGGGGGCGCCGGCCTGCTCGCCGCGCTCGGGGCCGTCCCCACCCCCCGGGGAACGCTCGACCAGGGGCCGGTCGGCCTGACGACGCTGACCGGTGTCGACCTGACGGGCGCCCGCAGTCGGGTGGCAGCCGTCCGGCTGGTGGCTGCCGACGACGAGGACAACCCGCTCCTCGGGCTGATCGGCGCCACCAACGTCCGCGGGCCCCACAAGGGGATCGCCGCCGACCGGCTGCAGACCGTCGACCTGATGCTCGAGCGTCTGGCCGCAGTGACCGACCGGCGGCTGGCGCTCACCCGCGGTGCGGGGGCAGCGGGTGGGCTCGGCTTCGCGCTGCTGCTGCTCGGCGCCACGAGGAGGTCCGGGATCGAGGTGGTGACCGACGCGGTCGGACTCGCCGAGCGGGCCGGCCGCGCCGACCTGGTGATCACCGGTGAGGGCGCGTTCGACTTCTCCTCCTCGTCGGGCAAGGTGCCCTACGGCGTGGCCCGGGTGGCTGCGCGGGCCCTCCGACCGTGCATCGCTCTGGCCGGGCAGGTGCTCGTCGGCTCCCGGGAGATGCGAGCGCTCGGGGTCGAGTCGGCCTACTCGACGGTGGACCTGGTCGGCGACCGGGCGAGCTTCGCCGACCCGGCGGGGAGCCTCGCAGCTCTCGCGGAGCGGACCGCGCGCACCTGGTCGCGGTGACCGCCCCGACAACCGTTCGGGCGACGCTTGGGAATGCGTGAGGATGTGCGACCATTGAACTGTCTGGACGCCTGTTCTCGGGCTCCGGCGCAGGACATCCGCACTTCGAGTTGGGAGCAGCCATGACCGAGCAGGTCGACACCACCATCGCACCCCAGGTCCGGCCGGACGGCATCAACGTCAGCGACGCCGCCGCCAGCAAGGTGCGCACCCTGCTCGAGCAGGAGGGCCGCGACGACCTTCAGCTGCGGATCGCGGTGCAGCCCGGTGGCTGCTCGGGGCTGCGCTACCAGCTCTTCTTCGACGAGCGCACCCTCGACGGTGACCAGGTCAGCGACTTCGACGGGGTCTCCGTGGTCGTCGACCGGATGAGCCTGCCTTACCTCAACGGGGCGCTCATCGACTTCGTGGACACCATCGAGAAGCAGGGCTTCACGATCGACAACCCGAACGCCGGCGGCTCCTGCGCCTGCGGCGACTCCTTCCACTGAGCCACGCCGCCCGAGCCTGCCCCCCGGGCCCGCCTAACCGGTCACGCCTACTGGGCCGCCCACTGGGTCGACCCGGTGAGCACGCCTGTTTCGGGGGTGACCCGACCGTGAGGACCCGCCTGTGTCGTTGCTCGTGACCGGCTCGATCGCCACCGACCACCTGATGTCGTTCCCAGGGCGGTTCGCCGACTCGCTGGTCGTCGACCAGCTCGACAAGATCGCCCTCTCCTTCCTCGTCGACGACCTCGAGGTGCGGCGCGGCGGCTGTGCGGCCAACATCTGCTTCGGCCTCGGCAACCTCGGCCTGCGCCCGGTGCTCGTCGGCGCCGTGGGGGAGGACTTCGTCGACTACCGGTCCTGGCTGGTCCGGCACAACGTGGACTGCGACTCGGTGCGCGTCTCGGCGACCAAGCACACGGCGCGGTTCGTGTGCACCAACGACTCCACGATGGCGCAGATCGCGTCCTTCTACGCGGGCGCGATGAGTGAGGCCCGCGACATCGAGCTGTCGCCGATCGTGGACCGGGTCGGCGGGGCGACGTACGTCCTGATCGGCCCGAACGACCCGCAGGGGATGCTCCGGCATACCGAGGAGTGCCGCACGCGGGGCTATGACTTCATCGCCGACCCGAGCCAGCAGCTCGCCTTCGGCGACGGCCAGATGATCCGACAGCTCATCGACGGTGCCTCGATCCTGTTCAGCAACGAGTACGAGTCGGCGCTGATCGAGAAGAAGACCGGCTGGTCGGCCGACGAGGTGCTCGACCGGGTCGGCATCCAGGTGGTCACGCTCGGCGCCAGCGGAGTCCGGGTCGAGCGCTCGGGACGGGAGCCGATCGTCGTCGCGGCGGCCCGCCCGGTCTCGGTCGTCGAGCCGACCGGTGTCGGCGACGCGTTCCGCGCCGGGTTCCTCGCCGCCCTGGAGTGGGACCTGTCCCTGGAGCGGGCCGCCCAGCTCGGCTGCCTGCTGGCGGTGCACGTGGTGGAGAAGGTCGGCACCCAGGAGTACACCCTGCACCAGGGTCCGTTCCTGCGCCGCTTCGCCGAGGCGTACGGCGAGGAGGCCGCCGCCGAGGTGGGCGCCCACGTCCGCACCCCGAACGCCTGACTCGGCCTCTCCGCAGGCGACCTCGAGCCACTCGAGCACTCGGTCGATCGCGTGCCCGTTGCCGACCGCCACCTACCCGTCGAACCTGCTGGACGCAGTAGTAGCCTTCTGGTTGACCGCCGCTTTCCTACGCTTCGTCCAGAGAGGCTCCAACGTTGCGTCAGCATCTCCCTCCGCGTCGGCGCAGGGTCGGCCCGGTGGCCCTCGCGGCCGTGGGCGCGCTTCTGCTGGGTGGCTGTGACTCGGCGGAGAAGACGTCGATCGAGAGGCTGGCGCAGCCGGTCGGCGCGACCGACCGCACCGACGCCATCCACAGCCTGTGGATGGGCTCCTGGCTCGCCGCCATGCTCGTGGGCGTCCTGGTCTGGGGCCTGATCATCTATGCCTGCATCGCCTTCCGCCGTCGACGCGACGACGAGATCCCGGTCCAGACGCGTTACCACCTGCCGCTGGAGATCCTCTACACGGTGGCCCCGGTGATCGTGGTACTGGTCCTCTTCTACTTCACGATCGTCACCCAGAACGACACGCTCGCGGCCGCCAGCCCGAGCGGCAAGGCCGATCACACCGTCACCGTCGTGGGACAGCAGTGGTCGTGGACGTTCAACTACGACAAGGATCCGGCCCTGGACGGCAAGACCACGGTCTTCGAGGCCGGCACCCCTGCCAACCGGCCCACGCTGGAACTGCCGGTCAACAAGAGCGTGGACATCAAGCTGCGCTCGGCCGACGTCAACCACTCGTTCTGGGTGCCCGCGTTCCTGTTCAAGATGGACGTCATCGCCGGCAAGGTCAACCACTTCAGCTTCACGCCGGACCGCACGGGCACCTTCGTCGGCCGATGCGCCGAGCTGTGCGGGACCTACCACAGCCGGATGCTGTTCAACGTCAAGGTGGTCAGCGAGAGCGACTACGCCACCTACCTCAAGGGCCTGAGGAGCCAGGGGAACATCGGCCCAGCGCTCGGCGGCTCCGAGATCGACCAGCAGAACGGTCTCATCAACGAAGTCCAGAAGAACAACTCGTCGACGGGAGCCTCCTAGTGAGTGCTACTGCTGAAGGTGCCTACCGCACCGCTGCCACGGTGGCCCGCCCCAACACGCTCGGGCAGAAGATCGTCAAGGTCCTCACCACCACGGACCACAAGGTGATCGGCAAGCTCTACCTGGGCACCTCCTTCGCGTGGTTCCTGATCGCCGGCCTGATGGCGATGGTGATCCGCTCCGAGCTGGCGTTCCCGGGTCAGCAGATCGTCAACGACGAGCTCTACAACCAGCTGTTCACCATGCACGGCACGATCATGCTGCTGCTGTTCGCGACACCGCTGTTCTTCGGGTTCGGCAACGTGGTGATGCCGCTGCAGATCGGCTCGCCCGACGTGGCGTTCCCGCGGCTCAACATGTTCAGCTACTGGTTGTTCCTGCTCGGTGGGCTGATCGCCGCCTCCGGCTTCCTCACCCCGCAGGGTGCCGCCGACTTCGGCTGGACCGCCTACACCCCGCTCTCGGACGGGGTCCGCAGCCCCGGCGCCGGTGGCGACCTGTGGGTGATGGGTC
>JAICWH010000137.1 GCA_025934895.1 Nocardioidaceae bacterium | reverse complement strand
TTCGCGAGGGTGGCGGGGCGGTCGTCGCCGAGCATCCGGGTGATCGCCTCCCGGCGGACGACCGCTTGGACGACCGCGGACAGGGTGAACCCCAAGATCAGGGACCAGGCGATCTGCCAGGTCATCGACCCGGCCATCGCCCGCGCGTCACCGATCGAAGCCAGGACGGACATGCTCAGCTCTCCTTCGTCGAGATGGACAACAACTGGCTCAGGCAGTGCTCCAGGAGCTGGTGGGGGAAGCCCTCGGCGAGCCGGTAGTAGATGACGCGGCCGTCGCGTCGGGAGGTCACGAGGCCGGCCTGGCGCAGGGCGCGCAGTCCGTAGGAGGACTGGTCCATGGAGATGTCCAGTGCGGCGGCGACGTCACCGACGCAGAGCTCGTCGACCGCGACCAGGGCGAACAGGATCCGGACGCGGGTCGGGTCGCACAACAGCGCCAGGAGCCGGCCGAGGCGGTCGGCATCCAACGGCGTCAAGACGTTCGCCCGGGCGGTGGCAACCGCGTCCGCGTCGACGGGATGGGCATGGTCCACAGCAGGCATACTCGCATACTCGCATACCCGCACGACTGTCCAAACGACTCAAGAGTGTGCCTGGCGGTCTGGACCAACGGCCCTCCCGGACGCAGCCGACCGGCCCGAGGGGTGTCCTCGGGCTGGCGGCTGCGCGACATGCGGTGCACGGGCGCGGTCAGTGGTGCATGTGCATCCCGGCGCCGGCCTCTGCCCGGGTCGCGGGCATCCGGGTGAACGCGATCACCGCGACGACGACGGCGAGGCCGGCGGCGGCGAGGAAGCCGCGGGAGAACCCGTCCGCAGCACCGGCCGCGGTGGTGAGGCTGCCGGCGCTGGTGGCGACCGCGGACAGGACCGCGACACCCAGGGCGGCACCGACCTCGTGGCCGGTCATCAGGAACCCGGAGGCGAGACCGGAGTGGCTGGCCGGGATGCCCGTCATCGAGGTGACGGAGACCGGGACGAACACCATCCCGACGCCGAGGCCGAGGGCCACCAGTCCAGGCAGGATACCGGTGGCGTAGCTGGAGTCACCGGACGCGGTCGACAGGACCGCTGCGCCGCCCGCGACGATGATGAGGCCCGCGGTGGCGATGGCCCGTGGGGACACGTGGGCCAGCAGGTGCCGCGCGACCACGGTGCCGACGGTGATGGCGAACGCGAACGGGAGGAACGCGACTCCGGCCTTCAGTGCGGAGAATCCGAGCACGGTCTGGACGAAGATCGAGGTCAAGAACACCGCCCCGACCAGCAACCCGGTCACGCCGAGCATGACAGTGGTACCGGAGACCAGCGTGTTGAGCTTCCAGATGTGCGGCGGGAACAGCGGCGCCGCGGCGCGGCGTTCGAGGGCCAGGAACGCCATGAACAGGACCATGGAGATGGTGCTGGAGACAACGGCCTGCGGTGAGGTCCAGCCGTGGGTGCCGGTGGCGCCCAATGAGTAGATCAGGGTCGCAAGGCTGCCGATGATGGTGACGGCACCGGGCAGGTCGAACTGCGTGATGCGGGCCCGTGTGGTGATGTTGCGGGGCACGACCCGGGTGCCGATCAGCAGCGCGACGACGCCGATGGGTCCGTTGATCCAGAAGATGAAGTGCCAGCTCGCGGCGGTGGTGATGAAGCCACCGACCAGAACACCGACGGCCACGCCGAGGCTGCCGACGGCACCCCACAGCGCGAGACCCTTCTTGCGCTGGTCTCCGGCGTAGGTGGTCATCACCAGCGACAGCGCCGACGGTGTGAGGAGAGCCGCGGCCACGCCTTGCGCGGCGCGGGCGGCGATCAGCTCGGTGCCGTTGGGCGCGAACCCGCTGATCAGCGACGCGACCGTGAACACGGCCAGGCCGGTCAGGAACACGGTCCGACGTGACATCAGGTCCGCGATTCGGCCGCCGAGCAGCAGCCCCCCGCCGGACATCATCAGGTATGCGGTGACCAGCCACTGGAGCTGGCCGCTGTCCAGGGTGAGGGACCGTCCGATGCTCGGGAGCGCGGTGTTGACGACCGAGATGTCTAGGACGACGAGGATCTGCGCGGTGAGCGCGACGGCCAGTACCGCCCAGGACCGTCGGGACCCAGCGTCCTCGGGTTCACCGTGACCGACGTGTGGATCGGAGTGCGCGGCCGTGTGCGCAGTGGTGTGCGGAGCGGTGTGCTGACGACTGGGGGCGGTGTGGCTGGACATGGGATGCCTACTTCCGGGTGAGCTGCGGTGTGCTCCCTACGCTGGCCTGAGCGGGTGTCGCTCGCCCCGGTCGAATGGCCGGGATCTACCTGGAGGGGCCGGGATCCGTTGGTCAGCCACTGTGACGACGGGGCCGTGGAAGCGGACCTGAGGCGACCATCCCTGCGTGCCGCGGCAGGGTCAGCCCAGGGGCAGCTGCGCGAGCTCGCCGCGGCTAGTGACGCCGGTCTTCGCGAAAACGTTCCTGAGGTGGAAGGCGACGGTGCGAGGCGAGATCCAGCACTGGGCCGCGACGTCCTTGTTGGACAGGCCGCCGCTCACGAGGGTGGCGATCTTCAGCTCCATCGGGGTCAGGTCGACCAAGGTGGAGGGGTCGCGTCTGCGGGCCGTCTCACCGGAGGCCCGCAGCTCTTCGGCGGCGCGGGTCACGAACGGCTCCGCGCCGAGGTCGGTGAAGACCTCAAGGGCGGCACGCAGATGGGCTCGGGCCTCGACCCGGTGCTGGTTGCGTCGCAGCCACTCGCCGTAGGCCAGCTGCGCACGTGCCGTGTTGTACGGCCGCACACCCTCGCGGTGACCGAGCGCCTTCTCGAACTGGACCGCCGGGCCGTCCGGCGGGCCGGTCTCGCTGCCTAGGCCGCTAGCTGGGTCGCTTGCCGCGCCGTTGGTGCCGTCGGGCTTGACGTCGGCCAGGAGGGCGCGGCCGAAGTTCACGGTGGCCAGCGCCCACGGCCAGCCGGTGGCGTCCGCGAAACGGTCGAGCTGCTCGACCCAGGAACCTGCGGCGGCGTGGTCGCCGGCGCGGATGGCGGCCTCGAAGCGGTCCGGTGCGCCCATGGAGCTGACGGTCTGCAGCCGCATCCGGCCGAGATGGTGCACCGCTGTCGTCGCCTCGCCGATGGCCGCGGCGTGGACCCCTTTCGCCCAGCGGGTCAGGTCGTGCACCGGGTCGGTGAGGATGCCCAGTCGGGCGGACTCGAGGGCGCGTTCCAGGTCCGCGAGCAGGGTGTCGTAGTCGGCTCGTCCTTGCAGGGCAGCAAGCAGGGTCAGCCACGCGAGCGGGGTCGCGGTCAGCGTCGGCTGGCCGACGCTGCGGGCCAGGGACAGCGCCTCCTCCGCGCAGGCGCGGACCTCGACCCACCGGCCGGCGACCAGGTGCGGGAACGCGAGGCGATGGAGGGCGTAGATGACCGACATCCCGGCACCGGCGTCGCGGGCGGTCGAGAGCATCATCGTGTAGAAGCGGCGTGCGGCTTCGTCGTCGCCGAGGTGCAGGGCCGCGTTCCCGAGGTTGCCGAGCACATCGACGTCGGTGACGTCACGGCCGGCCTCCAACGCCTCGGCCAGCGTTGCCCGTGCCGCAGCCCAGTCGTCGTCGGCGACCTGGGTCATCGCGACCAGGAGGTACTTGAGGCATCTGACCCGTGCCGGGTCGTCTTCGTCGACGGCCAGGTCGAGGACGCTGAGGTCGAGGGAGGCGCCACTGTCGACGCCGTAGTTGTGCATGACGGTCTCGGCGACGGCCATCTCCAGAGCACGAACCTGGTCGAGGTCGGCGACCGCGGCCGCCGCGTGGACGAAGATCCGGTGCGCCTCGGCAGCAGAGCCGACATTCACCTCGATCCGGCCCCGGAGCCGGTCGATGTCCGCCCGCAGCAAGCACGGGTCGACCTGGCCGTCTGTCCGGTTGCTTGCCGCACCGCTCGCCGCGGGGCTCTGCGACCCTTCGGTGAGCTCACGCGCGGCGGTGGCCGATGCGGCGGCCTGCGTCGGGTTCCCCGCCGCCCATGCGGTGCGGGCGGCAGCGAACAGGTGCGCTGCCCGCGGAATCTCGCGGGCGGTGAGGGCAGCGGCCCGCTCGTAGGCCGACGAGGCAGCGGCGTAACCACCGCGGCGCTCGGCCCGGGCAGCGACCCCGGCCAGGTCCTCGGCGAGCGGCTCGTCCCACCCGGTCGCGGCCGCGGCGCGGTGCCACGTCGCCCGGTCCCGGTCACCGGCCTGACCGAGCACGTCGGCGAGAGCTTGATGGACATGGCGCCGTTCCAGGCTCGTCGCCGCCTGGTAAACCGCCGAACGCACCAGCGGGTGCCGCACGGCGACCGTGTCGCCGTTCACGAGCAGCAGCCCGCTGCGTTCGGCCGCCCCCCAGGCCGCGGCCTCGACCCCCAGGCTCGCGGCGGCGTCCCCGGTGGTCGCGACGTGGCCGCTGTCGTCGGCAGCCACCACCAGCATCAGCTGCTGCACCTGGTCCGGCAGACGACGGATGCGGTCGAGGAACACCCGCTCCACACCGGAGCCGACGCTCAACTGAGGCGGCAACGGGACGGTGCCGTCGAGCTGCTCGGGGGTGAGGCCGGCCGGCAGCTCGACCAGCGCCAACGGGTTCCCCGCCGTCTCAGACATCAACCGGTCCGCCACCTCCGTCGCCAGGCCGACGCCGGCGTGCTCGGCCAGCAGAGCCCGCACCGCGACCGGGGCCAGTCCCTCGAGGAGGAGCGAGTCGATGCCCGGAGCGGTGAACGCACGCACGTCACCGTCCCGGGCGGCGAACACGACCGCGACCCGGTCGGCGTCGAACCGTCGAGCAGCGAAGAGAAGGGCAGCGGCCGAGGCGTCGTCAAGCCAATGAGCGTCGTCAACGACGCACAGCACCGGGCACTCCTCGGCCATCTCACCGAGCAGCGACAAGGTGGCGGCACCGACCAGGAACGGCTCGACCGTGCCGTCCTCGAGGCCGAACGCGACCCGCAGCGCCCGCGCCTGCGGACCCGGGAGCCGGTCCAGGAGCCGCATCCCCGGGCGCAGCAGCCGCTGCAGTGCCCCGAACGCCAACGGGGACTCCGACTCCACTCCCTGGGTCGCCAACACCCGCACACCGGTAGCTGCGGCGCCGCCGACGAGGTCGTCGAGCAACGCGGTCTTCCCCACACCAGGCTCACCGTGAAGAAAGAGCGCACCGGCGTGCCCGTTGCGGGCGCCGTCGACGACGGCACGCAGCCGTCCCTGCTCGGCCTCTCTCCCATGGAGCATTTCGCGACCGTACTCCCGCCGGCACGCGTGCAGGGAGGCCCTTTCAGGTCGTTGACCGCGGCGCCGCCGATGTGGTCGCCGTGTGGTCGTCGGTGGGTCGTCGATGTCCACCACCGTGTCCCAAGGCTGGGACAGGACTTCGGTATCCCGGCAGTATGACCGGGGCGAGCACCCGCCGTTGCCGCCAGGCTCAGGGGCAAGGTCGAAATCCTCGACGCCACTTCTGAACCCCCGGAGCGCATGCCATGACTGATCCCGTACCGCCACCCGTCGACACTGCTTCATCCAGGAGGACACGCCACATCGGGCTGCTGATCTTCGACGACGTCGAGGAGCTCGACGCGGTCGGCCCCTGGGAGGTCCTTTCTTACTGGACCCTGCACCACCCCGAGGACGGCTGGACTGTCTCGTGCGTCTCCCGCGACGGCCGTCCGGTCCGCGCGGCCAAGGGACTGACCCTCGGTGCGCACCACTCCTTCGAGACGATGCCGCCGCTCGACGTGCTGATCCACCCCGGCGGCCAGGGCACCCGGAGACTGATGCGCGACCCCGACCACCTGGCATGGGTGCGCGGGCAACGCGGGTCGGTGCGGCTGGTCACGAGTGTGTGCACCGGTGCGCTCGTCTACGCCGCCGCCGGGCTGCTGACCGGCCGCCCGGCTACCACCCACTGGGAGTCCCTGGATCTTGTGACCCAGCTCGACCCGTCCATCGTGCTGCGACCCGACGCCAGGTTCGTCGACGACGGCGACGTGATCACCAGCGCCGGCGTCAGCGCCGGCATCGACATGGCGCTGCACCTGGTCGCCCGGCTCGCCGGCACCGAGCGCGCCCGCGAGGTCCGCCGAGCCATCCAGTACGACCCGCAACCACCCGTCTGAGGCGTCATCGGGAGGAACCCGGCGACGCTGACACACCCAACTCGAGGACAGCGCCGCAGGGATGCGCCCCAGGCCGAGGATTCCTGGCGTCAGGGCTGGTGAGGGAAGGGCGTCAAGTCGTCACGTTCGTGTGGTGGTGCGGGCCGTTGGAACCGTGTCCGGATGCCGGCCGCCTCGACGGACCGCGCGGTGGCGGCATCGCGATCACCGGCGGTCAGCGCGAGGCGGGCGAGCCCTTCGAGGGCGGACGCGGTCACGGCCGGTTCCCCGAGCCGGCGACCCAGTTCCAGCGCCTCCTGATAACGGGCCTGGGCCGCGGTGGTGTCGCCGTCGGCTTCGTGGCAGCGCCCCAACCCAGCCAGCGCTGCCCCTTCAGGAACGGGTGTGCCGAGCGCTATGAAGCCGTCGACCGCGGAGGCGTAGTACCGCCTGGCCTGGTCCCAGTTCCCCTCGACGTGGGCGAGGAGGCCGAACCCGTACCCGGCCAAGACCTCTCCGGCGCCGTCACCAACCTCGCGGGACGCGGCCGCTGCCTCGTCGAACAGGCGCCGTGCGCCCTCGCGATCACCGACGTGGACCTTCTCGATCGCCAGGTCCGCCAGCGCCCATTGGGCGGTGTTCCACAAGCCGGCGCCGCGTGCCACGTCGATCGCTTCCTCCAGGACGCGGGCTGCCTCGTCGTACCGGCCGAACTGCCGCAACCCCCAACCGAGGTGGTACAGGATGGCGGACAGTCCCCAGGAGTCGTCGAGCTGCCGGAACGCGGCGGCGGTGCTGCGTCCGATGCGGACGGCAGCCTCCTCGTCTCCGGTCTTGATCGCGGTCTCCATCCGGACGAACCCGATGACCGCGGGCCCCCAGGGGTCACCGTCGCGGTCGAACTGCTCCTCTGCCGCTGTCAGGAGCTGCCGTGACCGCTCCGGTTCGGCGCCGGTGACCCCTTCGACCGCGAGCAGGACGCGAGACAGGGCCGCGTGCCAGGCGTCGCCGAGCTCCTCGAACAGGGCCAGGCTGTCGGCTGCGGTTTCGGCGCACCGAGGGCTGGGGTGGACGAGGCAGCCGCGCGGCCGTTCCACGAGGGAGACGGCCTGCAACGCGAGCGCCCGTGCTTTCGGTGACCCCTCGGGGCCGGCAACCAGGCGCGAGAGCACCTGGCGGCCCACGAGGTGGCGGCCGAGGTGCCAGAACATGCCGAGGGAACCGGCCATTATCAAGGCGGCGTCATGGTCGCCGTCGGGGCCGCTGAGGAACGTCAGGGCGGCGCGGATGTTGGGCTGCTCCTCGCGCAGCAGCCGCAGCGTCTGCCGTTGCTCGTGCCCTCGCAACGCCACCTCGGCGTCCTCGACCATGCCCCGGAAGTAGGCGGCGTGGCGGCTGGCTACCGCGGCCGCCTGCCCGGACACCTGGAGCCGTTCGGCGGCGTACTGGCGCAGTGTCTCCAGCATCCGGTACCGGCTGGTCGGGCCGGGTTCGACCACGACCATGGACTGCTCGACGAGCCGCCCGACCGTGTCGAGGACCTGCCGTGGCGGCGTGCCTTCGTCGGCAAGGACTTTCTCCGCCGACATCAACGACCACCCGCCCTGGAAGACCGAGAGCCGGTCGAAGATCCGTTGTTCGGTCGGCGAGAGCAGCTGGTAGCTCCAGTCGACGGTGGCCCGCAGCGTCTGCTGCCGCTCTTCGGCCGTACGGGCGCCGGAGGTCAACAGGCTGAACCGGTCCGCGAGCCGTGCGGACACCTCGACCGGCGACAGGGTGGACACGCGGGCGGCGGCGAGCTCGAGGGCGAGCGGGATGCCGTCAAGGGATCGGGCGATGGCGCCGATCGCGGTGAGGTCCTCGGCACCGAACAGCAGGCCGGGCCGCACGGCGCGCGCACGTTCGGCGAACAGCTGCGCCGCCGAGTAGTTCAGCACGTCACCTGCCGGGGTGTGCTCCGGTGGGGTCTCCAACGGGCCGACGGTGACCTGCACCTCGTCGGGGATGGCGAGCGCTTCGCGACTCGTGGCGAGGACCGTGATGCCGGGGCAGCGGCTCAGGATGTCTTCGATGAGCGCGGCGGCGGAGTCGATGACGTGCTCGCAGTTGTCGACGAACAGCAGCATCCGCCGCCGGGTCAGGAACGAGATGAGCCGGTCGCGTAGGTCGTGCGTCGCGGCGGCTCCGTCCATCGGCATGCCCAGCGCGTCGGCGACCGCGAGTGGTACCTGGTCGGGGGTGTTGACCGATGCCAGCCGTACCCCGAACGCGCCGTCCGGATAGTCCGCGGAGGTGCCGACGGCGGTGGCGAGCGCCAAGGCGGTCTTCCCGGCGCCGCCGGGACCGACCAGGGACAGCAGCCGGACGCCGCGAAGCAGCTCGGCGATCGAGTCGAGCTGGGCGTCGCGGCCGATCAGCGGGCGAAGGACGGTCGGCAGGTTGGTCCGCGCCGTCCGGTCCTCCTCGGTGCGGAACCAGTGCCCCGGCATCGTCACCGGAGCCGAGGCGGTCGGTGTGGCGGCGGGATGTGCTGTCGGGCCAGTCGCGGGAGCTGAGACACTCGCGGGGGCGGGGATCAGGTCCTGCTGGGCGCCGAGGGTGGCGTCCTGGCGCAGCACCCGCTCGTGCAGTGACCGCAGCGAGACCGATGGTTCGAGTCCGAGGGTCTCATCGAGGACATCGCGGGTGCGGGTATACACGTCGAGGGCGTCGGCTTGTCGGCCGCTGCGGTACAACGCCAGCATCAGCAGCCCGGCGAGCGGCTCCAGCGTGGGGTCGCGGGCGACGACTGGTTCGAGGTCGGCGGCGACTTCCTGGTGACGACCGAGCGCTAGGGCGACCTGGGCGCGTTCGGTCATCGCAGCCAACCGGAGCTGGGTGAGACCGGCGGCTTCTGCGGTGGCCCACTGTTCGGTCGCGAAGTCGCTGAGCGGGTCGCCACGCCACAGTGCGAGCGCTTCGTCATAGGCCTGGACGTGTGCTGCGTGGATGCCTCCGTTCTCGGTTGCGTGCGCGGCGGATGCGCGCGCGGTCCGGATGCGGTCAGCGAAGTCGAGCGCGTCGACGCTCATGGCGTCGACGGTGGCGCGGTACCCGACCCCTTCGCGGGCCACGACGTCACCGATCCCCAGGGCTTTCAGGGCGCGCCGCAGCTTGGAGACCCGGATCTGCAGCGCGTTCATCGGGTCGACCGGGAGCGTCGAGTCCGACCACAGGCGGTCGATGAGCATGGTGGCGGGGATGGTGCGGCCGGGGCTGAGCAGAAGCTGGGCGAGCAGGGCACGTTCGGCGATGCCGGGCAGCTTCACGGGGATACCGGCGACACAGACCTCCATCGGTCCGAGCAGCCGGTACCGTACGTCGTCCACTCCCGTTCCCATCCGCGAGTCGGCCTTAATCGTGCTCGGAGGATGGGCCGGCAAGCAATCCCCCAGGTGGGCCGGTGAGCCGGGCGACGACCACGGCCGGTCGACGGACGGTGACGGTGCCGGCACCGGTGCCTGGAGGCGGCCGCGGTGGGTCAGGTCGCGTGGAGCGTGAACGGCACCGTGATGACCTCGCCGTCGGCGAGCCGGAACTGGCCCCA
>JAICWH010000115.1 GCA_025934895.1 Nocardioidaceae bacterium | reverse complement strand
CGGCGGCCCGCCGGGCCACGGCAGACCAGCCAGCCCGTGGGTGTCCACGAGCCCGTCGACCGCGTCGACCAGGCTCACCAGTGGCTCGAGGGCCCCGGGAGCGGCCAGCACGATCTCGTGCTCCGGGCAGCCGCGCCGCAACGCCCGGAGCGCGGGCACACCGGTCAGCAGGTCGCCCAGCCCGAGCGCCCGCAGCACGAGGAGCTGGGGCCGCTGGTGACGGCCGGCGCCGGGGATCAGGGCCAGGACCCCTCGACGGCCGGGGTCACCACGAGCTCGCGGACCTCGCAGCCGGATGGCTGCCGGAGCGCGAAGAGCACCGCTTGGGCGACGTCGGCGGGCTGGTTGAGCTTGGCGTCCGGCGGGGGCATGTACTGCTCGTCGCGACCGTCGAAGAACGCGGTGTGCATGCCGCCCGGGACCAGCATCGTGACGCCCATCCGGCCCTGGGTCTCGGCCGCCAGCGCCCGGCTGAACCCGACGACCCCGAACTTGGAGGCGCAGTAGGCGGTCGCGTCGCTGAGGGCGCGCAGGCCCAGCGTCGAGGCCACCGTCACCGCGCGCCCGCGCCGCTCGAGCAGGTCGGGCATCGCGGCCCGGACCACCGCCACGGTGCCCAGCAGGTTCACCAGCACCACCCGGTCCCAGTCCTCGCCCGGCACGTCGTCCAGGCGCCCGCACGCGTCGGTGCCGGCGCAGGTCACGACGGCGTCCAGGCCGCCCACCCGCTTCGAGACGGCCCGGACGGCGGCCTCGGCGGCGCGGGCGTCCGAGAGGTCGACGATCTCGTGCTCGACGTCGAGCCCTGGCTGCACACGGTCCAGGATCACCGCTCGCCCGCCCGCGTCGGCGACCGCGCGCGCGACCGCGGCCCCGAGCCCGGACGCGCCGCCGGTGACCAGGACGGTGCCCAGGGCGGTGCCCAGGACGGTGTCCAGGGGCGCCGCGGTGCTCGTCGTCGGGCCGGTGCTGGTGGTGTCGGTCATGGCGATGTCTCCTCGTGGTTGCTCATGGTGTGCGCCCGCTCGGTCGCGGTCCGCACCAGCTGGCTGGTCGAGCGCCCCTGCAGATACGGGAGTACGACGGCCTGGCCGCCCCAGCTCTCGAGGACGGCGGCCTCGGGCACGTCGGCCCCGGCGTAGTCACCGCCCTTCGCCCAGACGTCGGGCCGAAGCTGGCGCAGCACCTCGACGGGAGTGTCCTCGTCGAAGACGACGACGGCGTCCACGCACTCGAGTGCCTCCAGCACCCGGGCCCGGTCCGCCGCCGGGACCAGTGGCCGCGAGGGTCCCTTGAGGCGGCGCACGGAGTCGTCGCTGTTCAGGCAGACCACCAGGCAGTCCCCGAGCCGGCGGGCCGCCCGCAGGGTGGCGACGTGCCCGGCGTGCAGCAGGTCGAAGCAGCCCCCCGTGGCGACCACTGTCCCGCCCTGACGGGACACCGACGCGACGAGCTCCCGGACCGGTCCTGCGCGGGTCGGCTCCCGGGTCGGCTCGGGGCCCCGCGCGGAGCCGGCGAGGGACGCCGGACCCCCGGCGGCGACGTAGGCCGCGGCATCGAGCACCGCGTCGGTGACCGCCTCGACGGTGACCCGGCCGCTGCCGAGGGCGACCGCGGCGCTCACCGCGAAGCGGTCCCCGGCCCCGCACGGGTCGACGCTGCGCACCGCCGGTGCCGGCGTGACGACGGGAGCGCCGGCGCCGTAGGACAGCAGCGCGCCGTGCTCGCCGAGGGTCACGGCGACGGCCTGGGCCTCCCAGCCGGCGACCAGACCGGCGGCGCGGGCACCGACCTCGGCCAGCATGGTGCGGCCCGCCGGCGTGCTCAGCCCGATCCGCCCCGCGAACAGCGCCGCCTCGGAGCGGTTGGGGGTGACGAGTCGGGCTCCGGGCACCGGCTGCGAGCCGCGGGGATGCGGGTCCCACACCATCGGGACCCGCTGCCGCAGGGCACCGAGCAGGTCGCGGAGCTCCGGGACGCCGCTCACCCCGCGTCCGTAGTCGGCCACCAGCACGGCGCCGGCCCCAGCCAGCGCGTCGGTCACCGTGGTCAGCTCTGCCGGGGACAGCCGGTGGACCGTGCCGGGGCGGCTGCCGCTGTCCAGGCGCAGGAGCGACTGGCCGCCGGCGCGCACCCGCTTCTTCACGGACGTCGGTCCGTCGTACGGCAGGCGGACGAGCTGGACGCCCGCGAGCAGCGCCTCCACCCGCCGGCCCGCCTCGTCGTCACCGAGGGCGGTGACGAGCACCACCTCGTGACCGTCGCGCGCGGCCATCGTGGCCGCGAGCCCGGCACCGCCCGGGCGCGGGTGCTCGGTCAGCTCGTCGAGCACCGGCACGGGGGAGTCCGGAGCCAGCCGCTCGGCGGTCCCATCGAGGTCGATGTCGAGGAGGCTGTCGCCGAGGACGACCAGCGGGCCCCTCACGCCAACGTCCCTGTCGTGGCCGTGTCCGGGATCGCCCCGAGCTCCTTGTCCAGGGCGGCACAGACGATGTGCAGCGCCACCAGGTGCAGCTCCTGGACGGTGGCGGTGAAGGTCGCGTCCACGCAGAGCGCCTCGTCGGCCGCGTCGGCCAGCGGGTTCGGTCGGGGGCCGGTCAGTGCCCACACCGTCAGCCCGCAGGCGCGACCGCGCTCGGCGGCCGCGACGATGTTGCGGCTGCTGCCGCTGGTCGACATGAGCACCAGCACGTCGCCGGGCCGGCCGTGCGCCTCGACCTGCCGGGCGAACAGCTCCTCGGGCGGGTAGTCGTTGGCGATCGCGGTCAGGCTGCTGGTCTCGGCGCTCAGGCAGATCGCAGAGTACGGCGGGCGGTCGTCGCGGTAGCGGCCGACGAGCTCGGCCGTCAGGTGCTGGGCCTGGGCCGCGCTGCCGCCGTTGCCGGAGGCAAGCAGCCGTCCGCCGGCGTCCAGGACCGCCGCCAGCCGCGTTCCCCACGCGTCCGCGATGTCCACGCAGGGCCCGAAGTGCTGCACCGCGACCACCAGCTCGTTGAGGTGGGCGTGGGCGCAGGGGGTGCGGTGCCTCATCGGGTCACTCCTGAGCTGAGCCGGGGGTCGTCGGCCACGACGGCGGACGACACGGTGGACGCGTAGACGGCCTCGGTGGCCTCGACCACTGCCCGCCACTGGTAGGTGTGCACGGCCCGCTCCCGGCCGGCCCGCCCGTAGGCAGCCCGGCGGGCCGGGTCGGCGAGCAGGTCGCGGAGCACCGGCGCCAGGAGGTCCGGCCGACGGGGCGGGACCAGCTCGCCGGTGACCCCTGGCACGACGGTGTCCAGCAGCCCACCCACCGCGGAGCCGACGACGGGACGTCCGCAGGCCATCGCCTCGACGGGGACGATCCCGAAGGGCTCGTACCACGGCACGGCCACGACCACGTCGGCCGAGCAGGTGAGGGCGGGCAGGTCGGGTCGGCTCACGGAGCCCAGGAACCGCACCCGGTCCTCGACCCCGAGCTGCCGGGCCAGCCTGCGCAGCCGGACCACCTGGGGATCGGTGCCGACCAGGTCGGGCGCGGGTCCGCCGGCGACCACGAGCTCGACGCCGGGCAGGTGCGCGAGCGCCTCGATCACGTTGCCGACCCCCTTGCGCTCGACGATCCGGCCGATCACCAGCAGCCGAGGGCGGTGCGGGCCGCCCGGTGCGGGCACCGCGGGCGTGGGCCGGAACGCGTCGGTGTCCACGCCGCACGGGATGATGCTGGCCCGGTCGGGCGGCAGCCCCATCCGGCGCAGCTCGGCGACCTCGTCGCGACAGGTCGCGATCACCCGGTCCACGCTCGTGCACAGCCGACGCTCGAGGGCGATGCGAGCGGGCGGGCTGGTGTCGTGGGAGCCCTGCTGGCGGCGCTTGACGGTGCCGAGGGCGTGGAACGTCTGCAGCACCGGCGTACCGCCCGGACGCGCGGCCCGCATCGAGGCGAGCCCGCTCATCCAGAAGTGCGCGTGCACCACGTCGACCGGCTCCTCGGCCCAGCACTGCCGCAGGTAGTCCCCGAAGGCCGGCATGTACTGCAACAGCTGGTCCTTCGGTACGTCGGACGGGGGGCCCGCGGGTACGTGCGCGACGACGTACCCCTCGGCGGCCCGGACCCGCTCCGGGGCCGACGCCGTGTCCCGCCGGCTGTAGACGGTCACGTCGTGGCCGCGTTCGACCAGCCCGCCGGCCAGTGCCGCGACGTGGACGTTCTGGCCGCCCGCGTCCACTCCCCCGACGACGGCGAGCGGGTTCGCGTGCTCCGAGACCAACGCGATCCTCATGGTTCCCCTCCTAGTGCAACAGGTGCGCCGCGGTGCGGGTGGGCACCGGTGGCGGTGAGCCACCGAGCTGTTCGACGGCTGCCAGGACGGCGTCCGCGCCGACGGTCGTCAGGCACGGGTGCCCCGGGAACGGGCAGCGGGTCACGCGCGTGTCCCGGCAGACCGCTTCCTGGTCCCCGAGCAGCACGTGGGGAACCCGGTAGGGCGCCCAACGGGCCGCTGGGACGGTGGGTGCGAACAGCGAGACCACGGGCGTGCCCACCGCGGCGGCCAGGTGCGCGGGGCCGGTGTTGGCCACCACCACGACGTCGGCCGCGGCCAGCACGGCGGCCAGCTCGGCCAGCGAGGTCCGGCCGCCCAGGTCGGTCGCGGGCGTGCCGGCGACGGCCTGCGACGTCAGCGGCCGTTCCGACGGCGCGCCGGTGAGGACCACCCGGTGGCCGCGTTCGGTGAGCAGCCGCGAGGCCTCGGCGAACCGGTCCACCGGCCAGGCCCGGGCCGGCACCGACGTACCGGGGTGCAACGCGACGAAGGCGCCCGCGGGGAGCAGGTGCGAGACGTCGGGAAGCGGCCGGCGCACGGCGAGGGCCCCGTCGTCGCCAGGCGGCAGGGCGAACCCGGCCGCGGTGGCGAGGGAGAGGGCGCGCTCCGGCTCGGGGAGCATCTCGTCGACGAGGTGCCTGAGGTCGAGCAGGGAGCCGGGGTAGTCGACACTCACGGCGCCCACCCAGGCGACGCCGGCCATCCGCAGCAGCAGCGCCGTGGGCAGCGGGGACTGGTGGAACGAGGTGAGCACGAGGGCGCGGTCGACGTGCCGGGCGGCCAGGGTGGCGAGCAGGAGCTCCACGTCGTCGCGTGCGACCGGCGCAGGGTCCCCGTCCACCCACGGGCAGCGCCACTCGAGGACCTCGTCGACACCGGGCAGCAACCGGGCCGCGGGGGCGCCGTTGGGGCCGGCGAGCATCGTGACCCGGGTGCTGCCGGCCGCGACCGCACGAACGGCCGGCCCGGCTAGCAGGACGTCACCGGCGTTGTCCAGCCGGACCACCAGGGTGTGGGTCACCAGTGCCCCGCCAGGATCATGTCGACCGCCTCCGGCAGCGTCCGAGCGACCCGGTCGGCGGCCCGGGCCTCCTCGGGGCGGGTCGCGGTGGTGGGCACCAGGACGGCGCTCGCGCCGGCGGCCAGAGCAGCCTCCACGTCGCTGCCGATGTCGCCCACGACCACGCACCGGTCGGGGTCGACGCCCAGGGCCGTGCAGGCGTCCTTGACCATGCCGGGTGCCGGCTTGCGGCAGGTGCAGCCCTCGTCGCGGCCGTGCGGGCAGAACCGCACCACGTCGAAGGTGCCGACCAGGTCCTCGAGCCGGCGGTTGACGGCCTCCACCTGGTCCATGCTGACCCGTCCGGAGCCCACGCCTGACTGGTTGCTGACCAGCCCGACCCGCACGCCGAGGCGTCGCAACCTGTCGAGGCTCTCGGCCGCACCGGGCACCGGGTCGACCAGCGCCGGGTCGCCGTTGTAGGGCACGTCGAGCACCAGGGTCCCGTCGCGGTCGAAGAGCACCAGGTCCGGCAGGCCTCGCCACGGCCCGGCGCGGCGGTGCGCCCACGCGCCACGCAGCGAGTGCCAGGTCGCGGCCACCGGGATGGCTGCGCTGGTCAGCAGCATGCGGCGGACCTCGTCGCCGTCCCGCGGTCCCGGTCCGATCCGGGCCCAGGCCAGCTCTGCGGTGCCGGCCAGCCAGCCCAGCGTCGCGGCCGCTCCGGTGCGTCGGTGACCGGTCGCGAGGGCCATGACTGCGGTGGTCCCGGCGGTGGTCACGGCGACGTGCCTCGTGCGCCGACCTCGAGGGGCCCGGGCCCGCTCACGCCAGTCGGCGCCGTGCACCGCCCGCATCAGGAAGTCGTCGGCGTTGCCCGCCTGCTGCCGCAGGCTCGCCCAGTCGTCGGCCGGCCGGACCGGGTGCGTGATCGCCCGGTCACCGGTGACGATCCGGCCCTGCGTCGCCGTGATCCGCAGCCCCAGGTCGGCGTCCTCGCGGAACGCGCGTGGAAACCGCTCGTCGAACCCGCCGACCGCCGAGAGCGCGGACCGGCGGTAGGTCAGGTCCGCGGTGATCCAGGTGGCGGTGGCCAGTCCGGCGGTCGAGCGCTCCCAGTCGGTGGGTCGGCGATGCCCGGGCAGCGGCACCCGGACCCGGCCCTGGCTGCCGGCCACCGGCGACCCGAGGCCGGCCAGGTCCCGGACGAGCGTCGCGCTCCAGTCGGGGTCGGTGACCACGTCGTCGTCGAGGAAGCTCACCCAGGGCGTGGAGGTGTGCCGCCAGCCGATGTTGCGGGCCCGGGCCGGGCCGCCGCCGCCGCTGCGCAGCACCCGCAGGTCCGCGATGGCGATACCGGCCAGGTCCGCGTCCAGGTCGTCGCCCGAGGGCCGGTCGTCGACGACCACCACGGGTCCGGGGACCGGCGCCGTTCCCGCTGCCAGGGCCTCGAGCAGCCTCCGCAGGCTGGGCCGACCCACGGTGGGGATGACGAGGCTGGTCACCGGGCCGGTCACCGGGCCGGTCACCGGGCCGGTCCGCTCGTCGTCCATCACGCGGCCCGCGGACGTCGTACGACGAAGGGGCCGATCGCCAGCAGGTCGACGGGCGCGGAGCCGAAGCACTCCAGCGCGTCCCGGGGGTCGTCGACCATCGGCCGGCCGACCGTGTTGAGGCTGGTGTTGATGACCACCGGCAGGCCGGTGCGACGCTCGAAGCCCTCGATCATCCGGTGCAGGAGCGGCTCGTCGTCGGCGTGCACGGTCTGCACCCGGGAGGTGCCGTCCACGTGCACCACCGCGGGGATCCGGTCGCGCCACTCCCGGGCCACGTCGTGCACGAACAGCATGTAGCGCGAGGGCAGCGGGCCACGGGAGAAGATCCGGGAGGCGCGCTCGGCCAGGCACATCGGCGCCACCGGTCGGAACTGCTCACGGCCCTTCACGTCGTTGAGCCGCTCGAGGTTCTTCTCGTGGCCGGGGTGCGCCAACAGGGAGCGCCGGCCGAGGGCCCGGGGACCGTACTCGCTGCGGCCCTGGAACCACGCCACCACGCCGTTGTCGGCGAGGCACTGCGCCACCTCCTCCGCGACGTCCGCGGGACGCTCGAACGCGACGCGGGCCGTGGTCAGCCAGGCCTCGAGCTCGGCGTCGCGCCAGCCCCTGCCCAGGTCGGCGCCGGGCATCGCGCCGGTCAGGTCGCCCTCGGCGCGGGCCACGTGCAGGGCGCCGCCGAGCGCCGTACCGGAGTCGCCGGCGGCGGGCTGCACCCAGATGTCGTCGTACGGTCCCTCGTCGAAGAGCCGGGTGTTGGCGACGCAGTTGAGCGCGACCCCGCCGGCCAGGGTGAGCACCCGGTTGCCGGTGCGGTCGTGCAGCCAGCCGGTCAGCTCGAAGAGCACCTCCTCCAGGCGGTGCTGCACGCTCGCGGCGAGGTCCGCGTGGTCGGGTGTCCACTCCTCGGTCTCGCTGCGGCGCTTGACGAGCGACTGCCAGTCCACCGGGTCCGTGTGGAAGCCGCCGTCGCCGGTGGTGTAGACCGCCGCGCGGAGCTCGTCGAGGAACCGGGGCGCGCCGTAGGAGGCGAGCGCCATCACCTTGTACTCGTCGCTGCTGCGCAGGAACCCGAGGTGCTCGGTGACGTTCTCGTAGAGCAGGCCGAGGGAGTGCGGCAGCTCCTGGGTGCGGAACACCTCGAGCTGCCCCTGGTCGTAGCGGCCGGCCAGGTGGCTCGCCGACTCGCCTCGCCCGTCCAGGACCAGGACGTCGGCCGCGTCGTGGTGGGGGGAGGCGAGCCCGGCGGACGCTGCGTGTGCCACGTGGTGTGGCACGAAGCGCACCGCGGCGGGGTCCAGACCCGGCAGCGCGCTGGCGAGGAAGCCGGGTGCGCGCCGGGCGTAGGTCTGTCGAAGGTGGTCCCAGGGGTCGTCGAGCCCCATCTCCTCCGCCGGCTTCGCCAGCCCCGGGTCGTAGGAGTAGGCCACGGCGTCGATGTCGGTGATGTCCAGGCCGGCGGAGCTCAGGCACCAGCGCGCGGCCAGCTCCGGCAGCTCCCACGCCGAGAACGGCACCGGCCGCTTGCCGTGCTTGCGCCGGGAGAACCGCTCCTCCTCGGCCGCGGCAACCGTCTCGCCGTCGACGACCAGTGCTGCGGCGGGGTCGTGGAACAAGGCGTTGATGCCGAGGACCTTCACGCGGGCTCCTCTCCATGGGCGGGTCGCCGTTCGTTCCCACTTCTCTCCTCGACAAACCGGTGCTCGGTCACCCAGATGCCACCCCGGGCGCATCGCGGTCTTTGCGGCATGAAAGCCCACTTCTCGGGAACGAGGCCCGGGTCGTGTCGACCTGGGACGCGGCCGTCCGGGAGCGAGGGAGCAGATGCGGATCCTGCTGTGGCACGTGCACGGCTCCTGGACCACGTCGTTCGTGCAGGGTGCCCACGACTACCTGCTGCCCGTGCTGCCGGACCGCCGTCCCGACGGACGGGGGCGCGCGCGGACGTGGGACTGGCCACCCAGCGCGGTCGAGGTGCCCGTCGAGGACCTCCCCGACCTCGACGTCGACGTCGTGGTGCTGCAGCGGCCGCACGAGATCGACCTCGCGGAGCGGTGGACCGGGCGACGGCCCGGCCGGGACCTGCCGGCGATTTACGTCGAGCACAACACGCCTGGGGGTGGCGTGCCCTTCACGCGACACCCGCTGGCGGACCAGTCGGTGGTGCCGGTCGTGCACGTGACGCACTTCAACCGGCTGTTCTGGGACTGCGGCGACGCTCCCACCGACGTCGTCGAGCACGGCATCGTGGACCCGGGAGCCGGCTACACCGGTGAGCTGGCGCGGGCCGCCGTGGTGGTGAACGACCCGGTACGACGGGGGCGGGCCGTCGGCACCGACCTGCTGCCGCTGCTGTCGCAGACCGCTCCGCTCGACGTGTTCGGCATGAACGTCAACGCCCTGGACAGCCTCGGCGGTCGGATCGCGACCTTGGAGGACCTCCCGCAGGACCGGCTGCACCGTGAGCTGGCCCGACGACGGGTCTACGTGCACACCTCACGGTGGACCTCGCTCGGGCTGTCCCTGCTCGAGGCGATGCACCTGGGGATGCCGGTGGTGGCGCTGGCCACCACGGAGGCGGTCGCGGCCGTCCCGCCCGAGGCGGGGGTGCTGACCCTCCGCCCGGAGGAGCTCGCAGCTGCGGTGGGCCGGTTCGTCGACGACCCTGCCGAGGCGCGGTGCGTGGGGGCGGCGGCCCGCCGGGTCGCGCTGTCCCGCTACGGACTGGGCCGGTTCCTCGCCGACTGGGACGCGCGGCTCGCCGCGTGGACACCGGCGTCGGCACGGTGAGCGGCTCGACGAGCGACCTGCGGCAGGCCGTGCCGGCGGTCGGGTGCAGCTCGCCGCACACGGACGTGCTGCCCGGGGTGATCGTGATCGGCGCGATGAAGTGCGGGACGAGCGCGGTGCACGCCTACCTCGACGCGCATCCCGAGGTCGCCATGTCGGGGACCAAGGAGCTGAACTTCTTCAACGGGCCGGAGGTCGCCCCGGACGACGACGCCGAGTCCTGGTGGAGGACCGGGCAGTGGCACCGAGGCCTGCAGTGGTACTCCTCGCAGCTCGACCCCTCCGCTCGGGTGTGCGGCGAGTCCTCCCCGGCGTACACCTCGCCGAGCTGCCCCGAGGTCCCCGCCCGGATGGCAGCGGTGGTGCCCGCCGTGCGGCTGGTCTATCTCGTGCGCGACCCGTTGCAGCGTGCCCTCTCGCAGTATGCTCACCACCGCCGCGACGGCACCGAGCGCCGGCCGGTGGCCGACGCGCTGCTGGACCCGGGGAGCGAGTACGTCGACCGGAGCCGCTTCTTCGAGCGTGTCGAGCCGTTCCTGTCATGGTTCGACCGGCGGCAGCTGCACACGGTGGTCCAGGAGCGGCTGTCGCGCCGAGCGGCCGGGGAGGTGGCCGCGCTCTACCGGCACGTCGGGGTGGACCCGGAGTGGCGGGACGAGCAGCGGGTCAACGTCGGCCGCTCGGGCCGGCCGGAGGTGCCCGCAGGCCTTCGCGAGGCCTTCGACGAGCGGGTCCGCGACGACGTGGACCGGCTGCGTTCCCTGGTCGACGACGAGCTCGAGGAGTTCACGCGGTGACGTCGCGGATCACCGTCGTGGTGATGACCCGGGACCGGTGGCCGGACCTGCAGACCTCGCTGGCGCGGCACGAGGCACCGGTGATCCTGGTCGACAACGGCTCCAGCGACGGGACGCCCCGGCTGGTGCGCGAGCACTTCCCGCACGTCGAGGTCGTCGAGCTGTCCCGCAACGTCGGGTCGGTGGCCCGCAACGTCGGCGTGGAGCGGGCCCGGACGCCGTACGTCGCGTTCGCCGACGACGACTCCTGGTGGGCGGCGGGCGCGTTGACCCAGGCCGTGCACGTGCTCGACACGCACCCGCGGCTGGCGGTGTTGGCGGGCCGGATGCTGGTCGGGCCCGAGGAGCGACCCGACCCGCTCTGCGAGCTGATGGCCGACTCGCCGCTGGGCCGAGACGACGACCTGCCGGGGCCGTCGGTGCTCGGCTTCCTGGCGTGTGGGGCGGTCGTGCGTCGCGACGCCTACCTCGCGGGCGGCGGATTCGACGAGGTGGTGTTCTTCATGGGCGAGGAGGAGCGGCTGGCGCTCGACCTGGCGGCCGTGGGCTGGGGACTGGCCTACGTGCAGGACGTGGTCGCGCACCACCATCCCTCGCCGGTGCGCGACTCGGTGGAGCGGCAGGCGCGAGCGGCCCGCAACCGGCTGCTGACCATGCTGATGCGACGACCCTGGCCCGTGGTGCTCGGTGCCCTGCTCGAGGACCTGCGCGCCGGTCGTGCGGGTCGGCTGGCGGTCCGACAGACGCTCGTCCGGGTGCCGGCGGCGCTCCGCCGACGCCGACGGTTGCCCGTGCACGTCGAGGCGGCCCGACGTCTTCTGGACTCCCCGCCCCAGGCCGCCCGCCGGCCCTGACCCCGCCGACCCGGCGCGTCTGGCGGGCGTTGGGTGTCGACCCGGCGCGTCTGGCGGGGCGCTGGCGTCGTGTCGGCGGGTCTGGCGAGGTGTGGGTGGTCGAGTCGGCGGGTCTGGCGAGGCGCGGGTGTCGAGTCGGCGGGGTTCTCGCCTGCGGATGCGCCGACTCGACAGGGGTTTCGCCTGCGGATGCGCCGACTCGACAGGGGTTTCGCCTGCGGATGCGCCGACTCGGCGACTCATGGGCGGCGGGGGGACGGGGGGAGACCGAGGTGCACGACCTTTGTGGTGGTCATCTCGTCGAGCAGCTCCGGTCCGTAGCCGAAGCCCGACCCTGACGCCCGCCGGGGCTGCGCCGCCCCTCCAGG
>JAICWH010000139.1 GCA_025934895.1 Nocardioidaceae bacterium | reverse complement strand
GGGACCCGAGCGGGTCATCGAGCGGATCAAGGGCCTGGTGCAGGGCAAGAGGCTGCAGGGCATCTCCGACGTCAAGGACCTCACCGACCTCGAGAAGGGCCTTCGCCTCGTCATCGAGGTGAAGAACGGCTTCGTCCCCGAGGCGATCCTCGAGCAGCTCTTCCGGCTCACCCCGCTGGAGGACTCCTTCAACATCAACGCCGTCGCGCTCGTCGACGGTCAGCCACGGACCCTCGGTCTCAAGCAGCTCCTGGAGGTGTTCCTGGGACACCGCTTCGACGTCGTACGGCGCCGCTCGGCCCACCGGCGCGCCAAGGCCGCCGCGCAGCTGCACCTGGTGCAGGGGCTGCTGGTCGCGATCCTGGACATCGACGAGGTGATCGCGCTGATCCGCAGCAGCGACAACGCCGAGCAGGCCCGGCAGCGGCTGATGCAGGTCTTCGACCTCAGCGAGACCCAGAGCAACCACATCCTCGACATGGCGCTGCGCAGGCTGACCAGGTTCTCCCGCATCGAGCTGGAGAAGCAGCGCGCGGAGCTCGAGGCGACCATCGCCGGACTGGACGCCATCCTCGCCGACGAGAGCATGCTGCGAAAGGTGGTCTCCGACGAGCTGAGCGAGGTGGCGAAGACCTACGGAACCCCGCGACGGACCGTCCTGCTCGAGTCGGCCGGGCAGCCGGTCTCCGCTGCGGCGCCGCTCGAGGTCGCCGACGACCCGTGCCTGGTGTACCTCTCCAGCAGCGGGCTGCTGGCCAGGACGGCCGACACCGGCCTTCCCGCGGACGGCGGCGGCCGCAGCAAGCACGACGTCATCGTGTCCGCCGTGCGCGGCACCGCTCGCGGCCAGGTGGGAGCGCTGACCAGCGCCGGGCGACTCGTCAAGCTCGACGTCCTCGACCTCCCGATTCTGCCCGGCACCGCCAACCACCCGCACCTGCGAGGCGGGGCGCCGGTGACCGAGTTCCTGCCTCTGCAGGCCGGCGAGCGGGTGCTGTCCCTGACCACGCTGGCTGCGGCGGACCCTGGGACGAGCACGCCCGGGCACGCGCTCGGCACCCGGCAGGGGGTGGTCAAGCGGGTCACGGCGGAGCTGTTGGGGAACCGGGACTCCTGGGAGGTGGTCAGGCTGGCCGACGGCGACGAGGTCGTCGGCGCGGTCGAGCTTCGCACCGGCGAGGAGGAGCTCTGCTTCGTCACCTCCGACGCGCAGCTGCTGCACTTCCCGGCCGGGTCGGTGCGGCCGCAGGGCCGCTCCGGCGGTGGGATGGCCGGCGTCCGCCTCGCGCCCGGCCAGCACGTGGTGTTCTTCGGCGCGTTCGAGCCCGACGACCAGACGATGGTCCTGACCGCCTCCGGCTCGAGCGCCGCACTTCCCGGCACCGAGCCGGGCTCGGTCAAGCTCACCCCCTTCCCGGACTACCCGGCGAAGGGCCGCGGCACCGGCGGGGTGCGGTGCCACCGGTTCCTCAAGGGCGAGGACACCCTGGTCTTCGCCTGGGTCGGGCCCGGACCCGTCCGCGCCGCCGCGGCGAGCGGCGCCCCGGTCGACCTGCCCGAACCCATCGGCCGCCGCGACGGCTCGGGCCTGCCCGGGACGCAGCCGATCGCAGCTGCGTCCGGACCCGTCGACTCGCTGGTCCCGGGCCCCTGACCGGTCTGCAGACGGCCGCCACGGGCGACCTCGCGGATAACCGATCCGCATGACGAGAGGCATGCAAGGCTGGGAGGCATGAGGAGCAACGCCGTCTGGCCGCCCACCGCACCCCGCCGGACCGCGACCGCGATGCTCGCGCTCGTGGTTCCGCTGGCGATGTTCGCCGGGTGCTCGGCGGGCACGGGCACGGGCCAGGCGAACCCGAAGCAGACGCTGGCGGCAGCCAAGAAGCACCTCGACGCGACGAGCGGCGTCCGGATCGGGCTGTCCACGGGCAAGCTGCCCTCGGGTGTGAACGGTCTGCTCTTCGCCGACGGGGTCGGCACCCACGACCCCGCGTTCGACGGCACCATCAAGGTGTCCGCCGGTGGGATCACGGCGGACGCCGCCGTGGTGGCTGTCACCGGCAAGGTCTTCGCCAAGCTGCCGTTCACGTCCAGGTTCGTGGCCATCGACCCGGGTGACTACGGTGCTCCCGACCCGGCCGACCTGATGAACGACCAAGGCGGCCTGTCCTCGCTGCTGACCGCCGCCACGGACGTCAAACCGGGTGACCAGGTCCGTCAGGGCAAGACGGTGCTCAGCAGCTACACGGCCACCGTTCCGGGCAAGGCGGTCGCCGCCGTGATCCCGAGCGCCTCGTCCTCAGCGGACTTCGCGGGGACCTTCACCCTCACCGACGCGGACCGGCTCGCCAAGGCGGTGCTGCGCGGCCCGTTCTACCCCAAGGCCAGGGACGTCACCTACACCATCACGCTCGCGGACTACGGCACCAAGAAGGACATCACCGCCCCGTGACCCTCGTCAGCGGGTGACCCGCTCCGTGAGCAGCCGGCTCCTGCTGTCCCTGGCGGCGGTCGCGGTGGCCTTCGCGGCTGCGGATACCTATGTCGTCGTGCTCGCGCTGCCGGACATGATGGCCGGTGTCGGGCTGGCCATCGACCAGCTGCAGCGGGCGGCGCCCATCGTCTCCGGGTTCCTGCTCGGCTATGTCGCGATGCTTCCGCTGGTGGGCCGGATCGCGGACCTGCGCGGCCGCCTTCCGGTGCTGGTCGCGTCCCTGGTGGTGTTCGCATTCGGGTCGCTGGTCACCGCGGCGGCCTACGACCTGCCGAGCATGGTGACCGGCCGGTTCCTGCAAGGCGTCGGTGGCGGCGGCCTGGTGCCGGCGACGCTGGCGCTGGTCGCCGACCTCTACCCACCGTCGCGCCGCGGTGTGCCGCTCGGAGTGGTCGGGGCCGTGCAGGAGGTGGGCAGCGTCCTGGGACCCGTGTACGGCGCGCTGGTGCTCGCGCTCTCGCAGTGGCAGGCGATCTTCGCGGTCAACCTGGTCGTCGGTCTGGTCCTCGCCGCTGGGATCCGGGCCACCGGGCCGGGTGAGCCACCGACCGGCCGCCCCGACGTGCCCGGCGCGGTCCTGGCGCTGCTGACCCTCGCCACCCTGACGCTGACGATGACGCAGCCGACACCGCTGACCAGCAGCGTGAGGGTCGGGCTCGCATTCGTCCCGGTCGCCGGCGACTCACGATGGACCTCGCCGCTGGCCGTCGCCGTGCTGGTGTGCGCGCTCGGCCTGCTCGTGCGCTGCCTGACCGCGAGACGGCCTCTGGTCGACGTACGCCGGTGGGCCGCCCTGGCCCGGCAGGCGGACCTGGTCGGGGCCGGCCTGCTGGCGCTCGCGCTGGCCGGGGTGATCCTGGCGTTCGCGACCGCCGACCCGCAGGTCTCGGTCCTCCCACCCGCGGGGCCGTGGCTGCTTCTCGGCTCGGTGGTCGCCGTGGTGCTGTTCGGTTGGCACGCCCGCCGCGCGCCACGGCCGCTGGTGCCGCGTGCGGCGTTCGCCGACCGGGCGGCCTGGGGAGCGCTGGCGGTCAGCTTCTTCGTGGGCGCCGCCCTGATCGCCGCGCTCGTCGACGTCCCGCTGTTCGCCCGGCTCACGGTCTACCCCGACTCGCAGCTCGACGCGGCGCTGGTGCTCGTGCGGCTGATGGTCGCCGTGCCGGTCGGGGCACTGGCGGGCGGATACCTCACCCGCCGCCTGTCGGTCGGTGTCCTCACGGCGGGCGGGATGCTGCTGTGCGTCGCCGGGTTCTGGTGGATGTCGACGTGGGGTCTCACCAGCCTGGAGGGGGTGGCGGCCAGCGTGCCGCTGGTGCTCACCGGGCTCGGCTTCGGCCTGGCGCTCGCCCCGGTGAACGCCGCCCTCCTCGCGGCCACCGACGACACCGTCCACGGGGTCTCGACCGCGCTGCTCGTGGTGGCTCGGATGGTGGGGATGCTGGTCGGCATCTCGGCGCTGACGACGGTCGGGCTGCGCCGCTACTACGCCGTCCAGGTCGACCTGCCGTCCCCGGGTGCCGTGTGCCCGTCCGGCACCCAGTGCACCGCCTACACCCGGCTGCTGAGGGAGGCGGGGCTGTCCCAGCTCCACACGGTGTTCATGGGAGCGGCCGGGTGCGCCCTGGTCGCCGGCCTCCTCGCGCTGGTGCTGCTGCGGGTCGATGCGGTTGCCAGGGCCCGGGCCGGATCGGATATGTTGCCGCCGTGACCGACCCCTTCGATGACCTGCTCTCGGCGAACCGCCGCTTCGCCGAGACCTTCGCGCTCAGCGGCTTCGACGGCGTCGCCCACCGGGGTGTCGCCGTGGTGACCTGCATGGACTCGCGGATCGACCCGCTCGGCATGCTCGGGCTCAGCCCCGGGGACGCCAAGATCTTCCGGAACCCAGGGGGCCGCGTCACCGCGGCCGGCCTCGAGGCGCTGGTGCTCGGGGTGCACCTGCTCAACGTGAAGCGCATCCTGATCGTGCCGCACACCCGCTGCGCCATGGCCAGCTCGACGGTGGAGGAGCTGCGGAAGCGGGTCGGTGAGTCCGCCGGCCAGGACGCCTCCTGGCAGTCGTTCGGGGTCGTGGAGGACCAGGAGGCGGCGCTCGAGGAGGACGTCCGCTCGGTGCGCTCGCACCCGCTGATCCCCGACTGGGTCGAGGTCGGCGGGTTCATCTACGACGTCGACAACGGCCTGCTGACCCGGCGGCTGTAGGGCTCTCGGGTCAGGTGTCGAGAGCGTCCGCGTCGACCTCGTAGGCGCCCTGCACGAGGAACTCCTTGCGCGGGCCGACCTCGGAGCCCATCAGCAGCTCGAAGACCCGGACCGCCGCGTCCGCGTCGTCGATGGTGATCCGCCTCAGCGTGCGCCGGCGCGGGTCCATGGTGGTCTCCGCCAGCTGGCTGGCGTCCATCTCGCCGAGCCCCTTGTAGCGCTGCACCGGGTCCTTCCAGCGCACCCCCTTCTTGGTGAGCTCGGCCAGCCGGCGCTGCAGCTCGGCGTCGGAGTAGGTGTAGACGTACGGGTCCATGCCCTTCTTCGGGTTGGACAGCTCGACGCGGTGCAGCGGCGGCACGGCGCTGTAGACGCGGCCCTCGGTGATCAGCTCGGGCATGTACGTGAAGAACAAGGTGGCCAGCAGGCAGCGGATGTGGGCGCCGTCGGAGTCCGCGTCGGCCATGAAGATGATCCGCCCGTAGCGACGGGCGTCGATGTCGAAGGTGCGCCCCGACCCGGCGCCCACGACCTGGATGATCGAGGCGCACTCGGCGTTCTTCAGCATGTCGCCGATCGAAGCCTTCTGGACGTTCAGGATCTTGCCGCGGATCGGGAGCAGCGCCTGGAACTCGGAGTTGCGCGCCAGCTTGGCCGTGCCCAGCGCCGAGTCGCCCTCGACGATGAACAGCTCGCTCCTCTCCAGGTCGTTGGACCGGCAGTCCGCGAGCTTCGACGGCAGGGCACTGGACTCCAGGGCGTTCTTGCGGCGTTGGGTCTCGCGGTGCTGGCGGGCCGCCAGACGGGTCCGGGAGGCGTTCGCGACCTTCTCCAGGACGATCTTCGCCGCGGCCTTGTCGGACCGCTTCGTGGACCCGAGGAACTCCTTGAGCTGCCTGGACACCACCGTGCGTACGACGCTGCGCGCGGCCGGCGTGCCGAGGACCTCCTTGGTCTGCCCCTCGAACTGGGGCTCGGCCAGCCGCACCGTCACCACGGCGGTCATCCCCTCGAGCACGTCGTCCTTGACCACGTCGAGCTCGTTGACCCGCAGCAGCTTGGTGCCGCGCAGGACCTCGTTGAACGTCTTGGTGACGGCCTGCTCGAAGCCGGCCACGTGGGTCCCGCCCTTGGGGGTGGCGATCACGTTGACGAAGGACCGGAGCTCGGTGTCGTAGCCGGTGCCCCAGCGGAGTGCGACGTCGACGACCAGGTCCCGCTCGACGTCCTGAGGAGTCATGTGACCCGCGTCGTCGAGCATCGGGACCGTCTCGGTGAACGTGTCGTGGCCCTGCAGCCGCAGCACGTCGCTGACCGGCGGGTCGGTGGCCAGGAACTCTGCGAACTCGGCGATGCCTCCGTCGTGGCGGAACCGCTCCTCGACCGGCTGGTCGCCCCGCAGGTCGCGGATCACGATCTCCAGGCCCGGGACGATGAACGAGGTCTGCCGGGCCCGGGTGACCAGCTCGTCGTACCCGAAGGTGGCGTCCTTGGTGAAGATCTGCCGGTCCGGCCAGAACCGGACCCGGGTGCCGGTGCGGCCCTTCGGGACCCGGGCGCCCTTGCGGGTCAGCCCGGTCCTCGGCGTGAACGGTGCCGAGGCTCCCTCGCCGTCGAAGACGCCGGGGACACCGCGCTGGAACGACATGCCCTGGATCGCCGGGGAGCGCTCCACGTCGACGTCGAGCCGGGCCGACAGCGCGTTGACCACCGAGGCTCCGACCCCGTGCAGGCCGCCGGTCGCGACGTACGAGCCCCCGCCGAACTTGCCGCCGGCGTGCAGCTTGGTGAAGATCACCTCGACGCCGGGCAGCCCGGTGCGCGGCTCCTTGTCGACCGGGATGCCGCGCCCGTCGTCGTGGACCTCGACCGACCCGTCGGCGTGCAGGGTCACCTCGATGCGGTGCGCCGCCCCGGCGAGCGCCTCGTCGACGCCGTTGTCGATGATCTCCCACACGCAGTGCATCAGTCCGCGGGTGTCGGTGGACCCGACGTACATGCCCGGCCGCTTCCGCACCGCCTCCAGGCCCTCGAGGACCAGCAGGTGGCGGGCGTTGTAGGAGCTGTCGATGGCGCTTCCTCCGACGGTGCGGGCGGGCACAGGACTCCTTGCCGAGGCGGGACGGGGCGTGCCCAGAATCTACCCGCGACACGCCCATCCCCCGATCCGCCACGCCTACCCGTCCAGGGCGGCCCCGCAGGCGACGATGTAACAGCTGGACCGCGGCAAGGTCGTAAAGGTGTTGGTCGCCACCCGGTCGGCCAGAGTCACGATGTGACAACGAGTCGTTTCAACTGTCGCCGAATGGCAACAGAAACCGGGCAAGCACGTCACACTCGAGACAGATCGTCGCGAGCGGGCACACGTGGGATACCTCACCCAAGCGGTTCAGGTGAAAGTCCCGGCGGTGGGAAGAGTCAGGCGAGATCGAGCGTTGGGCCTGGTGAGACGGATCAGGGGGAGTTGGAACTTCCGGATACGTTGAGCAGGACACCCAGGAAGGAAAGAGGCCTCAGATGACCACTGCAGTTGCTCCCCGAACGCCGCTCACAGCGCTGGATCGCTGTGACCGGTGCGGTGCCCAGGCCTACCTCCGTGTCGAGCTCGCTGGAGGCGGTGACCTGCTCTTCTGCGCCCACCACGCCCGTGAGCACGGTGACAAGCTCCGCGAGGTCGCCGTCGCGGTTCAGGATGAGACCGGCAAGCTGGTCGATGCCCCGGCCACCGCAGCACCCGGCGACAGGTAGCTCCCCGGTCCACCTCAGCCTCCGCAAGCCCCGGGCCTCGCCCGGGGCTTGCGCCGTCTCGAGGCAGGGTCTCCGAGAGGGTGTTCCCAGGAGGCTCCGGGGACCAGACGAGCCTGTGACAGGCTGAGCCCCATGCTGCTGACCGACCTGCTCGTGGGAGCGGCCGTGCTCGTCGGCCTGGTCGGGATCGTGGTTCCGGTCCTCCCCGGGTCGGTGCTCATCCTGGGTGCCGTCCTGGTCTGGGCGGTCGAGTCGCGCACAGCCACCGGGTGGCTGGTGTTCTCGGTGGTGACGGTCCTGCTGGTGGTCGGGGCGGTGGTGAAGTACGCCGTCCCGGGCCGTCGCCTCAAGGCCGACGGAGTGCCGAACCGCACGCTGCTGCTTGGTGGGCTGCTCGGGCTGGTCGGCTTCGTGATCATCCCGGTGGTCGGCCTGCTGGTCGGCTTCGTGCTCGGCATCTACCTCGCCGAGGCCCACCGGGTGGGTCGCCACCGTGCCTGGCCGTCGACGCGGTCCGCGCTGCGGGCCGTCGGCATCTCGATGCTCATCGAGCTGGCCGCCGGCCTGCTCGCGGCGCTCTGCTGGCTGGTCGGGGCCGTCGTTGCCTGATCGAGCGTGCCCGGCTCGAGTCGTCCGCCCGGCCCGCAAGGAGGTGTAGGTGGCCGTCGTCCTCGCCCTGTGCTCCGCCCTCGCCTACGGGTTCTCGGACTTCCTGGGCGGCATCCTGTCCCGCCGTACGTCGGCCTGGTCGGTCGCGGTCGTGGCGCAGACGTCGTCAGCGGCCTGCACCGGCCTCGTGGCGCTGTTCGTGCACGGGGACCCCGCTCCGGCGCACTTCTGGTGGGCCGTGCTGGCCGGGGTCGGCAGCGGGATGGGCACCGGGTTCCTCTACCGAGGGTTCTCCGCCGGTCGGATGGGTGTGGTCGCACCGGTGTCGGCAGTCGGAGCGGCCCTGGTGCCCGTGCTGACCGGCGTGGTCACCGGAGAACGCCCCGCCCTGCTCGTCTGGGTCGGGGTGGTGGCGGCCCTGCCGGCCATCTGGCTGGTGTCGAGCCCGCCGCCCGACCCACCTGCTGGCCCCTCCCCGAGCCCGTCTGCTCTCGCTCCAGGAGGACTCACGGCCGCGGGTCTCACCGACGGTGTCCTCGCCGGCCTGGGGTTCGGGTTGCTCTTCGCCGCGTTGGGCCAGGTCCCCGGGTCCGCAGGGTGGTGGCCGCTGGCCCTCTGCCAGACGGTGAGCATCCCCTCCGTGGCGCTCCTGGCCACTGTCCTGGGCGCCGCCTGGCTGCCGCGCCGACGTACGGCGCTGGTGGCAACCCTGGCCGGACCGCTCGGGGCCACCGCCACCGGACTGTTCCTGCTGGCCAGCCAGCGCGGGTTCCTCACCGTGGCCGGAGTGCTGGCCTCGCTCTACCCCGCCAGCACGGTGCTGCTGGCGGCGGTGCTGCTGCACGAAAAGGTGCACAGAGCCCAAGGCGTGGGCCTCGGGCTCTGTGCACTGGCTGTGGTGCTGGTCGCGGGCGGCTAGCCGTCCTCGGGTCAGACGCGCTTGGAGGTGTTCCTGCCGGTGACGGTGGAGGCGATGACCACCAGCACGGCGGCGACCACGATCGCGACGATCCAGCGGACCCAGTCGACACCGCTGCTTCCGTTGCCACCGAACGCCGAGTAGATGTACCAGCCGATGATCACGCCGCCGATGCCGCACAGCAGAGTGAGCCAGAGCGGGATGTTGTCCTTGTCGCCCGGAGCGACGAACTTGCCGAGCAGCCCGATGATGATGCCGGCAATGATGACGCCGATGATTCCCATGGTGTGTCCCTCCGATTTGGGTGCAGTCGGTCGCGAGTTCGCAACCAGCGAGTAGTACCCGGTCGCAGCAACCCTCAATCCTCACTTGAGGCCTGGCCTTCGCCCGGGTCGGCGGCTCAACCCCCGTGGCCCGTCCAGACCAGCGTCTGGGCGACCTGCCATCGGGCACCGAGAGGCGTTACCCCGGTCTCTGGTCCCTGACCGCAGG
>JAICWH010000091.1 GCA_025934895.1 Nocardioidaceae bacterium | reverse complement strand
GTAGAGGCCGAGGATCCGCGGGATGTCGGTGGTGGGGTTGCAGTCCCCGAACAGGCTGCCCTTCAGCGACTTCCGGAACAGCGTCATCACGCTGCCGGAGAGCTGGATGGTCTGCTCCTCGATCTTGTTCAGCCCGGTCAGCACGACCACGCCGCCCTTCCCGACGGCGTTGAAGCCGCCGGCGACGATCTCCGACGTCATCAGGCCCGGGGTGAGGATCGCCGAGTCCGCCATCTGCCCGCGGGTCAGGTCGGTGATCACGGCCTGCGCCTCCTCGACGGTCGCGAACGCGTGCGTGGCTCCGAGCTCCATCGCCTTCTCGCGCTTGTTCTCCAGCGGGTCGACGGCGACGACGTACTTCGCACCGGCATAGCGGGCCCCTTGTACGGCGTTGATCCCGATCCCGCCGACCCCGGAGACCATCACCGTCTGGCCCGGACGGACGTTCGCCGTGTTCACCGCGGAGCCCCACCCGGTCGGCACACCGCACCCGACGAGGACGGCCTTGTCCAGCGGCAGGTCGTCGTCCACCTTCACCGCGGAGCTCTGATGGATAACGCCGTACTGGCTGAACGTGCCGAGCATGCACATCCCGCCGTACTGGCCGCGCGGCCCGCTGAACGGCCACCGGTCGCCGGGCAGGTTGCCCTCGAGGATGGACGCCCCCATGTCGCAGATGGACTGCTGACCGCTTGCGCAGTAGCGACACGTCCCGCAGTTCGGGATGAAGGAGCAGACCACGTGGTCGCCGGCCTTGACCCGGGTGACCCCGGGCCCGACCTCCTCGATGATGCCGGCCCCCTCGTGGCCGAGCACCATCGGCAGCCGGGCCTCGAGGTCACCGTGCGCGATGTGGATGTCGGAGTGGCACAGGCCCGCGTGGGTGTAGCGGATCAGCACCTCGCCGTCCCGCGGCCCGTCGAGGTCGAGCTCCTCGATCTCGATCGGCTTGCCGGTCTCGTACACCACTGCGGCAGTGGTCTTCATAGAGCCCTCCTGGGGTCGGCTGGCGTGCCTCGACAGTCAAGCCCGCAGCGGCACCCCGCACAAGGCCCCGACCACCGAATCGCGACACCGGGCTCACGTCTCTATCTATTGGGGCGCGGGGCTCATAGGGTGCTTCCCACTCCCGCCCACACCTCGAGCCCTACCGGGCAGACTCGTCCGGACGCAGAGAAGGAGCCACCCATGACCCGCGAGACCGCCGCCCTTGCCCCCACCCCGACCGAGGCGTCGCATCCTGCGGCCGACGGGGACCTGCTCACTGCCGAGAGCCTGATCGAGGAGGTCTCGATCGACGGCATGTGCGGCGTCTACTGAGCGTCTCGCCCCGTGATCCTCGACGAGGCGTGGAGCCTCTCCCCGTCCGTGGCGCTGCGACCCGAGCCGTTCGGTGCGCTCGCCTACCACTTCGGCAACCGGAGGCTGACGTTCCTGAAGCGGCCGGAGATGGCCGCGGTGGTCCGCTGCCTGGCTGAGCACCCGGACGTGCGCACGGCGCTGGTCGCGGCCGGGGTCCCCGAGTCGCAGCACGCGGCCTACGCCGACGCGCTGGCCGGACTGGCCCGCACCGACATGATCCGTCCGCGAGGCAGCACCCGCCCCGAGGGCATGCCTCGTCCCGACGACGCAGGGGCGGCCCGATGACCATGACCGCCGAACGCGCCGCCGGACGAAACAGAACAGGGTCGCTGGTCGAGCAGTTCGAGCTGGGGCTGGCCGCCCCGATCTGTCTGACCTGGGAGCTGACCTATGCGTGCAACCTGGAGTGTGCGCACTGCCTGTCCAGCAGTGGCCGTCGGGATCCGCGGGAGCTGACCACCGAGCAGTGCGAGTCGGTGATCGACGAGCTGCAGCGGATGCAGGTGTTCTACGTCAACATCGGCGGTGGCGAGCCGACGATCCGGGCGGACTTCTGGCACCTCCTGGAGTACGCCGTGGCCCACCAGGTCGGGGTCAAGTTCTCCACGAACGGTGTCCGGCTCAGCCCCGAGCGGGCCCGGTTCCTGGCGTCGCCTGCCTGCGGGGGCTACGTCGACGTGCAGGTCTCGCTGGACGGCGCCACGGCCGAGGTCAACGACCACGTCCGCGGGCCCGGCTCGTTCGACACGGCGCTCACGGCACTGGGCAACCTGGCGGAGGCCGGCTTCACCGACGCGAAGATCAGCGTGGTGTGCACGCGGCAGAACATCGGGCAGCTCGACGAGTTCGCGGCGTTGGCGGACCGGTTCGGCGCCACCCTGCGGCTGACCCGGCTCCGTCCCAGCGGTCGTGGCGCCGACGTGTGGGACGAGCTGCACCCGCTGCCGGAGCAGCAGCGGGTGCTCTACGACTGGCTGATGGCGCACGGGGAGAAGGTGCTGACCGGCGACTCGTTCTTCCACCTCGCGGCGTTCGGTGAGCCACTGCCGGGACTGAACCTGTGCGGGGCCGGTCGGGTGGTGTGCCTGATCGACCCGGTCGGTGACGTCTACGCGTGCCCGTTCGCCATCCACGACAGCTTCCTGGCCGGGAACCTGCTCACCGACGGCGGCTTCGCGCAGGTGTGGCGGACCTCCGAGCTGTTCACCGAGCTGCGCTCGCCGCAGACCGGCGGCGCCTGCACGAGGTGCGGGTTCTTCGACTCCTGCCGGGGCGGCTGCATGGCGGCGAAGTTCTTCACCGGCCTGCCTCTCGACGGCCCCGACCCGGAGTGCGTCCGTGGCTTCGGAGAGACCGCACTCACGGGCACCCGAGTCATTCCCACCGCCAGCCAGGACCACTCCAAGCCGAAGGCCACCCGCAACCAGCCGGTGATGCTCCAGCTGCTCGACGGGCCACCGACAGCACCGCCGGTCTCGGCCTGCGCCGAGAGCCCGCTCGCCGGCTTCCGGCCCTGAGGAGGGATCCGGCCGTGCCCACGCCCCGTTGGCTCCAGAAGCCTGACTGGCTCGAGAACCCGTGGAAGCAGAACCCGTGGTTCGAGTCGGTCGCCGTCGCCCAGGAGCGCGCACGCAGGCGGCTGCCCTCCAGCGTGTACGGCGCCCTGGTGGCCGGCTCGGAGCGCGGCCAGACGATCGCGGACAACCAGGCCGCGTTCTGCGAGATCGCCTTCGCGCCGCACGTGGCGGGACATCAGGCGGAGCGCTCCCAGGCGACCTCGGTGATGGGGCTCGACGTGTCGCTGCCGGTGCTCATCTCCCCGACCGGTGTGCAGGCGGTGCACCCCGAGGGTGAGGTCGCGGTGGCCCGCGCGGCCGCCTCGCGGGGCACCGTGATGGGGCTGAGCAACTTCGCGTCGAAGTCGGTCGAGGAGGTGACGGCTACCGGGGCGGCCACCTTCTTCCAGATGTACTGGACCGGCGACCGCGAGGTGATGGTCCATCGCATGCAGCGCGCCCACGCCGCCGGCGTCGTGGGTCTGATCGCCACCCTGGACTGGTCGTTCTCGATGGGCCGCGACTGGGGGAGCCCCGAGATCCCCGAGCAGGTGGACCTGAGGACGATGGTGCGGATGGCTCCGCAGGTGCTCCGCAAGCCTCGGTGGCTCTACGAGTTCGCCAGCAGCGGGTCGCTGCCGGACCTGACGGCGCCGAACCTTGCGCCGCCGGGCGAGACCCAGGGACCGACGTTCTTCGGCGCCTACTTCGAGTGGATGAACACTCCGCCCCCATCGTGGGAGGACGTCGACTGGATGCGCGAGCAGTGGCACCAGGTCAGCGGCACGCCGTTCATGCTCAAGGGGGTCTGCCGGGTCGACGACGCACTGCGCGCGGTGGACGCGGGGGTCACGGCGATCTCGGTGTCCAACCACGGCGGCAACAACCTCGACGGCACCCCGGCCACCATCCGGGTCCTCAAGCCGGTCGCGGACGCGGTCGGTGACCAGGTCGAGGTGCTGCTCGACGGCGGCGTGCGGCGCGGGTCCGACGTCGTCAAGGCGCTCGCCCTCGGGGCCCGGGCGGTGATGATCGGCCGCGCCTACCTGTGGGGCCTGGCCGCCAACGGGGAGACCGGCGTCGGCAACGTCCTGGACGTCCTTCGCGGCGGGATCGACTCTGCGCTGCTGGGCATGGGCCTGTCCTCGGTCCATCAGCTGACGGCCGACCACCTCGTCGTACCCGACGGCTTCCACCGGGCGCTGGGAGTGCCGGAGCACCGGGCCGCCGGCCCGACACCGTGACCGCCGACGGGGCGGCGTCCCCGGTCGGGCTGGTGACCGGCGCAGCACGGGGGATCGGGGCGGCAACGGCCGGACGCCTGCTGGACGACGGCTGGCGGGTGGTCGCGGTCGACTCCTGCGCCGGGGACCGGGGCGACGAGGTGCTGCCCTACGCACTCGCCACCCGCGAGGACCTGGACGCCGTCGTCTCCGGTCACGGCGACGCCGCGGTTGCGGCCGTCGTCGACGTACGCGACAGGGACGCGCTGCAGCAGGTCGTGCAGGACACCCTCGGGCGCTGGGGGCGACTGGACGCCGCGGTCGCCGCCGCCGGGGTGATCCTCGGCGGAACCCCGTTGTGGGAGACGCCCGAACCGGAGCTCGACCTGCTCTGGGAGGTCGACCTGCGGGGCGTGTGGAACACCGCGGCGGTGACCGTCCCGGCGATGCTGGCGGGACCGGACCCGAGCCGCTGCCGGTTCGTCGCGGTCGCCTCGGCCGCCGGCACCCACGGGCTGTTCCACCTGGCGGGCTACAACGTCGTCAAGCACGCCGTCGTCGGGCTGGTCAAGGGGCTGGCGGCCGACCTCGTCGGCACCGGCATGACCGCGGTCGCCGTCTCCCCCGGCTCCACACGGACCGAGATGCTCACCGCGACTGCAGGCCTCTACGGCCTCGACGGACCGGGCGACCTGGCCGACGCGCAGCTGATCCGCCGGCTCATCGAGCCCGGAGAGCTGGCAGCGGCGGTCGCCTTCTGCTGCTCGCCCGAGGGCGCTGTGCTGAACGGCAGCGTCCTGCACGCCGACGGCGGTTTCGGCCGATGACGACCGCTGCGCCCACCCGGTCGGGACTGCCGGACGGGTTCACGGTGGCCGTCCGCGACGACGTGCGCGTCCTGGAGCACGGGCGGGTGCTGGTCGGCGGCTCACCGACCCGGGTCGCCCGGCTGAGCACCGCCGGAGCGGTGCTGGTGGACGGCCACCGGCTCGTCGTCGCCGACCAAGCCTCCCGGGTCCTCGCCGACCGGTTGCTGGCGAGCAACCTCGCCGCGCCCGACCTGCGGTCCGTCGACCCCGTGCACCCCGGCGACCTCACCGTCGTGGTTCCGGTCCACGAGCGCGTCGACGGCCTCGACCGGCTCCTCGGCCGGCTCGGCTCGTCCCTGCCGGTCGTCGTCGTGGACGACGGGTCCGATGCCGGCGACGCCGTTGCGGACGTCGCCCGTCGGCACGGGGCTCGACTGCTCGTGCTCCCGGACAACAGGGGCCCGGCCGCTGCTCGCAACGCCGGCCTGTGGACCGCGGCGACGCCGTACGTCGCCTTCGTCGACTCGGACGTCACCGCCGACGCCGAGACGCTGCTGGGCCTGTGCAGGCACTTCGCCGACCCGCGCGTCGGCGCCACGGCTCCGCGGGTCCGGGGGGAGACGCACGCAGCGCAGGTGCGGTGGTTCCAGCGCTACGACGCGCTGGCGTGCGCGCTGGACCTCGGCGCCAGGGCGTCCCTGGTCCGGCCGGGGTCCCAGGTCTCCTGGCTGCCGGCGGCCTGCCTGGTGGTCCGCAGGAGCGACGTCTGCGGCGTCGGAGGCTTCGACGAGCAGCTGCGGGTCGCCGAGGACGTCGACCTCGTGTGGCGGCTCGTCGCGGGCGGGCTCCGGGTGCGCTACGACGCAGACTTCGTGGTGGGTCACGAGAGCCGGGCCACCTGGACCTCGTGGCTGGGACGCAAGGCGTACTACGGCACCGGCGGCGCGGTGCTGGCGCAGCGCCATGGAGCCGACATGGTCTGCGCGGTGACCTCGCCGGTGTTCGCTGTCGCCGCGGCTGCGCTGCTCGCTCAGCGGCGCTGGTCGGCGCCGGTCGCAGCCGCCGCCACCTGCGTCACCGCGGCCCGGGTCCACAGGTCGCTTCCGCTGGAGGAGGGCCGTACGACCGAGGCCGCACGGCTGGCGGCGCTGGGCCTCGTCTCGACCGTCTCGCAGACCGCCCAGCTGGTGCTGCGCCACTGGTGGCCGGCCGCCGCGGTCGCTGCTCTGTTCTCCCGCCGGGCGCGGCGCACGGTCCTGGCCGCCGTCGTCGTCGACGCGCTGCTCACCCCCTGTCCGCCGGGGGTGGGCCGGCTGGGCGCGACGGCGGCCCGACGCCTCGACGACCTCGCCTACGGCGGCGGGCTGTGGTACGGCGCCTTGCGCGCCAGATCCGCCAGGGCGCTCCGCATCCGCGTCATCGGTCGGCGAAGAGCCGGTCGGCGAGCCCGGCCAGCCGGGAGTGGCTGCCCAGGACGCGACGGTAGGCGGTCACGTCCGACGGGTCGGGCGCGAAGCTGCGACCGGGTGCGACCATCCGGGTGACAGCCGTGTCCCAGTCGGGGTGCAGGCCGATGCCCACTGCGGCACAGACAGCGGCTCCGAGTGCCGCCGCGTCCGGCATCGCCGTCCGGCAGGCCGGACGGTCGAAGACGTCGGCGACGATCTGCATCATCAGGTCCGAGCGGGAGCCTCCTCCGGCCACCAGGACCCTCTCGAACCGTCGGCCGACCGCCTGCTCCATGGCGCTGACGTGCCCGAGCATCGTCAGGGCGATCCCTTCCAGGATCGACCGGTAGATGTGTGCGCGCCCCTGCGTCCCGTCGAAGCCGATGAGGGCGCCGCGGCGATGCGGTGCCTCGGGAGGGGGCAGCCAGTCGAGGAGGGTCAGCAGGCCGCCACACCCGGGCGGCACGAGGGCGGCCTCGGCGTTCAACGTGTCCTGCAGCGACTCGTTGCCGCCGGCGGAAGGGGACTCCGCCACACCGGACACCAGGTCGCGGAACCAGCTCACCGTCCACATCCCCCGCCGGATGCCTCGGCTCTCGTGGAGGTAGGAGCCCGGCGTCGCCCCGACGTTGACCCAGTAGCGCCCATCGGGCGCGACCGGTGCCGACCCGGTCGTCATGGCGGCGATGTAGGTGCCGAGGCTGAGCAGCACGGTGTCCTCGCCGTGGAGACCGCAGCCGAGGGCCTCCACCGCCTTGTCGTTGGCCGTTGCCACGACCGGGAGCCCGACCGGGATGCCGCTCGCGGCAGCCGCCTCCGGCGTGACCGTGCCGAGCAGGTCACCGGGGGAGACCAGGTCCGACAGGAGCAGGCGCGGCATGCCGGTGGCGTCGTACGACGCCGGGTCGGTCGACCATTCCCCGGTGTGCTGGTCGATCGGCCACATCCCCTGGTAGGTGGCGCGGGTGTCGACGAAGCGACCGGTCAGCCGATGGGTGACGTAGCCCGACGAGGTCGTCACGTGGGCGACCCGCCTGTCGCTCGGGTCGTGGGGACGGGACACGCGCTCGTCCATCCAGCTGAGCACCGGCTCGACGAGCCGGCCGTCGGCGTCGAGCAGCGCCCGGCAGAACCTGATGGTGCACAGCCCGACGGCCGCGACCCGGTTGGCGTCGGTGCCGGAGCCGCGGAGCCGTTCGAGCGCCTCGTTGCACGTGGTCCGCACCGAGTCCCAGATGTCGTCGTCGGGGTGCACCGCGTGTCCCGGCACGGAGGTGTCGTAGGGCCGCAGCGGTCGCTGCGCCGACGCGTGCACCCTCCCCTGCTCGTCGATCACGCTCACCTTGGTGCTCTGGGACCCGCTGTCGATCGCCAGCAGGAGTCGTCGCCTCACCCGCTGGACCCGTCGAGCGCCGCGGCCAGCGGGTAGATCGTGCCGGCGTTCATCACGCCGGCAGGGTCGAAGGCCCGCTTGAGCCCCTCGAGGAGGACGTAGGCGCTTCCGTGCTCCTCGCGCACCCATGGCGTGCGGTACTTGCCGATCCCGTGGTGGTGCACCATGGATCCTCCGAGCCGCAGGGACTCCTCCACGATGATCGCGTTCAGCGGCAGGTGGTACTCCTCGATCTCCTCGCGGGGCTCGCAGCCGATGTCGTAGTCGTAGACGAAGTAGAGGTTGGTGCCGGTCTGGTAGCTGTGCGAGGAGTGGGCGCCGAGCATCGTCAGGTCGCCCGCCCGAGGGAACTCCGAGCGGATCCGTCCGGTCACGGCCTCGAACAGGTCACCGACCCGCGACCAGTCGACCGACACCTCGGTGGTGTAGCCGAGGTGTCGGTTCTCGAGCATCGTGCGCTTCTCGGCCTCGATCCGGTCCGGGCCCCAGGTCAGGTCCTCGAACCACTCCTCGATGAGCCGCGACTCGACACGCTCGTGCGGCCGGCCCGCGAAGACGGTCTCGATGCCCTCCGCCGTCGCGTCCGCGATCGGCTTGGGACCCTCGGCGACGAGCACGACGACGTTCTTGTCGCGGGCGACGTGCCCGAAGTGCTGCCGGGCGTCCTCGACGGAGTAGGCCCGGCAGACCGAGGGTCGGTAGCCGTCGGTGACGACCTCGCGCAGCGCGTCCACCGCCGAGGGGAAGTCGTCGAGGAGGAAGCCGAAGTAGTGGTTGTTCTCGGGGCGGTAGCGGAACACCTTGACGGTCACCTCGGTGACGAAGCAGAGCGCGCCCTCACTGCCGATGGCGATGTGGCGTACGTCGGGACCGGCCGCGCGTCGCGGCACGTTCTTGATCCGGGTCACCGCCCCTCCGGGGAACACCGCCTCCAGCCCCACCACGAGATCTTCGATGCCGCCGTACAGGGTGGACAGCTGGCCGATCGACCGGGTGGCGACGAGGCCGCCCAGCTGGGCGATCGGCTTGGACTGGGGGGAGTGCCCGGTGGTGAGCCCCTGGGCGCGCAGGGTGTCCTCGAGCACCTGCAGGGGCACGCCGCACTGGGCGGTCGCCATCATGTTGACGGGGTCCACGCCGAGGATCGCGTCCATCGCCGAGCCGTCCAGGACGACCGTGTCCTCGACCACCGTCTCGAGGCCGCCCTCGGTGGCCGTGCCACCGGTGCGCGGCACGACATTCACCAGGTGCCGTTGGGCCAGCTCGAGGACGGCCGCCACCTGGTCTGTCGAGCGGACGCGGGCGATGGCTGCCGGGAAGGGGCCGTCGAAGATGCCGTGGACGGCGGTGTACTTCTTGAAGCGGTCGACGCTCGCCTCACGCAGAGCGTGCTCGTCGGTGATGACGTCCTCCGGGCCGAGGAGGTCGGTCAGCCGCTCGACGATCATGTCGCGGCTCAGGGTGGAGCGGGAGGCAACCATGGGGTCGGGCTTTCTGTGGGGCCGGTGTGGTCGGGGCTGGTCGGTGTCCGAGGTCAGCGGACGAGGTAGCCGCCGTCGACGGTGAGCACCTGGCCGTTGACGTAGTCGGCGGCGCGGCTGGCCAGGAACACGACGGCGCCCATCAGGTCGCTGACGTTGCCCCACCGCGCCGCCGGGATGTGCTCGAGGATGCGCCGGTCCGCCTCGGGATCGGCGCGGGTCTCCTCGGTGATGGCTGTGGCGAAGTAGCCCGGGGCGATCGCGTTGACCTGGATGTTGTGCCCGGCCAGCTCGTCGCAGTAGGCCCTGGTGAAGCCGACGATGCCGGCCTTGGTCGCGGCGTACGCCGGGGAGCCACGGCCGCCGACGAACGAGAACAGCGAGGCGACGTTGATGATCTTGCCCGAGCCTTGGGCGATCATCACCCGACTGGCCTCGTGGGCGAGCTCGAAGGCGGCCGTGAGGTTCACGGCCACCATCGGGTCCCACTGGTCCCGGCCGAACTGAGCCACGTCGGCGAGCACGCTGATGCCCGCGCAGTTCACCAGGATGTCGACCGACCCCAGCTCCTCGAGGCACCAGCGGACCACCTCGCCGGGCACGTCGCGCTGGGTGAGGTCGGCCTTGACGAACGTCATCCGTCCGCCGTGCCTCGCGACGAGGCGGCCGGTCGTCCCGTCGTCCTCGTCCAGCCCGACCACCAGGATGTCGGCGCCGGCAGCCGCCAGGGCCACCGAGAACCCCCGTCCCAGACCGGTGTTGCCCCCGGTGACGATCGCGCTCCTGCCGCTGAGCGAGAACAGGTCCATGCCGAACTCGTCGATCTCCATGCCCGTCCGTCCTTCGTCAGCGGGTGGGCCCACTGTAGGAGGCGCCGGGGCTCTGAGCCTCGATGATCTCGTGCAACCCCTCGAGGCCCCGGGCCAGGTTCCGGTAGGCATCCTCCCCCAACGCCGCACGCCACTCCTGGTCCAGCCGGGTCATGGTGCGCCTGATCACGGCGTCGGCCTCCCAGCCCCGCTCGGTCAGCCTGACCACGTGGCTGCGCTGGTCGCTGGCGTTCGCGGGCTTGCCGCGGACGAGGTAGCCGCCGGCCTCCAGCTGGTGGAGCAGGTGGTTCATGGCCTGCTTGGACGCTCGCGCGCGTCTGGCCAGCACGCCTGGCTTCTGGCCGTCCGGTCCGGGGTGCTGGAACACTCCGAGGTGCGCGGGCAAGATGTCCTGGAAGCCGGCCTCGTGCAGGCTGTCGATCACCTCGTGGCGCACGAAGACCGCCGGTCGGCGAAGCAGGGCACCGACAGGTGGCAGCGCAGGACCGGTTCTTCCATCCGGCATGTTCTTGTCCCCCCGACAGAGCTTCTTGCCCGAGGCCCCCGCCTCGAGAGATTGTGCCTGGGTACAGCGATTAGTACGGTATGTCTCCTGTCCAGGGTAGGTCGCTTTGTGTGCGTTAGGGAAGGGCTCCGGGCGCTACGCTGGCGCCGCCGGACCAGGAGAGGTGATAATCCAGGTCTTGACGTGTGCCCAGGACCCCGGCGCGCGCCTTCTGTTCGTCCTTGTCGACGGAGGTCCGCTTGAACGTCACCACCTACACCGTGCCCCCGGTGAAGTGCACCTCCTGGTGCATCGAGGGGACCGGCCACCCGGACGCCGAGGAGGCGGCCGAGCAGGCGTGCGACGCGGGCGAGCACAGGATCGAGCTGGCGGCGACCCCGATGCACCTGAGCGACCGCGCCGGCGGGCACGTGGCGGTGCACCTCTACCGGGACGTCTACTCGGCGAACGGCCCGCCGTCGACGGTCATCCTGGAACCCCCGCACATCGAGGTCTACTCCAGCGGCACCGAGGTCCTCGCCCTGTCGATCGCCGAAGGCCGGGCGCTCGGTGAGTTGCTCATCGCGCTCGCCGACATCGCGGACGGGGACCACGACTCCCACGTCCCGGTCGCCACCGGCCCTGAGACCTCCTGGCCGCTCGAGGCTACCTACAGCCAGCTAGGAGCCGACGCCCAGGGCGACCAACAACACCAGAAGGAGAGTGAGACCGGTGAGCGCGCCGTGGGTGACGACAGCGATCACCGGGATGCGCCGCTCCTCAAGTGCGCTGACCGGGACGGTGGTGTCGACCTCGACCTGTGACACCCGCTCGCCCGGACGCTCGGGCAGCACGTTGATCGGGATGTGCTCCGTCACCGTCGCGGTCCGCCCCTTGCGTCGCGCCCTCCGGAGAGCCCAGCCGTCCTTGAACCAGGTCGCGAACAGCACGTCACCGAGGGCGGTCACGAGGACCAGGTCACCGAAGGAGACCCAGGCGACCACCGGGTCGTCGGTGGCCATGTAGCCGACCCACACCGCGGCCCCGCCCACGGCCAGGCTCGCGTGGACGAACATCAGCCAGGTGGGCCAGTGCGAGTGCGCGGGCTGGCCGGCCGGTCTGCCCAGGCCCATCGACACCGTGAACATGTAGCCACCGACGAGCATGGTGAGCACCCACGACGCCAGAGCAGTACCAGCCACGACCACGCCTTTCGTACGACGATGCCAGTCGACGTACCCCCGCCTCCGTCCGGTCATGCATGGGTCGCGACCGGGTGGTCGTCTCGGCTGGCGTCACTCGGCTGGCGTCACTCGGCTGTCACAGGTCGGCTCTGGGGCTGGCGTAGGCGTGGGTGGTCCGCCATGCGTCGAGGGCCTCCGGCCTCAGCGGACGGGAGATGACGAAGCCCTGGAGGAGGTGGGCGCCCATGTCGGTCAGGGCAGCGGCAGTGGCCCGGTCCTCGACCCCTTCGGCGACCACCCGGATCCCGAGGCGGTGGGCGAGGTCGACCGTGCTTTCCACGATGTGGCGGGTCCGCGGGTCGGTCAGGATGCGACTCACGAACCCGCGGTCCAGCTTGAGCTCGCTCACCGGCAGGGTCTGCAGCCACGACAGCCCGGAGTAGCCGGTGCCGAAGTCGTCGATGGACACCCCGATGTGATGTCGGGCGAGCTCCTCGATGCTCGTCATGGCCCTGCCGAAGTCGGTGATCAGCACCTCCTCCGTGAGCTCGACGGTCACCAGCGCCGGATCCAGCCCGTGCAGGTCGACGGCTGCCAGCAGGGCCGGGACCCACTGTCCGCTGAGCAGCTCGGGTGGGTCGACGTTGAGCGACAGACGCAGCGGGGCCCCGCGCTCCGCCCATCGCGCTGTCTGCGCCACGGTGAGCTTGATCATCTCGAGGCTGAGGATCAGCATCAAGCCGGCCTGTCGGGCGACGGGCAGGAAGTGCTGGGGAGCCAGCACACCCCGGCTGGGGTGCTCCCAGCGGACCAGCGCCTCGACGGCGACCAGCGCTCCGTCGTAGGCGCGCACCTGTGGCTGGTAGTGGGCACACAGCTGGCCGGCGGCTATCCCGGTGCGCAGGTCCTCCACCAGGTGCAGGTTCTCCGTGGAGAAGTTGTCGGTCGCGGCGTCGTACCACTGGTAGCCGCCGCCGACGTCCTTGGCGCGGTACATCGCCACGTCCGCACGACGCAGGAGCTCGACGCCGAGAGCGCGTCCCTGCTCGTCCGTGGAGATGCCGATGGACAGGCCGACGGTGAGGTTCAGGCCGGCGACGTGCAGCGGCCGACACATCGCCACGAGAAGAGCCTCCACGCGCTGGGTGGTGTCCTGCACCTCGAGGCCGCGGTACACCACGGCGAACTCGTCGCCGCCGAGGCGTGCGACCACAGCCGCATCACCCACCACGAGCTCCAGCCGGTCGGCGAAACCCTCGAGGAGCCGGTCCCCTTGCTGATGACCCAGGGTGTCGTTCACGACCTTGAACCCGTTGAGGTCGATGAGCACCAGGGACAGCGGCTGTCCGGCGGAGTTGGACAGGATCTCCATCACGGCGCGACGGTTGCCGATCCCGGTCAGGTCGTCGGTGAGGGAGAGCCGCTGTGCCTCGATGCCACGCCGTGCCTCACCCAGGCTGGTGAGCAGCAGACCCAGCAGCAGCACGATGGTGAGCGCGGCCGGCACCTGCGTCACCCACGCGGATCCCGACCGGGCCCCGCTCACCAGCAGCAGAAGGGCGCACAACCCGGCACCCACCGGCACCACCGATCCGATGCCCGAGCGGGCAACCTTCGAACCGCCCGGCCGCACCACCGCAGCGGCCAGCGTCGCCTGCGAGAGCGCCCACAGGAGGTCCTGGAGCGTGCTGAAGGTGTAGCCGCCGGCGCCGATCTGCAGGGGCAGGGAGATGTCCACGGCAGCCAGGGTGAGCAGGCCCACCAGCAGGAGGGCAGTACGTCGGTGGAGAAGTCGTCTCCCGGTGAGCAGCTGGGTGAGCACGGTGGAGATCAGCACCACGTCCGCGATCGGGTACGCCATCGCGACCAGCAAGGGTCCGCCGTCCAGCCCCAACTTGTTCGCGGACGGCACCAGAAGGGCGAAGACGGCGGCCGAGACGATGCCGCCGGCGACCACGGCGGTCTCCAGGATCGTCCGGCGGTCTCGGGCCCGGCCACCGTTGGCGTCCAGGATCAAGAACCAGACGAAGCACACGTAGGCGCTGCCGAAGACTGCCTCCACCGGTGAGGGGAAGGTCAGCTCGGGGTCGAGGGACAGCACCAGTGCTCCCGATGCGAACAGGCCCAGACCGCATCCCATGACGACCATGGGGGTGCGGCGTCCTGGACCGGCGACGGCCGCCGCCCACATCACCCGCGCGACCACCACCAGCAGGAACAGGCCGATCGAAGCGGATCGCACCCACGGCAAGCCGCCCCCCAGCCGCGGCGCGACCACGATGGCCACGGCAGCGAGCCAGGGCGCGACGCTCAGCCACCGGGTCCACCGGGTCCACCCTCCCGTCGCCATACCACTCTCCTGGAAGACTCGAGCGAGCAGACCGGCTGAACGCGGCGCGGGGATCTAAGAGCCGGTGCGCTCAGCAGCGGCTGGGGACCGCCGATACTTCGGCCGTAGGAACCTGTTCATCGGTCTGCGGGAAGTGCTCCGCGTGCTCGCCACGGAGATCGGCCAGGTGCCGGTAGACCGGTACACTACTGGCAGATCCCAGGTACGGTGCTGGTTTTGCACCACCCAGCTCCAGCATCGTCACACCCAACCCGCTCAGCGCCCGCCGGGCCGTGCTGTCCAGCACCGCCACGAAGCTCGTCGCCGAGTTTGCCCGCAGTGCCGCGAACAGCACGCGCAGCAGCGCCGGGGCGATCCGTCGATCCGCTCCCGCGGCGACCACGTCGACGGTGAACGACGCGACGTCCCAGGTGTGTGTCTCGTCCAGGCCCACGGCGTCCGTGAGCTGCTGCTCCGCCAGGCTCCACGGTGGCTTCGCGGCATCCTGCAACGTCTTGACGCGGACGGGTCCGGGTCGGATCAGCCGGACCGCCGCGACCGCCGTACCGTTCGTCGCGAACACCGCGCCGAACGTGGTGGAGTCCTCGAAGGGGCCGTACTCGTGCGCCATCTCCTCGGCGCTGTTGCCGAACCGGCGCCCGAAGACCGCCTGCTCGCAGGCGCGAGCCTGGGCGAGATCGATCCCCATACAGGGGTAGCTGGCTCGGAGATGCGCCCCGGCCGCTGGCGCGGCGCGGTCAGAAGCCACGCGAGACCGTCTCGGTGGCCGAGAAGAAGTCAGACGTGAAAGCCGTGACCGCGTCCGCGTCGAACGCCTTGCACGTGTACACGTCGACGCTGAAGAACCGGTGCGGCGCGTCCCAGGCATAGAAGTGCGCGCCCGAGGTCTCCCAGTGCACCCAGCCCGCCCAGCCGTACATCGGCGACTGATGGGTCACCGGCTCGGTCAGCACATGCATGTCCGTCAATCGCCCGAGCTCCTTGAGATAGCGGACGATGTCCTCAGCGGTGATGGCGGACGTCACGCACCCTTCAACCACCAGACGCTGGCGATGGATGCTGGGAGCTAAGTCATGCACGGGATTCCTCCATGGTTCGCTGGTCACGACAGATACACACTTCAACCATCGGCGGCCCTGGCCCGGAACTTGAGCCCTGGTGGTCGCCATCTCATCGACGCACCCGTCCCGACGAGAACGTCAAGGTGGTGATCGCCCGGTTGCATGAGGAGGAACGGCGTCTACGGGTCCGGGAGATGCATGCGCCGTTGAACCGGCGTCGTCATGCTGGTCGGCACGGGGATCCTGGTCGGGATGTACTGGGCGGACCTGACGGCGGGGCTCCGGCTCATCCTGATCGGTGTGACGGCGACCATCTCGCCCGGCTCGACGGTCAGGGAGACGTCGACGGTCAGGGAGACGTCCCGCAGGGCCGCTACTTCCTCGCCGCCTCGGCGGTAGAACCGGCGCAAACCGCGGGCTTCCGAGCTCGGGGGAGGCCGGGG
>JAICWH010000090.1 GCA_025934895.1 Nocardioidaceae bacterium | reverse complement strand
TGCGAGAGGACACATTCCCCCTGTTTGCCCCGAGTCGTTCTCGCCGAATTCCTGTTACGGGAGCCACCGTGACCGCGCAGAACGGCGGCTCACGCCTCGCCATCTTCGCCCTGCGACGTCGTCGTACCTGACGACCGGACCGACTACGGACTCCGCCGGAGTTGAGTCATGCCTGCCGCCTTTCGAGGCCGGTGAGGTCGCGCTCGGCGTATCCGCGGTGAGCCACTCCTCGTTCACCACTGCGCCGAGACAGCGGCACACCGGGAAGGACGCGGACCCGGTACCCCGGCTCAAGCACCGGCCGGGTGAGTCGCCCGGTCTCGACGAAGGACCACTCGCCGTCGGCGCGCTCGTGCAGCAGGTCCTCCCCCGGGGAAAGCACAAGCGCGCTGGACGGCCGCGTCGCACCGGCCTACGACGACGTCCCGAGCGTGCGCTCGGGGTCTCGACGGTCGAGCTCGGCCTCGATCCGCGAAGCAACGTCGACCCCGATGATCGTCACTTCGTCGAGGTAGCTGTCGATCTCTACCCTCTGCAGCCGGGCGCCCCGGATCACGGTGTCCTGGAAGTAGACGTTGTGGAAGCGCGACTGGGTGAAGTCGACCTTCCTCGAAGCGACTGTGGCTCAAGTCCGCGCGCAGGTAGTCCGTCACACGCGTCACCCGGCCGCCCACCGACAGCTGGGAGGCGCGACGGCGGTTGGTGTGAGCATGCTGCCAAGCAGCCTGACCTGAGTGGGCCGGCGGCGGACTCGGCCGAGCGCTCCTGGCAGCTCGGGCGGCAACCGTCGACCAGCGCCGCCCGAAGTGGTCCCGTTGCAGGATCTCGCTACGGCGCGCCATCCAGCCCCGGGAAGGGCGGGCCATACTGGAGGCGTGATGAGGCGGTTCCGGTCATGGCTCTTGCTGGCGCTTCCGCTCGTCGTAGTGGTTGTCTCCGTGCGAATGCTGGGTCGACGAGCACGGGATGGCGGCCACGCCGGCAATGGCGGTGGAGGGTTCGCCGGTGTCCGCGAACCGCGACGGCCGAAGCCATCCCCGCCTTCAATAGCGACCGCGCTTACCGAGCCCGTCGACACCTGAACCCAAACGCCCTCGTAGGCCGATCCGTGCGTGGTCATCCCGGGTTTCGTCGCCGCGCCGAGCACGAGCTGCCAGTGGACGGGCTGCAGACGCGCTGGTGAAGAGTCTTGCTGCGGAGGTCGGGCGATACTCGAGTCCGCCGCATCCTGCGGTGCGAACGAGCTCTGGAGGTGCACCATGAGTGCGCAATGGCAGCAACGACCCGACGAGACCGACTGACCGATTTTCGTGCCACTACAGCTTCAGGTGGAGGCGCAGTGCGCCGTCGAGCTGCGCCATGACGTCTGCTGGGGTCCGCCCGAGGATTGGTCCTAGCCGCTCGACTGCGATCGAGCGCACCTGCTCGGCTCGAGCCTTGAAGTCCTGCCGCAGGTCGGTGGCAGAGGCGGCCAGCAACGCTTGGAACGGGAAGACCCGGTCGGCGTTACTGGTGACCGGCACCACGAAGGCTACCCCGCCCCAGCCGTTGCGCGATCGAGTCCGCGCGATCGTTGCTGACGAGCACTGCCGGACGTCATTTGTCGGCCTCGCTGCTGCGCACAGGGTCTAGATCCACGAGGCGGATCTCACCGCGGAGCATCGGCGATCCCGTCGGCCGCGGTCACGCCCCACGTTGCTTGGTCGCCTGATTCTTCCCCCTCCGGCCATGCAGCTTCATAGTCGTCATCATGGAGCGGTGAGCGGCGTACGCGACTACCTGGCCTGGCACGAGCAGTACGACGACCCGGGCTCGAGCCTGCCGCGCCGTCTCGCCTTGGTGCGCGAGGTGCTCCGGGCCGAGCTGGACGCCCGGCCCGGACCGGTCCGGGTGGTGAGTCTGTGCGCGGGCGACGGGAGAGACATCCTCGGCGTCCTCGCGGAGCGGGAGGACGCGGCTCGGGTGTCGGTGACGCTGGTGGAGGTGCTTCCGGAGTTGGTCGAGCGCGCGAGGAGTGCTGCCGCGGGAGTCGAGGCCGACGTGCAGGTGGTGGCCGGCGATGCCGGCTGCTCACAGACCTACGTGGGTCTCGTCACGGTGCCCGCCGATGTCGTGCTCCTGGTGGGCGTGCTCGGCAACATCAGCGACGCCGATGTCGCCGCCACCGTCGCGGCCATGCCATGTCTGTGTGCCTCGGGGGCCACGCTGTTGTGGAGCCGAGGTCGAGGCCTCGAGGGCGCCGACGACTTCGTCACGCCGGTTCGCGAGGCGTTCGCCGCCGCCGGGTTCACCGAGGTGAGCATCCGTTCATTCGACGTCCAGGACGACCGCACGGCCCTCAGTGTCGTTCGCTTCGACCGAGCGCCGATGCCGCTCGGGCCGAGACAGAGGTGGTTCACCTTCGTGGGCTGAGCCTCAGCCGCGGGCTGTAGCGAGACGGCGATCCAAAGGACCGTGCTCCCAAACGCGTCGCCCATCACGCGACCAGTGATCGAACGGGGCCCGAGTGTTGTCAATGCGAGTCGACACCGCGGTTCACGGCTGGGCTCTTGCCGGCGCGATCGGTACGCACGAGACCCTCGATGCCATGTCGTGGACTTCCCGGTCGCATACACGGCCGATCTTGATGCCGGCGCTCAGGAAGTGCGTTTCCAGGGGCGCACAGCGACGTTGCGCGCAATGCATCCTTCATAAGATCAGCTGCTGCCCCCGACTGGGCCGCCACCCGAAATCACTGAGGACGTATCCCGAGTGACACCAAGCAGTTCCTCGACGCGATGATGCCACGCATCCACCAGGCCGAGACGGCGCTACCCAACGGCGACGCCGAAGTGCGCGTCAACATGTGGTCGCACACCGATCCGATCATCGTCTTCGGCGCTGCCTTCAGCCCGATCGGGTGGGGGCCGAGGTCAGTCCGATGTTCGAAAGGCTCGCCTCGAAGTTCTCGAACTGCACATCGTGCGATTGGGAAGTGATCGCCGCCTACGTAGGCGAAGACTTCGCATACCTGCGCGCGACGTAAGAACCGCCGTCACGCCCTTCTTGCTGTCGGCGGGCGGTGGCAGGGTGACGTGTGTGAATGACTACCTACGCGCCGACTTCAGCCACAGCCGTTTCGAGGAGGTCGACTTCAGCCAGTCGCGCTTCCACAACGTCTACTTCCAGGACACCGTGATCCGTGGCGCCTGGCTGCAGAGGGTAGAGATCGACGGCTACCTCGACGAGGTGACGATCAACGGGGTCGACGTCGGCCCGCTGATCGAGGCCGAGCTCGACCGTCGCGACCCCGACCGCATGCTCGTGCGACCCACCGACGCCGACGGATTCCGGCGGGCCTGGGACGTCGTCGTCCGCCGGTGGGACGCGGCCGTTCAGCGCGCCCGGGCGCTCCCGGAGGACCTGCTGCACGAACGCGTCGACGGCGAGTGGTCCTTCATCGAGACCCTGCGGCACCTCGTCATGGCCACCGACGCCTGGGTGCTGCGGGCCGTGATGGGCGATCCGGCGCCGTACCACCCGCTCGGTCTGGCTCACACCGAGATGCCGGCTGACACCCCGGCAGTACCGCGCGACCCGGATGCCCGACCGTCCCTGGACGAGATCCTGGCCGTGCGCGCTGACCGGATGGCGACAGTGGCCAAAGTGCTCCACGAGCTGACCGACGAGCGGCTCGAGGAGATGACCCAGCCGGTGCTCGAGCCGGGGTACCCCGAGTCCGAGTCCTTCCCGGTGCGCCGCTGCCTCGGCGCGGTGCTGAACGAGGAGTGGCTGCACCGCGGATACGCCGAGCGCGACCTCGCCGGCCTCGAGCGGCGGTTGGGATGACTTCACCCGGCAGCAGCCCGGTCGTCGGTCCGGCCGGCAAGGACGGCGACGTCGCAGGTCGACGATCGACACGCACGAGCGGCCGTGCGGCGCGGTGATGGTGCCCCCCATGAGAGGAACCGCGCCCGGCGCTCAGAACCCGTGGAACTGGTGTGAGGCGGCGGCGTCTCGTTGCCGTGCCGAATACGGGACATCCGGCGCCTTCTGGGGGTGTTCAGCGTCTGGTCGCGGTCTCGGCAAGCCCGGCTCTGGCGTCGAGGCGGTGTCGTTCGATGGCGCGGTAGACGGTGGAGCGCCCGATGCCGAAGAGTTCGGCGACCTCGGCCGTGCCGTACTCGCCAATGTGCACCAAGGAGACGAGGTTGGACCTCCCGCCGACGGTTGAGCCTGGGCTGCATGCCGCGCAGGCGGCCCTTCGCCTTGGCCACCCGCATGCCCTCGCAAGTCCGCAAGCGGATCAAGTCGGACTCGAACCCGGCCACCATCGCGAGCACATTGAACAACAGCCGTCCCACGGCGTCGGCGGCGTCGTACACCGACCCACCGAGGCTCAAGCTGACCTGACGCGCCGTCCGGGATCGGCGATCGCTCGGGCGTCGGGCAGGGAGCGCGCGAGCCGGTCCAGCTTGGTCACCACCAGGGTGTCGCCGGCTCGACATGCGGCCAGTGCTCGCCATCGTGGCAACAGTGAGAACCCGGGTCCCGACAACGACCAAGTGGTGGGTGCGCACGACGCCTCTACGGTCCCGGAATGCCGTGACCCGACCGCCCTGAAAAGCGTTGGGCTCAGGAATCTCATCCACCAACGTCACCAACGTTCCACCGACGCCAAAGTCGTCATGCGCGTCCACACATCGGTAGGTCCGCTCCTATCGCCACAGTTGCGGCCGTTCGAAGTGCATCAGGTCCCTTGTCTCAGCCTCGGGCGGGTGGAGCGTGTGCAGCCGTGCGAGGCTTCAGTGTTGTGATGGCCACCCTGGAACGCTCAGTGGACCGGAGTAAGGACGGGTCATGCGCGCTGCTGTGGTAGCCGCCCTCACTGGCCCCGATTCATTGGTGCTGCGTGAGGTCCCCGAACCCCTCCCGGCACCGGACCAGGTCTTGGTCGATGTCGAGTACGCCGGTGTGGCGTTTCCCGACGTGTTGCGGACTCGCGGCGAGTACCAGCTTCGCCCCGAGCTTCCGTTCTCGCCTGGCTGGGAGGTGTCCGGCGTGGTGCGGGCGGACGGTGGCGGGTTCAAGGCGGGTGATCGAGTCGCCGCCATGCCGGTCGTCGGGGGTTTCGCCGAGTCGGTGGCGGTCGATGCCCGGATGGTGTTTCCGCTCCCGGCTGACGTCTCCTTTGCACGAGGGGCTGCACTCCCGCTGAACTATCTGACGGCGCATCTGGCCCTGCTGCGTCGGGGTCGGCTCAGCCGGGGGGAGACGGTCCTGGTCCAGGGTGCTGCCGGCGGGCTAGGGAGTGCTGTCTGCTCGCTGGCCGACGCCCTGGGTGCACGGGTGATAGCCGTCGTGTCGACCGATGAGAAGGCCGAGATCGTCCGCGCGGCGGGAGCCCACCATGTCGTGCTCGCAGAAGGGTTCAAGGACCGCGTGCGTCACCTCACTGGCGGGCGCGGGGTGGACATGGTGGTCGACCCTGTCGGGGGAGCCCGCTTCCCGGACTCGCTGCGGTCGCTCGCGACCGAAGGGAGACTGCTCGTTCTGGGTTTCGCGGGAGGTGAGATCCCGACGGTGCGCACGAATCGTCTCCTGCTCACCAATACCTGCGTCATGGGCGTGGCGAGCAACGAACTGTGGACTCTCGAGCCCGACTACCCGGCCGAGCAGTGGCGGGACCTGATCCCTCGTGTCGAGTCCGGCGCGATCGATCCGCTCATCGGCGCGGAATTCCCGTTGTCGGATGCTGCGTCCGCGATCCGCACGCTGGACGAGCGACGCGCGCACGGAAAGATCCTGATTCGGGTTGGCGGAGGTAGCCAGGCCCCATCCCGACGGTGATGTCCACTGCCGCAAGTCACTGGGTCGCACTCGTGCGCCAGGACCATGCAGTCGTCAGCACCAGTACCAACGGCGCGACGACGAATCGCGAGCTGGGAAAGGCAAGGCACTCCTACCGGCTGATCCGTGCATCCGGAGATCAGTCGGCTCAGCCCAGCCCCGGTTCCGAGCGGGTGACGTAACGGTTGTTCAACAGTCCGCCGGAATGTCGACGTTCGCTGCATCTTGAGGATTCAGCCAGCGGCCGCGACTTCGAGGGCTTCACCCGCGTCATTTTGTGCGCTCTGGGCTGCGATCCGGTCGAGCGGGACGCCCGCAAGGGAGCTGCGGCGGTGGCGTGGCCGCCCCGGTGACGAGGGCGACGGTGTCGTTCAAGGGGGTGCTCATGAGGAGCCTCCGTGTCTCAAGTGATCGACGCCTCGGCGTACTGCGTCGACTGCGGCGAGAGCAGCTCGGTACGGAACAACTCGGGCTCGACCAGCATGGTCTTGATCCCGAACGGGGCGACCTCCGACGCCAGGCCCTCCATGAACCCTCCACCCCGAACTTCGACGCGGCGTATGGCGGTCAGGAAGCCCCGGTCGAGGCGATGCCTGCGGTGGAGGAGATCGTGAGGATTACCCCGAAGCGCTGGACGCACAGCGGGGGCAGCGCCGCACGGGTCACGTTGACCGGACCGAACGGAGTGGTCTCGATCTGCAACCGGACGGCCTCAGGCGTCATCTCCTCGAAGAACGCTGCCGCGCGGCGTCTCAGGCGTCGCGGCTCACGATGCCAGTGATGGTTGCCTGGGCGATTAGCCACACGCTTTCAGCCGTGCTTGATCGTTCGCCACGACTCCCAGGTGGTGTGAAAGATAAGCGCGGTGATGAGAAGTCCGATGATCGGGTCTGCGATGGGGACGCCGAGCGCGATGAACGCGGTGGAGACGACAATGCCTGCGCTGACGTAACCGTCGGCTCGGGCGTGGTTGCCGTCGGCCACCAGGGCGGGTGAGTGGAGGCGTCGGCCGGTGCGCCAACGGATGACAGCAGCGATCTCGTTGCCGACCACGCCGACGATCCCCGCGGCCAACAGTGCCCACAGGTGCGTCGGAGTCTGCGGGTGCAGCAATCGCTCGATCACCTGGAACAGCGCGACCAGTGCGCTGGCCAACATCACGGCGACGACGACGTACCCGGCCCAGCGTTCACCTCGGCGGCTGCGTAGCAGGAACGCGATGCCGAGCGGGATCGCGGTCAGGGAGTCACCGCCGTTGTGGATGACGTCGGTGAGCAATGCGACGCTGCCGCTGAGCAGGAAGACGACGAGCTGGACGAGCGCAGCGGCGAGGAGAACCGCCAGGCTGAGGGTGACAGCCCTGACCCCGTCCCTGGACCGCACGATCGACGGGTCGACGAGCCCGTGGGAGTGCTCGTCGTGCCCCTCCCCGTGGTCCGGGTGCTCAGGGTGTTCCGCGGCGACGGCGTCGCGGCCGTGGTGATCGTGCCGGGCGGCGTCTGCGTGGGTGTCACTGATACTCATTTCGTCTAAGTATCTGCGTGTAGACGCAGATAAGCAAGCTCCGCCCTATGCTGTCCCCATGCACGCGCAGATCCCCGACTTTGACATGCCCGCCGATGCTGAGGTGCAGGCCGCAGCGGATGCCTTCCGCATGCTCAGCGACAAGAACCGGATCAAGATCTTGCTGGCGCTGCTGCAGGGAGAGTCCTCGGTGAACTGTCTGGCGGAGCTGATCGACGCCAGCCCCTCCGTGGTGAGCCAACACCTGGCGAAGCTGCGACTCGCGGGACTCGTCAACGTGCGCCGCGAAGGGACCTTCGCCTACTACGCCGCCGCGAACAGCCACGTGCAACGCCTGCTGACCGAGGCACTCTCACACGCAGACCATGCCGCGAACCGGGTGGACTCCACGGTTCAGCACCGCCACCGCGCCGACGCGTGACGAACCTGCAAACGCCCTGCCGATCGGGAGGACATCGAGGCGCTGCCGATCTCAGCCTCAGCCCGACGTGGACAGCCGCGCCCTTTCGCGCTTGAGTGCTTGACGCAGGTCGGGCAGCGTCGGGACACCTCTCGGACCTTCCACTGTCCTGTCGAGCCGACAGGACAGCGGGACAGTTGCGCGGTGCTCGGCGAACGGGTCAGAGCCGTCGAGCAGCGTGGTGGAGCCGCTGAAGCCGCGCTCCCGCGCCTGATCGTCGGTGACGATGACTGTGCGGGTGATGGTGGCCTTCACCCGGGTGTCAGCCATCATGGGAGGTACTTACCGAGCCAACGGAGCCCACCGCCGATCAATCGGCTCTGGTGCCAGCCACGGCGCATCACCTCCGCGCGTAGGTTGCGGAGTCGACCGCGGGCGAATGCGCCGGCCCCCCGCGTGCCTTCGTCCTCGACCTCCCACGCCCGCTGGTGCACGAAGTGGGCGCACCTCAGGCACAGGTGTACCTCCGGATGATTGCCGAGCTGAACCATCCGCTCCGGGGCGTCGCTGATGTCGCAGCACCAGCACTGGACGTTTCCTTCGTCGTGCGTGTCGACGGCGGTGCTGATCGGTTCAGCGCTCATGTCTCCAGTGTGCGCGCCCGGTTCCACGCCGGGAAGAGCTTGCGGTGCGCCACCCGTCTTCGGCATGACCGCTCCGAACGCGGCCATGATTCGGAGGGCCGCAGCGCACAGTGGCTGCGCCATGAGGCGACAAGTCGAAGTGCAGAGCCGGTCTGCAGAAGGCGGGGCGGCGTGTGCCGTCAGCTGCGAGGGGCTGCCTCCACGCGCTGCTTGAGTCGAGCGATGTTCTTCGGCATCTCGGCACGCGCTTGCCGTCGGACGATGAGGGGCACCAAGACCTTGCCCACTCCGCGACCGTCGAAATCGACCGAGATGGTGATGCGAGCTCGTTCGGCACCGAGCGGTTGCACATCGACGTCGACATGGGCGCGAATCGGGCCGTCGATGCCCTGAACGGACCACGCGCGTGGCGGGTCAAGTCGGACCAGTTCGGAGGTGGCGGGACGCTGAGTGCCGCCAATGCGACGCGTGGTGCGACAATGGTCGCCGACCGCCGGCGCACCGTGGCTCTCCATCGAGCCGCTGACCACCCCGTCCTGCCAGGTGTGGAATTTCGTCGGGTCGGTCGCGTAGGCGAACACCTCTCCGGCGGGACGCTCCACCTCGACCGAGACCGTGGTCATGCCGCGTCCAACAGCTCGGCAAAGCGCGCCAGGTACAGCGGCCAGCCCTGCTCGTTGTCGACTCCGTCGCGCAGCGCCGGCCAACCTGGGCCGTGCCGGTCGAGGTTCCGATGCTCGAGCTGAACGCGGGTGCGCTCGGCCCCGTCGGCGACGAACCGCACCTCGACCTCGCTGGCGTTCTCCGGCCGCTCGAGCTGCCAGGTCGGGCCGATGTCCCAGCTGAACACCACCCGGTGCGGCGGCTCGTAGGCGAGGACCCGGGCCCACCGGCACTCGGTGCCGTCCTCGGCCCGGTCAACGATGTGGCCTCCCACGTGCGGCTCGAACGTCGTGGAGACGAGGGGCGAGGCGAGGAGGTTGTGCTCTTTGGGCTTGATGTCGTCCATCCGTTCAGTGAACGCCGCGAACGCCTGCTCGGGCGTACCGCGGACGACCACGTCGCGGCGAACCACAGGTGCCTGTGTCATGAGTCCTCCTCCATCAACTGCTCAAAACTGGCCATCGTCCGGTTCCAGAACAAGTCGAGCTGATCGCGCAACGCGCCGACTCCGGCCTCGTTGAGCCGGTAGATGCGCCTAGTGCCCTCGGCCCGGTCACTGACCACGCCCACATGCTTGAGGACCTTCAGATGCTGTGACACTGCCGGCTGGCTCACCGGCAGCCCGTCCGCGAGCTCCCCGACCGTGCGCTCACCCTCGACAAGCGCCATGACGATCGCGCGGCGCGTCCGGTCGGACATCGCCGTCCAGGCTTCCTCGTTTTCATAAGACATGACGAATAAAAGTTACGGCTTATGAAAGCGGCCGTCAAGGTTCGATGCCTGCAGGCGCCCTCGGCCTGCGGTGACCGTTGGAGAACCGGCGACCTTTCCTGACGGCACGCAGCCAAGGGCGAGAACCCATTGCAGCTGCCCGGCGGCGCTCGAGGGACGCACCAAGAGCGAGGTGGCCCGGGACTACGACCTGCCGTGACGCCGAGACCCCCGTGCCGTAGATCTGGGGCTGTCCCTCCCAACTCACTGGGCCATGTCCCCTGAAGTCGCCGGAGAACATGGCGTAGCCCGTGATAGCCTTTGATATCTAGGAGGTCGTCATGCCCGATGTCCTGATCCGCAACTTCCCCGCAGAGGACCTGGCGCTACTCGACGAGCATGCCGCCCGATACGGGATCTCACGCGCAGAGTACCTACGACGCCAGCTGCACCAAGAAGCACGCCGATCCATCATATCGGTGACGGCAGCCGACCTGGTGGCATTCGCCGAGGCCATCCCTGACCTGGCCGACAACGATGTGACGACCGACGCCTGGACATGAGCAGTCCCACCTGGCTCATCGACAAGTCCGCGCTCGTGCGTCTGGGCGTCAGCCCAGCCATCGAAGTATGGGCCAACCGCATCGAGCGAGGGCTCGTCCACATCTCCACAGTCACCTTGCTGGAGATCGGCTACTCCGCCCGGACAGCCGATGACCTCAGCCGGGCCCGACACAGCCCTCCCCTCTCGGCCATGCCTGTCGAGTACTCCACCCCCGCCATCGAGGACCGCGCCCTCGACGTACAGAGTCGACTGGCACAACTCAAACAGCACCGCGCAGCGTCGATCGCCGACCTGCTGATCGCGGCAACCGCAGAGATCACCCACCGCGTCGTCCTGCATCGCGACAAGGACTTCGAGCTCATCGCCGACCTCACCGGCCAACCGCTCGAGCGACTCACCACCTGACTCCCGGGCACCGTCAGCCGCACAGACGGCCCGGCGGCCGGAGGGGCGACGAATCCGACCCGATTTCTGATGCATCAACGGTTGTCACACCCGGACCAGCACCGAAAACGCCCAGAAAGTGAAACGATGTGCCGAGACACCTGTCAACGGTGTCTCGAGACATCACATCGGTCGGGCTGACAGGATTTGAACCTGCGACCCCTTGACGTCGAGCAGGAGGTCGGTCGTTGTCCGTTCCCACTTGCGATAACACGCGCTGACCTGCGAAAACGCTGGCCGGCATTGTTGCTTGGTCTTGCGAGCGTCAGCCCTGTTTGGCTCGTTTCTGAGGGGGTTTTCGACTAGTAAAGGACCAGCCTTCTGGAGGCGGTGTGACGCCCAGTCGCTATCACCTCCGCCGTCATGATCGGTCGGGCGAGGCAATCTCGAAAGAGCCTGCCCTTCCCATACAGCTGTCGCTCGCGAAGGTGCGCAGCAAATAGACGTGCACAGATTCGCTCGCGCGAACTTATCCCCGCAAGAGGATCCGCTGACGGCAACTGCACGAGCGCTCCAGACAAGCAACCTGACCATCAGCCATGCCGCGGCACCCGAGGTCCCGCGGATATCGATGACGACCGCCTCGGAGCGCGGACAGTGCGCCCGAGCGGCGGCCGACGTGACGTCCCGACCGGCCGCCAGCTATCCCGCCGCGGACCGAACGGCGGCCTCAAGGCGAGTGCTCGACCGCCTTGCCGCCCAGCAGGGCGACGAGGCCCGCCGCCGCTACCGAGACGACGCCCACCACCGCTCCCTCGAGGCCGAGCGCGGCATCGGCGATCGCACCCGCGTACGGTCGGCGAACGCCCCAAGCGCTGCGGCGATCGCGGCCGCCTCAATGTCGGTTCCCATCATTCCTCCTCGTCGGAGGTCGATGCGTCGGCCGGACGGTCAACTGTGCGAGCGCGCACCAGCCGTACACCGGTGGCAAGTACCCACACGATCCAGGCGAAGTAACCGGGCACCCCCACGAACAGGAGCGCCGAGCCGTCCGCGATCGCGAGATTGGCCGCCCCGGCCGCGAGCAGCAGGCCTCCCCCGGCCACGCCGAGCAGCAACTGCCACAGGGGCGTCAGCCTTCTCGCATGTGTCGCCAGTGCAGCGCCGACGAGTGTGGTGCCGAGTGCCGGCAGCGATAGCGCGAACGCTGCCGCATGCATGTGCCAGGCGAGCTCGAACGCCGGGCTCGGCTCGGTGAGCTTGCGGGCGGACAGTACGACACCGTCCCACAAAACGGCGTAAGTCATTAAGACCGCGGAGTAAGACGCGCCCGCGGCCACCGCGAGCCGCGACCAGTCCGCGCCCGCGCCGCCCCCGCGGCGCCCGATGAGCCCGTGGAGACCGGTCAGGAACCCGAGCAGCAGCGGCACGTTCAGCGCCTCCATGCCGACCGCGATCGCGACGGCGCCCGGGTGCTCCGCATGGAAGGCCAGCACCTCCTTGATCGGGGCCCCATAGCTTGGCGCTCCCGCCAGGACCACCATGTTCTCGATCACCAGCGACGCTGCCAACGCGATTGCCGTAGCGCCGACCACCCGCTCTCGGAGCGCTCGGGTCGGGGTGGGCCCCGTCGTTGCCGCTGCCGCGCTCACGGGCAGGGACTCCAGCTCGGTGGCGGTTTTCCGCGGTGATCTCATCTCTTACCCCTTCGTTGCGGTCGGATGACCGGTGACTCCACGATCACTGACCTCGACGACGGGCGGATCGGCCTCAGGGCCGGTGTTCGACCGGCCGGAGGAACGATCTGTCCCCCGTGCTTTCGGCTGACCGAACCCCTCCCGAGCAGGCCGCTCTCAGCGGGAGTTCGTGACCACGAGGGCGACGGCCCACGCCGATGTGCCCGGAGACTGGCTGCAGATCACGGTCGCTCGGGCCAGGCACGGTTCGGCTGGTGACTGTGCGCTGGCTCCACAGTCGCACGAGGCACGGACCGAGGCAGTGCTGATCAACGGCGCATCGAGAGGCGTCGGCACGTTCGCCGTGCAGATCGCCAAGACCCTCGGCGCTGAGGTCACCGGCGTATGCCGCATCCGCAACGTCGAACTGATCCGCTCGCTCGGCGCCGACCACGTCATCGACTTCACCCGGGGGAACGTCACCCGCAGCGGGCAGCGCTAGGATCCTCGACCTCGGCTTCAGTCCCCCACCCGGCCGGTGTCGTAGGCCCACATGGCGATCTCGACCCTGTTGCGGGCGCCGATCTTGGTCAGCAGGCTCGCGACGTGGGTCTTGGCGGTCGTCAGGCCGATGAAGAGGTCGGCGGCGATCTCGGCGTTCGTGCGGCCACGGGCGACCAGCGCCAGCACCTCCTCCTCGCGGTCGGTGAGCGGCTCGATCGGTTGGGTACGTCGTTTCGACGGTTCCCTGGCGGCGAGGGTGGCTAGCAGCCGCCGGGTGATGTTCGGCGCGATCAGGGCATCGCCGACGGCGGCGGCATGGACGGCCTGTACGAGCAGCTCCGGGCCGGCGTCCTTGAGTAGGAAGCCTCGGGCGCCGGCCCGGAGCGCGCCGTGGACGTACTCGTCGAGGTCGAAGGTCGTGATCACCACCACCGCCATCGGGTCCGGGACGCCCCGCCCGGCAAGGAGCTCGGTCACCTCGATGCCGTCGAGCCCGGGCATCCGGATGTCGACCAGGCACACGTCGGGGTGGAGCCGACGCGCCAGCTCGACCGCGGCGTGGCCGTCGGCGGCCTGACCGACGACCTCGATGTCGGGCTGGGCGTCCAGGATCATGGACAGGCCGGTGCGCACCAGGTCCTGGTCGTCGGCCACCAGCACGCGCACCGTCATCGGCGTTCCTCCGTAGGCAGCTCGGCGTCGACCGTCCACCCGCCCCGGGGCGCCGGCCCGGCGCGGAACGTGCCGCCGAGCAGTTGCACGCGCTCGGTCATCCCCAGCAGCCCGAAGCCGTGGCTCGCGGGCCGTGCCGGGTCGATCTGTCCGTCGTCGGTCACGCGTAGCCGCAGCGTTCCTCCACCCTCGACGACCCGGATCTCCACGCGCGAGGCGTTGCGGGCGTGCCGCAGGGCGTTCGTCAGTGCCTCTTGCGCCAGCCGGTAGACCGCCGCGTCGACCTGGAGCGGAAGTTCGTCCAGGTCACCGGGCACCTCCACGTCGACGACCGGCACCGGTTCGCTGCGGCCGAGGGACGCCAGGTCGGCAACGCCGGGCTGGGGGGTGTACTCCGTCGGCGCTCCGTCGCGCAGCACCCGGACCATCGTCCGCATCTCCGCCAGCGTCCGCGACGCTTCCCCTTCGATGACCGCCAGCGCCTCGAGTGCCGCTTCAGGTCGCTGCCCGGCCAGCGTGCGGCCCGCCTGCGCCTGCACCGCGATCGCCGAGACGTGGTGGGCGACCATGTCGTGCAGCTCGCGCGCGAGGCCGACCCGCTCCTGGCTGCGGACCTGGTCCAATGCCCGGCGCCAGCTCTCGTCGCGGTAGCGGAACGCCGCTCCGCCCGCCGCCGCCGCTGTCAGGATGCCGAACCCGCCGATGACGTCGGACGGGCCGGTGTAGTCGGCGACCGTGCCGATGACCGCAGCGACGGCCACCCCCGTCAGCCCGATCACGATCTCGCGCCCTGAACCCCAGCGGACCAGCGCGTAGACGAGCACCAGGACGTAGATCATCGTGGTGAGGCCGATGTTCGGGACGCCGCTCACCAGGGTTGCCAGTCCCAATGTCATCGCGGTGCCGAAGCCCACCAGGACGCAGACCAACGGCTGGGTACGCCGCCACAGCAGCACCGGCGCAAGCCCGACGGCCACGATGATCGCCAACGGCCGCCAGGCGACGTCGTCGCGGAGTACGCCCTCGAGCAGCGCCGTCACCATCACCGCGCCTACCAGCACCCAGTCGCGCGACACCCGTCCGGGAGCGTCGGCTGCGCGGGGCTCGGCCCACAGCGAGCGCAGGGCGTTGGTGACCACCCGCCCAGCCTAGGGACCACCGAGGCCTCGGGGACCGACCGAAAGAACGAGACCCCGCCCCTACCAACGGCCGAGGACGGTCCGGCCTCGACGCCGATGTTGCCGGGCCGCGACGTGGCGAGGGTTGTCGCATGATCACTGTTGAGTCACTGACCCGGAGGTACGCCGGCTTCACCGCCGTCGACAACGTCTCCTTCACCGCCCTGCCCGGTCGCGTCACCGGGTTCCTCGGCCCGAACGGCGCCGGCAAGTCCACCACGATGCGCGTGATGGTCGGCCTGACCGTACCCACGTCCGGCACCGCGACCATCAACGGAGAACGGTTCGCCGACCTCCCCAACCCCGGCCTCGAAGTGGGCGTCCTCCTGGACGCCTCCGCCCAGCACGCCGGCCGCACCGGCCGCGAGATCCTCACGATCGCCGCCGACACCATGGGCCTGCCCCGCACCCGGGTCGACGAGATGCTCGAGCTCGTCAGTCTGACCCCCACCGAGGCCAAGCGCCGGGTGCGCAACTACTCCCTCGGGATGCGTCAACGCCTCGGCATCGCCACCGCACTCCTCGGAGATCCCAAGGTGCTGATCCTCGACGAACCCGCCAACGGTCTCGACCCCGCGGGGATCCGGTGGATGCGCGACCTGCTGACGGGCTTCGCCAGCCAGGGGGGCACCGTGCTGTTGTCCTCACACCTGCTCCACGAGATCGAGGTCATCGCCGATGACCTGGTCGTGATCGGCAACGGCAAGATCGTCGCGTCCGGCAGCAAGGAAGAGCTCCTCGCCGCGGCCGGGACGCTCGCCCGCTCGACGTCACCGCGCGACCTTGCCCACGCCCTCGAGCAGGCCGGGATCCCCAGCACGCTAGCCGGGGACGGCTCGGTCCGCACCGATGCGGATCCCGCTCGGGTCGGGGCC
>JAICWH010000160.1 GCA_025934895.1 Nocardioidaceae bacterium | reverse complement strand
CCCCGGCACTCCACACAACGAGGCGCGCGACGAGGTCTGGGAGGAGCTGCTCACCATCCTGGTGGACAAGATCGACAGCGACGTCCCGGGTGACCTCGTGCGCCGGGCGCTGGCACGCAACGCCGAGCTGGTGGACGTGTTTGCCCGGGCCTGGCCGATGGTCGACTACACCGACCTCGTCGGCGACCTGTGGTCGGTGCCGGCGTACCTGCGCAGGTGCGCCCCCTGGCTCTCCTCTGACGAGGTCGCAGCGCTGCAGCGCCCGGACCCCGAAGCCTGGACCGTGTCCGACCTCCCGCTCCTGGACGCGGCCCGGCGACGGCTCGGCGACCCCGATGTGGCTCGCCGCCGGCGCCGGCACGACGCCGCGGTGGCCGCCGAGCGGGAGCTGATGGACCGGGTGGTCGACGACCTGGTCGCGACCGACGACTCCGAGATGCTGGTGATGTCGATGCTCCGCGGGCGGGACCTCCGGGAGAAGCTGGTCGACGAGGGTGCCGCGCCGGTGGCGGAGCCGGACGAGCTGGCCGGCCCGTTCGCCCACGTGGTGGTCGACGAGGCCCAGGAGCTGACCGACGCCGAGTGGCAGATGGTGTTGACCCGCTGCCCGTCCCGGAGCCTCACCATCGTCGGGGACCGTGCGCAGGCCAGGCACGGGTTCCCGGAGTCGTGGCAGGAACGGCTCCAGAGGACCGGGCTCGACCGGATCGAGCTGGCCTCCCTGCGGATCAACTACCGCACGCCCGAGGAGGTCATGGACGAGGCCGAGCCGGTCATCAGGACGGTGTTCCCGGACGCGAACGTGCCGACCTCGATCCGCAGCACGGGCCTGCCCGTCGTACACGGACCCGTGTCCGACCTGGCCTCGCTCCTCGACACCTGGCTCGGCGCGCATCCCGAGGGGACCGCCTGCATCATCGGCATCGACCAGACGGGAGATGGCGTGGCCGGCGCGCCGACCCGCGTCCGGTGGCTGACCCCGGTGCTGTCGAAGGGGCTGGAGTTCGACCTGGTCGTCCTCGTCGACCCGGAGTCGTTCGGGACGGGCGTCGAAGGGGCGGTCGACCGCTATGTCGCGATGACCCGGGCGACCCAGCAGCTCCTGATCCTCACCAGCTCGTAAGGGTGGCGAGCCCCCTCGATCCGAGACGATGATGGCCTCCATGCACGCTCGCCAGCAGGTGGAGGCCTCGCGGCCCCGGGGGTGCCAGGCTGGCGGGCCCGTCAAGGAGGAGGAGTCATGCTGGACAAGGCAACCGTCACCGCGAACATCCCGGCCGCCGATCTCGGGCGGGCCCGCGCGTTCTACGCGGACAAGCTGGGACTCAGCCCCGTCCAGGAGATGGAGGGGGTCATGTGCGTCTACCGCACGGCCGCCGGTTCGGTGTTCAGCGTGTACCAGACCGAGTACGCCGGGCAGGCCGGCCACACGATCGCTCAGTGGCACGTCGCCGACGTCGAGGCCACGGTCCGTGACCTCAAGGCCAAGGACGTCACCTTCGAGCACTACGACCTCCCTGGTGTCGAGTGGGACAACGACGTCGCGTCGATGGGCGGCATGGGCAAGGCGGCCTGGTTCAAGGACTCCGAGAACAACGTCTTGTGCATCGACGACGGGTTCCCGGACCAGTCGGCCAGCTGACCCGGCCCGACCCGGACCGCGGTTCTGCCGGTGGCGCCGGACTTCCACTCCCCGGCGATCGCCCGCTCCAGCGGTTGACAGCGTGTCATCCGTTGCGGTCGAGGGTCCCAGCGGGCGCCACACCGCGCGCTGGGACCCACGACCCCGCGAAAGCTAGGGCGCCGCGGTGCTCCGGCTGCGCCGGTTGCCGCGCCGGCGGCCCGGGTCGGGAGCGGGGGGCGCCGGCAGGGTGACCCGCTCGGCCAGGTGCGGGTAGGGCCGCGTGGAGTGCGGGAACCCCATGGCGGCCACGAAGTGCGCCTGGAAGTCCGGCTCCACGGCGGTCTCGATCTTCTCGATCGTCGCCGTCACCTGCTCGACGTCACGCCGGGACTGCTGCGAGAGCAGCGCCATCAGCGAGCCACGGCCGGCCGAGTTGGCGACCGAGTGGACCCGGTCCAGGTCGCAGTCCGGGACCAGGCCCAGCACCGTTGCGTAGACGGGGTCGATGTGACTGCCGAATGCGCCCGTCAACCGGATCTCGTCGGGCTCCTCGATGCCCATGTGGTCCATCAGCAGCCGACACCCCGCCTGCAGGGCCGCCTTCGCGAGCTGGATGGCGCGCACGTCGTTCTGCGTCACCTCGATGACCGGGTCGTCCCACAGCCGGTAGGAGAACGTCCGACCGTCGGCCACCACCCGGCTCGACGAGCCCTCCCGGACCGTGCCGTCGACGCTGATCACGCCCGCCAGGAACAGCTCGGCGACCGCCTCGATGATCCCCGAGCCGCAGATGCCCGTGACCCCGGTGCGCCTGGTCGTGCGAGCGAAGTGCGGCTCGTCGGACCACGCGTCGGACCCGATCACCCGGATCCGGGGCTCCAGGGTGACGCGGTCGATGCGGACCCGTTCGACGGCACCCGGCGCGGCCCGCTGACCGCTCGAGATCTGGGCCCCCTCGAAGGCCGGCCCGGTCGGCGAGGACGCCGCGAGCAGCCGGTCCCTGTTGCCGAGCACGATCTCCGCGTTGGTGCCGACGTCGACCAGCAGGGTCATCGCGGTGCCGTGGTGCGGGGCCTCGGCGAGCACCATCGCGGCCGCGTCCGCGCCGACGTGCCCGGCGATGCAGGGCGGCGCGTACACCCGGGCCCCCGGGTGCACCCCGAGCTCGAGCTCGGAGGCGAGCACGGTCACCGAGTCCGTGGTGGCCAGCGCGAACGGCGCCGACCCGAGCGGCCTCGGGTCCAGCCCGAACACCAGGTGATGCATGATCGGGTTGCCCACCAGGCTGATCTCCAGCACCTCGGCGGGTTCCACACCGACCTCGCGGCACAGGTCGCGGACCATCTCCGCCAGCGCCCGTCGTACGACGGCAGTCAGCGTGCGCTCACCGCCCGGGTTCATCATCACGTAGGACACCCGGCTCATCAGGTCCTCGCCGAAGCCGATCTGGGGGTTCATCCGCCCCGACGAGGCGAGCACCTCGCCCGAGAACAGGTCGCACAGATGCCCGGCGAGGGTGGTCGACCCGACGTCGAACGCCACGCCGAACAGCCGGTCCCGCAGCCCGGGCCAGACCGCCACCAGGTCCCGGCCCGACCGGACCGCCACGGTGACGCACCGCTCGCCCTGCGCCAGTGCGGGCTGCAGGTCCCGCAGCACGGAGTGGTCGACGCGCACGTCGGCCAGCTGCCATTCGTCGGCGAGGGCCGCCGTGAGTCGCTGCAGGTCGCCGGTCGCCTCCTGCATGCCGGGTGCCGCCACCTCGACGTAGCGCAGTGCGATGACCGGGTCGACCGGCAGGTCGAGCCCGCCGGCGTCCTTGCTGACCACCTGCCGGTGCACCTGGCTGGACTCCGGGACGTCGATGACCACGTCGTCCTCGATCCGGGCTGCGCAGCCCAGGCGTCGACCGTCGACGAGCGGTCGCCGGCCGGCGTACCCGGTCTCGGTCGTCGTCGGCGCGCTCAGCCGGGCGGGGTCGGCGCCCACACCGGGACGCGTGCCGACCTCGACCTGGCAGCGGCCGCAGATCCCCCTCGCTCCGCACACCGAGTCGAGGTCCACGCCCAGCGAGCGGGCGGCGTCGAGCACCGTGGTCCCCCGCGGGAAGGTGCCTCGTCGTCCTCCCGGCGTGAACCAGACGTCAGCGGTGTCGGTGGCCCGGTTCACGGCTCACTGCTCCCTGCCGCGACGCCGGTTGGTCCGGCGGCGACCCGCGCCGTCGTCGGTGCTCTCGGGCGGACGGTTGCGGGTGATCCACTCGGTGCAGTTCGGGTCGTTGCCGGTGAGGACGTCCGCGGCCCTGACCATGGTGTGGATCTCGGGCTCGAGGGGGTTGGTGATCGCCGAGGTCAGCCCCGCCCCGATGGCCATCGCCAGGAAGCCCGCGTTGATGGTCGCCCGGTTCGGAAGCCCGAAGCTGATGTTGGAGGCACCGCAGGTCGTGTTGACGCCGAGCTCGGACTGCAGCCGCTGGACCAGGGCCAGCACCTGGCGCCCCGCCGTGCCGATCGCCCCGATCGGCATCACCAGGGGGTCGATGACGATGTCGGAGCGCGGGATGCCGTGGTCCGCGGCCCGGTTGACGATCATCCGGGCCACCTCGAACCGCGCATCCGGGTCCTCGTTGATGCCGTTCTCGTCGTTGGTGATGGCGACCACGGCGGCGCCGTACTTCGCGACCAGCGGCAGCACCGACTCGAGCCGGTCCTCCTCGCCGGTGACCGAGTTGACCAACGGCTTGCCCTGGTAGACCTCGAGACCCGCCTGCAGGGCGGCGACGATCGAGGAGTCGATCGAGAGGGGTACGTCGACCAGCGACTGGACCCGCCGGATCGCCTGCGCCAGAATCGCCGGCTCGTCGGCCAGCGGGATGCCGGCGTTCACGTCGAGGATGGCGGCGCCGGCCTCGACCTGGGCGAGCGCATCGGAGCAGACCCGGGTGAAGTCGCCGTCCTTCATCTCCTGGGCCAGCACCCTGCGTCCGGTGGGGTTGATCCGCTCGCCGATGATCGCGAACGGCCGGTGGTAGCCGATCACGACCTCACGGCCGGCCGAGCTGATGACGGTCTCGGTCATGGGGTGCTGCTCTCCTGGTGCGCCGTCGGGTCCGAGGCGTCGTGCCGGCCGGTCGGCCCGCGGCGGGCCCGCGCCTCGGCGATCATGCGGTCGAGCTCACTCGCGGGGAAGCGCTGCTCCAGCCCGGCGACCTCCGCGTCGAGCTCGGCCTGGAGGTCGCCCGAGCACGGCCGCTCCGAGCGGGTCCAGCCCTCCATGTAGGCGCCGGACCCCGCTTGCCCACCGCCCATCGCGGCGCGGTCGATGGACTTCTGGAACCGGCCGGGCAGCTCGGCCCTGAGCGTCCGGTCGCCGTCGCGGACCACCACCTCTGAGGGGATGTCGTGCCACCAGATCACGGTGCAGCGGGGGCCGGTGCCGCGTCGTGGGCTCATCGGTGTCCCATGCGGCTCAGGCGACCGAGTCGTGCCGCGCCGCGGCCTGACGGGCCAGGACCATCTCCTTGGCCATCTGGGCCGCGACCGCAGCGTCACGGCAGTAGCCGTCGGCACCGACGGCGTCCTTGAACTCCTCGTTCACCGGGGCGCCGCCCACCAGGACGATGTAGCGGTCCCGCACGCCGCGCTCGACCATCGCGTCGATGACGACCTTCATGTAGGGCATCGTGGTGGTCAGCAGCGCGGACATGCCGAGGATGTCGGGCTGGTGCTCCTCGAGAGCGTCGAGGTAGGCCTGCGCGTCGTTGTTGATGCCGATGTCGACGACCTCGAACCCGGCGCCCTCGAGCATCATCCCCACCAGGTTCTTGCCGATGTCGTGGATGTCGCCCTTGACCGTGCCGATGACGACCTTCCCGACGGACTCCGCGCCCGTCTCGGCCAGCAGCGGCCGCAGGATCGCCATGCCTGCCTTCATCGCGTTCGCTGCCAGCAGCACCTCCGGGACGAACAGGATGCCGTCGCGGAAGTCGACCCCCACGATCCGCATCCCCTCGACCAGGGCGTCGTTGAGCACGCGTTGGGGTGACCACTTCCGGCTGAGCAGGATGCGGGTGCCGTCGGTGATCTCGTCGGCCATCCCGTCGTAGAGGTCGTCGTACATCTGCTCGACGAGCTCGTCGTCGGACAGCGCCGAGAGGTCGAGGTCGTGCTCACTCATAGCGCATCTCCAGGTAGGGCCGGTGGTTCGAGGTCGGGTGGCCGGGCACGGGACTCAGCCGTTCACGGTGAAGGAGCTGTCGCGGTTGATCTGCCGGTTGCGCGAGAAGAACCCGAGGTCGATCTCGGCCCCGGTGTAGCGGCCGCGAACCCGGACCGGGTCGCTGTCGTGGTCCTGCCCTTGCTCGACCCTGAGGATGAGCTCCGCCATCGCCTGCGCGGCCACGGGCGCGTTCTTGAACTGGTTGCCCGAAGTGCCGACCGCGAGGTAGAAGCCGTCGAGGTCGGTGCGGTCGTAGATGGGGATCCAGTCATCGCTGACGTCGTACACGCCCACGATCCCCAGCGGCCGGTTGGGGATCCGCAGCTCGGGGATGCGCCGGGCCAGCCGCAGCGTCTGTCGCGTCCAGCCCGACGCGCTGACGGTGCGCTGGTAGTCGTCGGGGTCCTCGAGCCACTCGAGCGCGTCGCAGGCCGGCTCGAGCGAGCCGACCGCGAGCATCGAGCCGGTCTCGGGGCGGACGTAGACACCGGTGTCGTCGTCGCTCACGATGCACTCCAGCCCGCGTCCGTCCGGACCGACGGGCGACGGCAGGTGGTGCACCTCCTGGCGCATCGGCCGGGTCCGGATCGACATCGTGCCGGCTAGCCCGGCGAGCTTGTTCACCCGACCCGAGTCCGGTCCGGCGGCGTTGACCACCACGGGTGCGGGGATGATGGTCCCGTCGGAGAGCGTCACGCCGGTGACCCGGTCGTCGCGTCGCTCGATACTGACCACCTCGGCGTGGAACCGGAACCGGGCTCCGAGCGCCTGCGCCGCGTGCTGGAGGTTGCGGCTCGCGAGCTGGGGGTCGCTGACGTAGCCCGCGTCGGGCGTCCAGACGGCGCCGGCGAGCGGCTCACCCGGCTCGCGCCAGAAGCCCTCGGAGTCCACGGGTGCGGGTGGGCCCATCACGCGCGCGTCGAGCAGCGGCAGCCGCCGCTCGAGCTCGGCGGCATCCCAGTGCTCGTAGGGGATCGCCAGCTGGTCGAACAGCGCCATCACCTTGGCGGCATGACCGGTCGGGGTGTCCAGCAGGGCCATCCCGCAGCTCACCAGCCGGGCGAGGTCCCGGTCGTCCTGGACGCCGAGGTAGTCGGGCCAGTCGCGCCAGTACTGCAGGCCCTCCCAGGCCATCGCGACGCCCGGGAGCGTGGAGTAGCTGAACCGCACGATCGCGCTCGAACAGCTCGTGGACCCGTAGCCGGCGCTCGGCAGCGCGTCGAGGTTCAGCGTGGAGCAGCCCCGCTTGGACAGCTCGTACGCCAGTCCGGCCCCGATCACGCCGGCGCCGATGATGACAACGTCAGGGCCGTTCGGGGACCCCTCGGCCCCGTGCTCACGGGCACCCGCCATCACTGGCTCCCTGCGTCGATCTGACTTCATGGAGATTCCCACTCTGTGGGAACCACTGGACTTCTGCCCGTCTAGCGGTAACGTACGTCCGACGATGGCCGGTGTAAAGAGCGTGGAGCGCGCGATCGCCCTGCTGAGCCAGGTCGCCCACTGTCCCGGCGGCCTGGTCGAGCTCGCCGATGCGACGGGGATGCCCACCTCGACGACCGCCCGGCTGCTGGCCACCCTCGAGAACCTGGACGCGGTGCGCCGCAGCGCCGACGGCGTGTACCGGATCGGTCCCACCGTCGCGGTGCTCGCGGTGCCCGAGCACGGCGAGCCCAGCCGGCGCGACATCGCCCTGCCGTACCTGGAGGAGCTGGCGACCACGCTCGACGAGGCGGTGGGCCTGTCCGTG